>CAYFSL010000001.1:0-96875 GCA_964345835.1 uncultured Peptoniphilaceae bacterium
ATAATTGCATTGATCCAACATTAATTTTAGCCCAAAAGGCTGTTGATCTTGCTAAGAAAGGATAGGGTATGGCTGGTTTTGTAGGTTATTTAAATACAAGTAATGAGGAAGGTCTTTTAGATTCAATGCTTGATTTGATTAAGCATAGGGGACCAGATTATAGGCTAAAATATGAAGATAGTAAATTTTGTCTAGGCTATAATGGTCTAGACCTATCTTATGAGTTTGATAAAAAGGAAATGTATGAAGATGAGGACCTACTTGTTCTCCTTAATGGATATATAACAGATGTCGACTACTTGGCTGAAAAGTATAAGGTAGCTTGTAAAAAAGAAGATTTTGAAAGTCCTGCTCAGATGTTAGCTGACCTATACAAGGTAGGATATAGGGACCTGGCTAATATATTGAAGGGAGGATATGTAATCATCTTCTATGAAAAAAAGACTTCAAATATTAAGATTATTAGGGATAGGTTTGCAACCCAACCTATTTATTACTACCAGACAGATA
The DNA here is from genome assembly GCA_964345835.1 of uncultured Peptoniphilaceae bacterium. Lineage (GTDB taxonomy): Bacteria > Bacillota > Clostridia > Tissierellales > Peptoniphilaceae > JAAYEL01. The sequence continues at coordinate 511 of CAYFSL010000001.1, forward strand.
AGGGGCTAATTATTGTTTCTGAGACAAAGGCCCTACTTAAACACCCTGATTTCAAGAAAGAACTTAATGAAAATGCCTTAGTTCCATTCTTGATTTTCCAATCGCCTACATTAAAGGAAACGTTTTTTAAAGGCGTATACTCTTTTCCTCCAGCAGTCGTAATAGATTACATAGACGGAGAAATGAAGGTTGAAGGATATTGGGATGTTGTCTTTGAAGAGGAAGATATAAGTCTAGATGAGGCTGTAAAAAAGATTGACCATCTCGTTGGATTATCTATAGAAAAAAAGTCAAAGTATTTCAAGGATAGGTCTATGATTGGACAATCTTTGTCAGGTGGTGTTGATAGTTCATATTTGGCAGCTAGATTTAGACCAAAAAAGACATTTACTGTTGGCTATAATGACAAGGAATTTTCTGAAATAGATAATGCAAAAGACCTTTCAAAGATAATTGGAGCAGACCATATTGCAGAAGTTATCGGATCAGAAAAATCTTTTAACAAGGTTAATGAGATAGCCTATATGTGTGACATGCCATTTGCAAATCTTTCCGCAATTCCAATGTATTTTCTTTCAGATAGGATAAAGGACTACACTCATGCCGTCTTATCAGGAGAAGGTGCTGATGAGTTCTTTGGAGGGTATTATGAATACACAGACCCTAAGTATATGAACCTTTATAAGAAGCTTCCTAAAGCAATTAGGAGGTCTATAGGAGGGAAAATGCTTAAGAATGATAAGGATTTCAAAGGGAAGAACTTTTTGATAAAGGGACTCCCAACAGAAGATTGGTATATTGGACAGGCTAAAATTTTTCATGAAAATGAGGCTTTTTCTATTGTAAAGGATGAGTATAAAAAGGCTCCTAAGGTGAAGGAACTACTTGAACCATACTTTGACAAGGTAAAAGATAAGACTGATATTCAAAAGAAACAATATTTAGATTTCCATGTATGGATGGTTAATGATATAGCTTTAAAGGCAGACAGGATGAATATCGGTCACTCTGTTCAACTGGTTACGCCATTATTGGATGAAGACCTATTGGACTTTGCAAGGACCTTACCTGACAATTTAAAAATTCAAGGAGATAAGGTTAAAATAGCTTTTAGAGAGGCAGCACTTAAGCACCTACCTGAAGATTGGGCAAAAAGGAAGAAGAAGGGCTATGTTGTACCAGTGAGAAATTGGCTGAAAGAAGAAAAGTACAGTAAGGTTATAACTGAAAAATTAACTGGTGACCTGGCAAAAAAATTCTTTGACGTGGATATGCTTCAGGATTTAATTGAACAAAATCTTTCTGGAAAAAGACCACAGCATAGGAAACTTTGGACTATATATATGTTCTTAACCTGGTATGAAGAATATTTTATAAAGAGATAATCGTTGAATCTTTAATTTATAATTTATTTAACTAATTTAAAATAAAAAGGAAGGGGTTTTTCATTTTTATCCCCTTTCTTTTTTATATCAAACAAGAATTTATTGTATAATATATAAAACAATATATGGAGGATTATCGTGAAGAAGTATTTTATAAAGGTGTTGAATGGAATGGCTTTAGGGCTGTTTTCTTCTTTATTAATTGGACTTATTCTTAAACAAGTAGGGCTTTTGATCCATTGGGACTTGTTAGTTACATTCGGATCTATGGCTCAAAAGTTAATGGCCCCTGCAATAGGTGCAGGTGTTGCTTTTGCCCTAGATGCTCCGGGACTGGTAGTTTTTTCTTCAATGATAGCAGGTGCAATTGGAGGAGGGGCGGTAAGTAATGTTGATGGACATACAATAATAAGTATAGGGGAGCCTGTAGGAGCTTTTGTTTCAGCCTTAGTAGGAGCTGAAATTGGTAGGAGGCTGGCAGGAAAGACCAAGGTCGATATAATTCTACTTCCAGCGACTGTTATAATAACAGGCGGACTAGCAGGCTATTACCTAAGTCCATATATCGCCGATATGATGAATGCTATCGGTGAACTGATTAACTTTGCAACCAAACAACAACCCTTTGTAATGGGAATTATCGTATCTGCTCTTATGGGTATTATTCTAACCCTTCCTATTAGTTCTGCTGCCATAGGAATAAGCTTGGGACTAAATGGCCTTGCTGCAGGAGCTGCTGTAGTTGGAGGGGCTAGTCACATGATAGGATTTGCTGTTGCTTCATATAAGGATAATGGCTTTGGTGGTTTGATATCTCAGGGGATAGGAACATCTATGCTTCAGATTTCCAATATCATAAAGAAGCCTATAATCATGCTACCTGCTGTAGTATCATCTGTTATTTTAGGACCGATATCTACTATGGTTTTTAAGATGGAGGCAGAAAAGGCTGGATCTGGAATGGGTACTAGTGGACTGGTTGGACAATTTTCAACTTATTCTGTTATGGGTGAAAAGGCAGTCTTGCCAATTATCATAATGCATTTCATTTTACCAGCTCTAATATCTTATTTAACAGCAAGCTTGATGAGGAAAAAGGGTTGGCTGAAAGCTGGAGATATGAAGCTTTCAACTGATAAATAATTTACTAAAGTAATTTTGATAAGAAATTATATAAGTGATAAAATAAGGCTTTAAGAGGTTTTGATGAAACTTACAAAAGGAGATAAGATATTAATAGTATTTCTTTCTATTTTTAGTGTGATTTTAGCTATTATGATATCTTCAGTTGCCAGCAAGGCTTCTGGGAAATATATTAGTATAAAAGTTGATGGAAATGAAATAAAAAAAATTCAATTTTCAAAAGATATGGTTGGTAAGACCTATGAAATAAAGACGGAGTTTGGAAGGAACGTGATTGAAATAGGAGATGAATCCGTAAGGGTAATCGAGGCAGATTGCCCAGACAAACTTGACGTCAAACAAGGAGAGATTACCAAGCCGGGACAGGTTATCGTATGTTTACCTAATAGACTCTTAATCGAGTATAAGGCGGGAAACTATGATAATGAAGAAAAAGAGATTGATAATATAAACTATTAAAATAATTTTATTTATATGAAGGATTTAAGAGAACAGATTTTTACAGCCCTTCTGGTTGCTATTGCTCTAGCGGTATCCCTTATCGAAAGCATGATACCGCTTCCGATAGCTGTTCCAGGCGCTAAATTGGGCTTATCTAATATGATTATATTGGTAGCCCTGATTGTTTTTGGATTTAAGAGAGGCTTTCAAGTAGCCCTTTTAAAATCCGTATTACTTATGCTTATAACTGGATTTGGACCCAGCTTTATATATAGTTTTGCAGGTGCACTTCTTTCGACCTGCATGATGGGACTTGCTTTAAGATATGCTAACAAGGTTTTTTCTATTGTCGGAGTGAGTATAATTGGTGCAGTATTTCACAATTTAGCTCAGGTAACAGTAGCAAGTTATATTCTTGGTAGCATAATGGTTTTTACTTACTTTCCCTTCCTTACATTTGTAGCAATAGTAACTGGATACTTTGTAGGTTTGGGGGCATTTAATGTATCTTCACATTTGAAAAAGATACTATAAATAAGGAGACTTAATGGTAGAACGAAGCAAGAAAATGATGGATATTGTAGAAGAAGATAGGCCAATGGAGAAGTTGATTAGGCTTGGGATTAATGAGCTTAATAATGATGAACTCTTGGCTATATTGATAGGAAGTGGTACTAGGGAGTTTAGTGCTCTTGATTTGGCTAGGGAGATTTTAGAGGATATCTTCCCTGGAAAAGCCCTTCTTTATTCCCTCGTGGATGAGCTTATGGAAATAAAGGGGATTGGAAAGGCTAAAGCAACCAGGATTCTAGCAGGTCTAGAGCTTGGGAGGAGGCTAGGGATGAAAGATAGGATGGATGAAATTTCCTACAATAGCCCCGATACTGTTGCACAATACTTTTACGAGCATTATAAGCACTCTTCTACTGAAGAATTTGTAATATTAATTTTAGATTCAAAGAATAAGCTTATAGCTATTGATACAATTTCTGTGGGAACTATTAATTACACCATAGTTCACCCTAGAGAGGTATTTAAAAATGCTATAAAGAAATCGGCGAATTCTATTATTCTGGTCCATAACCACCCGAGTGGTGACCCTAATCCGAGTTCCGAGGATATAAGGGTTACTAAGAGACTTGTAGAGGTCGGGAATTTGCTAGGGATAAATGTTTTGGACCATATTGTTGTTGGAGCGAATAAGCATGTTAGCTTTAAGGAAAAGAATTTGATTTGAGGATAAAATGGGATACTTTAGAATTTTTGCCAAAGATTTGTCTATCGACTTGGGGACAGCCAATGTTTTAGTCCATGTGGCAGACAGAGGAATAGTGCTAAATGAGCCTGCCGTAGTTGCACTCGATAATATAACAGGAGAGGTTATTGCCTTTGGTAGGGAGGCGTTTAATATGATTGGGAAGACTCCTGAAAACATTTCAGTTATTAAACCTCTGGAAGACGGTGTTGTTTCAGATTTTGATATCACAAAAACCCTACTTGAACATTGCATAAAAAAGGCTATGCCAGGAGTCTCTCTTGTTCAACCAAATGTGAATATAACAGCTCCCGCAGGAGTTTCGGAAGTTGAACTTAGAGCCATTGAAGATGCTTGTATATATTCTAATGTTAGGGGAGTCTATATTGTTGAGGGAGCCCTTGCTGCTGCAATTGGATTAGGGCTTGACCTAGATAAACCAGATGGATATATGATTGTGGATATGGGGGCTGGTAATATAGAAATTGCCATATTATCCTTAAATGGTATAGTGGCCTCAGAAACTATTAAAGCCGGAGGAGACTTTCTTAACCAGAGAATAATTGATTATATCTATGATAAATACGCAGTAAATATAGGCTTTTTAACAGCTGAGTACTTGAAAAATGAGGGAGTAAACCTAAAATTAGATCTAGACTCATCATATGAATCAGATGTAAAAGAAAAGAGCCTTCCTGTTAGTGGAAGGGACATACTTTCAGGAATGCCAAAGACCGTAAATGTATTTTCATCAGATCTTAATAATGCTATTAGACAAGAAATCTCTACTATAGTTGATAAAATTCAATATATATTAGAAAAAAATCCGCCAGAATTATCCAGTGACATTATTAATAATGGGATAATCTTAACAGGGGGACTTTCTCTGATGGATGGACTTGTAGAAATGATTGAAGAAACTCTCAATATTAAGGTAGTTAGGTCAGAAAGTCCATTTGAAGATACAGCAAGAGGGGCTGGAATAATGATGGCCAACTTAGATAAGTTTAGAAGTAGTAGGAAATAAGATGTTATATTATAGAAAAAAAGAGAGCAATAAAAAACATTATATTAAGCTTATAATTTTGATAGCACTAATTGTGTTTTCTTCCCTTGTACCAAAATCTACAATATTATCATCAAATATATTATTTACAGTGGTTAAGCCAATTAATAACCTAGCTTCTTCTGTAAGTAATGGTTTAAGGGGGCTTGTAGATAACCTAGTTGGAACTAAGCCTAATAGGGAAATGGTCAACAAATTGAAAGAGGAAAACACAAGGCTAAAAGAGGATATCAATAAACTTCAAACAGTTGTAAATGGTCAAGAAATCCTAAAAGAAGAATATGAGCTTATGAAAAATGACAAGCTCATAAAGGCTAAGGTAATTGCCCTTGATGGCTCAAATACTTTTAATAACTTTATTATTAATAAAGGGGCAGATGCTAAATTAAAGAAAAATGACATTGTCGTGGCTGCTTTTACAGATAAGAATATAAGCGGCCCCAATGCCTTAGTTGGGAAGATTGACGAAGTTTATAAGAATACCAGCAGGGTTGTAAGTATCAAAGACGATAAATTCAACCTTACATTTATGCACAAAAACACTTCAGACCTCGGAGTTATTAATTCTAGGACAGGTGGGCTTTTTGAAGGATATATGCTCGATAAATCAACGAAAATAACTAAAAAAGACCTAGTACTTACATCTGGTATCGGCGGAGTCTACAAAAAAGGTATCCTGATTGGAGAGGTTGAAGAAGTAAGGGAATCGGATGATGAGCTAAGCAAGTTGGTGAAGATAAAAAGTCCTATAAATTTTATGAAAATATATAATGTTTTCATAATTAGAAATACGATAGGGGATTAAGGAAGGCAGGCTATAAATGGTTAAAATGATAATAATCTTTATAATGAATATAGTATTAGATACTTCTGTAATGCCTGTTTTTGAAGTATTTGGCGTATCACCCGGCTTAAGCATCCCCATAATAGTCTATTTATCCTTAAGGGCGAAAAATGACAAAATAACTTACTATGGTATTTTTCTTGGACTTTTTCTGGATATCTACTTTTCTAATTACTTAGGGATAAGGGCTTTGGCTTTTTATTTAATAAGTTATTTTGTATTAAAGAAGAAAAAGGTAGATTTTGCTTCAATCAGGACCGGATTGATTGCAACCTCCCTAGCTGTACTTTTTAATGACTTATACATGCTTATAGTTGGAATTATTGATGGGAGCAAGTCAATAGGGGGCAATTTCTTTATTGATTTTACCTATGGACTTGTATATAAACTGTTTACGTCAGTAGCTTGCTATATGCTTGTATATCTAATATTTGATAAGCTTGTTTTTAAGAGAAGAGAAAAGTTTTATTAATAGGAAGGGGATTCTATGCGGAAGAATAGACTGATAATTATTGGTGTAATTGCCTTATGTGCTTTTGGACTTCTTTTCTATACACTTTTTGATATGTCTGTCGTAAGGGGAGATGATTTTAAAAAGCAGGCTGATAATACAAGGAAAAAACAGATTAATGAAAAAGCTACGAGGGGAAATATCTATGATAGGAATGGACAACTTCTAGCAGGTAATAGGCCAATATATAATTTAAATGTATATGTAGACAGGTTTAAGAGGGTAGATACTGAAGAGAAGAATGAAGTTCTTCTTAACCTAGTTCATATTTTAGAAGAAGATGGGGTTCCCTACCTTGAAGACTTCTTTATAGGTATTTATCAATTTGTCTATAAGGACCCTAATGATTATTTCACTAACGAAGAATCACCAACTAAAAAAGTGGTAGAAATTGTGAAAAAGAACAACCTGATAAATGAAATAATTAACTCTAAAGAGGTTATTGGTAGGACTAATGGTGACTACTACTATTATCCAATAAATAGGATAATGGATTACCTAGAAGAAAGAGGGAGAAATCTACCTATAAAGGTTAAAAAAGACAATGGAATTACTTTTGCCTTTGTAGAGAATGAAAGATACGAAGAACTCGTAAAAAATAAAGTCATAAAAAAGGGAGAAACAGCAAAACAATTTCTTCTTAGGACTATTAAGGATGACGATTCCTTATATTACAATCTGATGGGCCACCCTTTAAGCAGAAAACTAGTATATTCAATTTTAGAGAAAAAGGGACTTCAAGGCAATGTTAATATTACTGGTATCAGTTATAATACGGATATTAATTATATAGAAAATAAGGCTCAGCTTCACAGGATATCTGATAAGATTAGCATAAAAAGCGATGCAAAGTCTGATTTTATTGCATTAGTCAAGGAAAAAACCCTTACGAGTTTGCTTAGTTCAGTAGGGGAAGATGAAAATAAGAAACTAGTAATTCCAGCTGAACAATTAATAAATGAGTTAAATGGAATTGGTCTTGACACTGAGATAAATTACAAGCTAAGTGATGATAAATCAGGGGTTGACATTTACTATGCAGATGGGAAGGATAGGGACGAAAAAGCCCTAGACTATCTTATAAGGATGGCTGATAAGCACAACATCTTGGATGACTTTATAATCAGCAAAAATATAGTTGGCCTAGCAGAAAAAAGCTTGTTTTCAAATAATATATATCCTCATATTATGAGGTCTGAATGGATATATAGCTATGAGAAAGATAAGGCTGATTTTCTAGAGAAGAATAAGGTTGAAAAGGATATTAGCGTAGATGATTTTATTAAAATCTACATGGATAAATACAATTTAGAAAATTATGGGCTTTATGAGGCATTTGCTATCAGCTCCATATATAATAAATTGAGTACTGCAGGATATAAGGGTTATGAGCCAATTAATTTGGCTAGAAATATCAGTAGAAAGACCCTTGTTGAAGTGGAAGAAAAACTACCAAAGGACCTAGGATTTGAAGTTGTGGTACAACCCAATAGATATTATCCATTTGCAAATTCATTTTCACATAGCTTAGGTTATCTAGGTAAAATTTCAGACGAATTTGAAATAAAAGAATATGTAGAACATAGGAAATATTCTTCAGATGATGTAATTGGAAAGACTGGCCTAGAAGAAAGCTTTGAGGATACACTTAGGGGAACAAATGGTAGAAAATTAGTATATACAGATGTTTTTGGTAATACCACCGATACGATTGAAGAGATACCTTCAGTCCCAGGTAATAACCTGCACACAACTATAGATATGAACTTCCAAAGGGATGTTGAGAACATTTTAAAGGATATGATTGAAGCCAAGAGAACTGGTAATGAATACATGTCCTACCTTGGAAAAAGAAAAGTAGAAAAAGTTCCTACCATGGAAACTGGGGCAGTTATAGTTACCAACGTTAAGACTGGAGAAGTACTAGCATCTGTTTCATATCCTGACTTTGACCCTAATATGTTTGTAAATGGGATTTCAAATTATGACTGGAAAAGCCTAAGTGAGATGAATGATGCAGGAGTCTATGATGGCAAGCCCCTGATGAATTTGGTAACTCAGGCAGCCCTACCACCTGGATCTACATTTAAGACCGTCATATCATTGGCAGCCTTGGAAAAAGGCTTGGATCCTAAACAAAATATAACCTGTTATGGGTTTATAGACATTGGCAATAGCAGATTTAATTGTTTAATATATACAGCTCAACATTCAACCCATGGACCTATTAACTTATATGATGCTTTAAAAGTTTCTTGTAACTACTATTTCTATTCACTAGGTCTTGGTCAAAACCCAAAGAAGCCTGGTGAACTAGATGTAAAAGTCGGTCTAGAAGACGTTGAGAAAACAATTGACAGTCTGGGATTAAATAAACAAAGTGGTTTAGAAATAAATATTCCAATAGAAAGTAAGGGATATTCACCAAGTCTTTATGATAAGAAAAATATAATTAGAAGTAGGCTAAGAAACTACCTATTTAACAACCTTGATAAATATATTAAGGAAGATATAAAGAAAAGCTCTGAACAGCTTGTTAAAGATGCTAATGAAATAGGAAAATGGATTGATGGTGGAACTGAAATGTCTAGAAATGATGTTATAACTAGGCTTGAGGAAATGGGCTACCATGCAGAAAAAAAACTTGAAGATAAGAAGGTTGGCCTAGCTGATATGATAAAATATTCTTATTTAAATCAAGCGGTATGGACTAAGTCCGACTCCTTAAACATGGTTATTGGTCAAGGACAAAATGCCTACACGCCAATTCAGTTAAATGGTTTAGCGTCAACAATTGCAAATGAAGGAAAAAAGGTTAAGCCAACTTTTGTTAAAAAAATTAGCAACTATGATAATACCAAGGATATATATGTAAATAAGCCTGAAGAAAAAGATGTGGGAATAAAGGCATCATATTTTAAGGAAGTCAAAGAAGGGATGAGAAGGGCTTCAGCTAACAACTACAACCATTCTAAACTACCTTTCGAAATGGGGACAAAGACTGGTACAGCCCAGAGTGAAAGTATTGACCCTAAGACAGGAAAAAAATATAAAAACTTCGTTTGGGAAATTGGATTTGCTCCTTTTGATGAACCAGAAATTGCTGTAACTGTATTGCTAGTACAAGGAAATACGAGCATCGATGCAGCAAAGGTCTTTAATGATGTAGTATATTCATATTATAAATTAGTGAAAAAAGACCCAAGGTTTGATAGGGTTAGATTTAGTGAAAATGATAAAATAGAAGCTAAAGAAAGTAGCAATTTGACTGACAATCAAATTCAGGAAGACAACCATATTGATGCGCATGAAAATGCAGGTCATAGAGGCAATAATGAAAATTCTCACGAGGAAGATGACCACCCTATACCTAATTCAGGTCAGTGGGTAGAATTTGAAAGTAGAGATTAGGCAAATGAAAACAAAAATATTGTTAAAACCTGTTAGCCTATAAGCTATAAAGATAAAGAGGAATAAAAATGAAAGTAACTTATTTAAGAACGGAAAATCCAAAAGAAGACACACCTAAGATAATTGAGTATTTAGAACATAAGAGGCAGGAAAAATTGTTGCTAGTAAACCTATTCCAAGAGAATAGGGCAATCGAAAATGGGCTAAAAGTAGAAGAATTTATGGTATATAATTCCTATGATTATTTCAAGGATGTATGTGACTTTGAAAAAGCCGTTTGCGAATTTGAGGACGACTTTCATATTCTGCCATCAACTATAAAAAAAGAAGAGATCAAAGTTGATATTTCTAAACTTTTAAATGAGTTAGAAGAACTAGATGATGAAGACTACACTTATAAAAATATATATGTCCTTTATTCTATAGATGATCTTCTAGACCTTGATAAATCTGCTGACCTGGTAAACTTTAGTGGTGATAAGCCTTCTAAGCTGGACAATGAAGATGAAGAAAAAGCAAGAGAGAGAGAAGAAAATAATAAAGAGACTGAAAAAAGTAAGGAAGGCTCTGATAATTTAGAAGCAGTTGCAAATAAGAAGACAGAAGTTATCGAAAAAGAAGAAACTGAAAAAGTGGAAAAAGAAGATGAAGGGGAAGCTTTAGAAAACAAAGAAGCCGAAGAAGGTGAACAGCTTCCTGAAAAAGAAGAAACTGAAAAAGTGGAAAAAGAAGATGAAGGGGAAGCTTTAGAAAACAAAGAAGCCGAAGAAGGTGAACAGCTTCCTGAAAAAGAAGAAAAAGCTAAAAAAGATGGTTTTTTTGCTAAAATAAAAAGATTCTTCAAGAGATAATATGACTGAGAAATATGCTTTCATAGAGGAAAAGAACAAGTATATAAATGTGGGTCTTATAGAAAATGGAAGGCTAATTCAATACAAAAGGTTTGGAGGGCTTGAGGGAAACATTTACAGGGCTCCCATTGAAAAATATATAAAAGCTTTGAAGGCCTTTGTTGTTGACCTCGGTCTTGAAAAGAAGGGGCTATTAAAGGCCGCAAAGGCCGATGATGGAATAAAAGCTAATGACCATGTAATCGTTGAATTAGTAAGAGAATCACAGGACCATAAGCTCCATGACCTAACAGGACATTATACCTTAACGGATGGTTTTATCGTCCTTAAGAAACTCAAGAATAAGGATACTTACAAAGTAATTCTCAGGACAGCTGGTAAAAAGCTTGATAAAGATGAGATAGATAAAAAAGAAGAAATATTAAAGCAAAGCTTCGAAAATATTAGCAAAACTAAAAACTTTTTACCCAGCCCAAAGCTACTGCTAGCTAATAATAGGCTACAAAACTTTATAGATTCTTTGCCATACCCAGTATATTCTGATAAGGAATATTCTGACCTTAAAGGACTAGTAGTTGATCCAAGCTTTAATAGGAAGAATAAGCTGGAGATATATAGGGCTACAAGTGAGCTTGAATCAAGGGTAATTAAATGTCATTCAGGTGTAGAGCTAGTCTTTGATACTACTGAGGCCCTAAATGTAATAGATATCAATGCTTCTGGATTTAAGCTGGACCACGATAAAAAAATTCACAGCTTTCTTGTTAATAGGTCTTGCCTAGATGATTTAGCTAGGTTGATTGCTATTAAAAGTATAAAAAATATGCTTGTGATCGACTTTGTAAGAATGGATGAAAGCCAGATGAAACTAATAGATAGGGAATTTAAAGAGGCTTTGAAAAAGTATGGAGTTAGAGCCCAAATATTTTCCTTTACAAAGATGGGACTTTATGAGATGATAGTCAAATAATCATTGACTTAATTAACTAGTCAGGGTATAATATTTGAGTGTGTAAACCGCACGATTTAGGCATAAAGCAAAGTCACCTAAATCGGCGAGTAATGAAATGAGGAGGTGCACGCATGTACGCAGTTATAATGACAGGTGGTAAGCAATACCAAGTTAAAGAAGGAGATATCCTTAATGTTGAAAAATTGATGGTTGAAGCTGGTTCAACAGTAGACTTCGATCAAGTTCTAATGATCTCTGGCGAAGAAGGAACTAAGATTGGTAATCCAGTTGTAGAAGGTGCCAAGGTTTCTGCAGAAGTTATCGAACATGGTAAGGCTAAAAAGATCGTTGTTTTTAAGTACAAGGCTAAAAAAGGCTATAAGAAAAAACAAGGTCATAGACAACCATTCACAAAGATTAAGATTAACTCAATCCAAGGATAATGATTGAGCTTATATTAAAGACTAAAGATAAGAAGATTTCAGGCTTTGAAGTATCTGGGCATGCAAATTATGATGACCCAGGCAAGGATATAGTTTGTTCCGCAGTATCGATGCTGACTATCAATACAATAAATACCCTTGAGGCAGTAGTTAAATTAAAGCCTAATAAAGAGATTTATTATAAACAAGAAGATGATTTCATAAGTTTGGATATAGCTTTAGAGTCACTAGGTGAACAAGGACTAAGGGACACACAAATAGTCATGAGAAGCTATGAGCTAGGGATGATCGACTTGTTAAGAGCATACCAAGAGTTTATTGAAGTGTACTACGAGGAGGTGTAGACATGTTAAAGTTAAATTTACAATTTTTCGCTAGTAAAAAAGGGGTTTCCTCAACTAGAAACGGTAGGGATTCAAGAGCTAAAAGACTAGGCGTTAAGAGAGCTGATGGCCAATTTGTTTTAGCTGGTAATATATTAGTTAGACAAAGAGGTACAAAGATCCATCCAGGTAATAATGTTGGAAAGGGATCAGATGATACTTTATTTGCTAAGGCTGATGGCGTTGTTAAATTCGAAAGAGTTGGCAAAGACAAGAAGCAAGTAAGTGTTTATCCACAAGAACAATTAGCGTAATGATCAAAGCTTACCTTTAGGTAAGCTTTTTTTAAAGAGGAAATTATGTTTATAGATTTAGTTAAGATATATTTAAAGTCGGGTGATGGAGGAGACGGAGCCATTGCCTGGAGGAGAGAGAAATTTGAACCATCGGGAGGTCCTGCAGGTGGAGATGGGGGCAATGGAGGTTCCATAATACTAAAAGCCGATACAAATGTTCAGACCCTGATGGATTTTAAGTTCAAAAGACATTATAAGGCAAAAGCTGGAGAAGCTGGAAGGAACAAAAAGCAATTCGGGAAAAAGGCTGATGACCTTTATCTTAAAGTTCCGGTTGGGACTTTAGTTAGGGAAGCCAATAGTAAAAAAATAATCTGCGACCTAAACCACCCAGACCAAGAATTTATTGTTGCAAAAGGTGGAAGAGGAGGCAGAGGGAATGCTAAATTTGCTAATTCTACTAGGCAGGCACCTAGGTTTGCTGAACCAGGGGAAAAGGGTCAAGAGATTGAGGTTATACTTGAGGTAAAGCTAATAGCAGACGTTGGCTTTATTGGGCTACCTAATGTTGGTAAGTCATCTCTATTATCCATTTTATCTGATGCCAAGCCTAAGATTGCCAACTACCATTTTACAACCCTTTCTCCAAACTTAGGAGTAGTAAAGGTAGATTATGAAAATTCCTATGTAATAGCTGATATACCTGGACTTATTAGTGGGGCCAGCGAAGGAATTGGGCTTGGACACGAATTCCTAAGGCATGTTGAAAGAACAAGGCTTTTATGCCATGTCCTAGATATGTCGGGAAGTGAGGGTAGAGACCCAATTGATGACTTTGAAGTAATCATGAATGAGATGGCCAAGTATAATGAGAAACTTGGACAAAAAGAAATGATAATAGTAGCTAATAAGATGGATTTAGCTGGTGCTAAAGATAAGCTTATTGAGTTTAAGAAAAAGTATCCAGATTATTCAATTTACGAATCATCAGCAGCTACAACCCAGGGGGTCGAAGAAATAAAATATGCCCTATTTGAAAAGTTAAAAACAATAGATAAGGTTTATGATAGCTTTGATGAAAAAGACTACCTTGACCTGGATAAATTGTTTGAAAAGGACCCAACAGTTAAAGTATTTAAAGACGGAGATATATTTATGGTTGAAGGTTATCCTATTGAAGAGTTGGTTAGAAGGACTAACTTTGACGATTATGAATCCATAATGTATTTTGAAAGTAATCTTGAAAATATGGGGGTTATGGAGAAAATTAGGGATATGGGTGTAAGTGACGGTGATATAATTAATATTAGCGGATTTGAAATGGAATATATCGAATAGGAGCAGAGATGATAAATTCAAGACAAAGAAGTTATTTGAAGGGGATTGCCAATAGGTTAGAAGCCAAAATAAATATTGGTAAAAATAGTTTATCTCCTAATGTAATTAGCCAAATAGACCAGATACTGGAGGCTAATGAAATAGTTAAAATTAATGTGCTAAATAATAACTTGGACGACCAAGAAGAGATGGTACAAGACCTTTTGGAAGCCCTAAATGCTGACTTTGTATCCCACTTGGGTTCTAAGATTACCCTTTATAGGAAGTCGGATAAAAATATTATTGACCTACCATAATGATGAAAATAGGGATATTTGGTTCATCATTTAACCCCTTGCATATAGGGCACCTGGCTATGGTTGACCAGGCAATAGAAAGGTTGTACTTGGACAAGCTATTATTAGTTCCAACAAAAAATCCATACCATAAGCAGGTTGACTTGCTGGATTTTGAAGATAGGCTTTCTCTTTGCCGTATTGAGGCAGAGGTTAATAGGAAGCTGGAAATATCGGATATTGAGGCTAGGATTGAAGGTCCATCATATACTTATGATGTAATAAATAAGTTGAAAGAGCTTTATCCAGAATCGGACTTTTACTTTATAATGGGGTCGGACAGCTTGATAAATTTTCATAGCTGGTATAGGTATGAGGAGCTTATTAAAATGGCAACTTATGTTATCTTTAAGCGTCCTGAAGACCCAGATATCAAGGATAAGTTAAGTGAGTATAGGAAGCTTGGAATGGATATATATTATTATGATGATTTGCAGATGCAGATATCATCTACCTTCATTAGAGAAAGTCTAAGGGAGGGAAAGAGTGTTAGATACCTATTGACGGATAGGTCATTGAAGTATATTAAAGAGAATGGATACTATGAGTAATTTTAATTTTGAACAGGCAAAAGAAAAGCTTAAAAAAGTATTAAAAAAAAGTAGGTACATCCATACCCTTGGGGTTGTTGAAAAGGGACTTTGGCTTAATGACCACTTTAATTTATCTTTTGATGAAGATAAGGTTAGGGCTATGTGTTTGTTGCATGATTGCTGCAAACATAGGGAAGAAGAGTATTTTGACAAATACAAGGATATATATGATATTCCTTATGAATATATAAGGGATAAGTATAAGCTTCATGCAATTTTAGGTTCAATTGTAGCAAAAGAAGAGTACGGATTTACTGATGAAGAAGTGCTTAGGGCTATAAGAATTCATACAACAGGGAGCTTAGAGATGACTGATCTTGATAAGCTTCTCTTTCTTGCAGATGCAATCGAGGATGGGCGAGACTATCCCGGACTTGATAGGATTAGAAGAGAGGGGGAAAAGAGCCTTAATAGGGGGGTTCTAGCTTCCATGGATAATACCATATCCTTCCTAGAGAGTAAAAATGTTAAATTCTATGATGATACCTATAAGATAAGAGATAATATAAGGAGAGATATTTTGAAAGAGAAATTAGACATAGTTATTAAGGCTTGTGAAGATAAACTTGGTGAAGATATAAAGACCATCAAGATAGGCGACAAGTCTTCAGTGGGAGACTATTTCGTAATTGTTTCAGCTGGCTCAATCCTACAAACAAAGGCAATAGCCAGGGAAATTGAAGAAAAAATTGAAGAAGACGGATATGAAGTATATGGCAAAGAAGGCCTAAGAGATGGGGGTTGGATCTTGCTTGATTTGGGAGACATCATAGTCCACATATTTACGAAAGACCAAAGAGATTTCTATAATTTAGAGAAATTGTGGGATTAATGACAGCTCACTGAAAGGTGAGTTATGAAAAAAATAAAAATATCAAGAATTTTACTAGTTGTAGCAGGAGTTCTATTTTTAATTTCAGGATATAGGAATAGAATAAAAAATAGTTTTCAAAGGTCCCCTAGTGAAGAGACAGAAGGGAACTCTATAGTAGCTTCTTCTGAGCTGGATAATAAAAGAAACACTCAATTATCTGAGGTTGATAAGGTTAATAATAAGCCTTATGTCCAAACGGAGACTAAGGGGAGTGACGAAAAAGACCAGACTGGAGATATTTATATACACATCACTGGAGCCGTTGTTAAAGAGGGACTTTATAAGCTTAAAGAGGGCGCAAGATTGGATGATCTTGTCAAGACCTGTGGCGGACTAAAAGCAGATGCAGACATATCTAAGATCAATCTTTCAATGATACTAGAAGACCAAATGCGGATCCACATTTTAAAGATTGGTGAGACGATGGAGTCAGATGTAGATCCTGGTGGGAATATATCTAACCCAAGTTCACCCATAGGGGAAAGTGGAGGATCCAAGAAGGATAAATCTTCTAAAATTAACCTTAACAAGGCCAGTCTTGAAGAGCTTATGACTCTGACAGGAATCGGAGAAAAGAAAGCCCAAGCTATAATAGAGTATAGGCAGGAGAATAGTTTTAAGAGTCCCCAGGACCTACTTGAAATATCGGGGATTGGGGAGAAGATCCTAGAAAAGATTATAGACCAGGTGACTGTAAAATAAGAACTTTTTTTCTATAACTTGAATGAATTAGGAATTTTTGGTATAATTCAACTATTGTAGAGAAATTTAGAGAGGGTAAAGATGGATAAACTATTTATTGTATTAATGGTTTTATCAAGCGTAATTATTATTGTTGCTAGCTTGATTATGGAACCAAAAACTGAAGGAATGGGTTCTTTATCTGGTGCGGAAACAAATGTTTTTGGTAAGTCTGCATCAAGAGGAAGGGAACAGCTTCTTCAAAGACTTATGGTAATTTCAGCGGTAGTATTTATGATATCAGCTATCATGATATCTGTATTATCCAAGTAGTAACTTCATATTAACTTATTTAGAGACTATATTATTTGATAATAATTTTTAGTTTATTTTAATAAGCTATTGTTACAGTTATAAGTTAAATTAACCAGGGCTAGATATAATCTAGTCCTATTTTTATTTAAAATTTTATGATGGAGCTTTTCCTCCTAAAATATATACTCTTTTTAATATAGGCTAGATTTGGTATATAATAAATAATAAGATATTTTACTATAGATTTTATACATATATTCATAAAAATATTAGGAGATAGAAATGAAGGATGTATTGATAAAGGGCAACCTAAAAATCAACAAGGGAGGCTTTGGCTTTGTAATTGCTGATCAAGAGGGAGTTGACGATATATTTATCGATAAAAAAGAATTAAAAGACGCCTTAGATGACGATACAGTTTTAGTTAAGGTTATTAAGCCTAAAAAGGATGGTTATAAGGCTGAAGGACGAATTGTCGAAATTCTTCAAAGAAGTGACAAGGTCCTTACTGGTAGGCTAGAAAAAAATAAGAAAAAAGGATACGCTTTTGTAGTCCTAGATGGTAATTATAACTATGACCTTTTTATTGCTTCAGAAGACCTGAATGGAGCTAAAAACAATGACAAGGTAGTTGTAAAGATTAAGGAATTTAAAAAGAAGGAAAAAAACCCTAGAGGAAAAATTATAGAGGTTTTGGGCAGGGTCGATGATGTGGGCGTTGAGGTCTTGGCTATTGCTAAAAAGTATGAACTTCCAACAGAATTTTCAAGTGAAACCAAAGAGTACGCTAGAAAGCTGGAAGATTCGCCTAGCGAAAAGGATAAACAAGGGAGAAAAGACTTTAGAGACCTTTTGACCTTTACTATTGATGGGGCAGATGCCAAGGACTTTGACGACGCTATTTCTATAGAGAAAGTAAATGATAATTATATCCTATATGTTCATATAGCTGACGTAGCAAACTACGTAAAGGAGAAGAGTTCAATAAATTCCGATGCATATAGTAGAGGAAATTCCGTTTATCTTTTAGATAGGGTAATCCCTATGCTCCCATTTGAATTATCTAACAACCTCTGCTCGTTAAAGCCTGATGAAGATAGGCTTACTATGACCGTTGAGATGATAATCGATAACAAGGGGAAGATTCTGGGCTATGAATTTTATGAATCGGTTATAAGGTCAGACTTTAGACTAGTCTATGATGACGTCTCTGACTACCTAGAAGGGAAAAACAATACTTTCCGCGATGAAGGACTGGTAAGAGCCCTTGACTTTAGTAAGGACCTCCATGAAATCCTCTTGAAAAAAAGGGAAGACAAGGGGGATATAGACTTTAATTTTAAGGAAACTAAGTTGACCTTAGATGATAAGGGCAGGCCTATAGATGTTGGTGTTGACGAGAGAAGGATTGCCAATAGGATTATTGAAAGCTTCATGATAGTTACCAACGAAGTAGTCGGTAATCATTTTGCAAATCTGGATATTTCCTTTGTTTACAGGGTTCACGATAAACCAACAGATGAAAAGGAAAGAGAATTTAGACAGATGGCGGCAAAATTTGGCTTTGTGATTAGGGGAAGGGACCTGAGGCCAAAGGACTACCAAAAGATTTTAAAGGAAGCTGAAAACACTAGGTACGAAATGATTATTAACAACCTCATGTTAAGGTCTTTGACTAAGGCTGAGTATAGGAGGGAAAAGAATATCCATTTTGGTCTTGCCACAGAGAATTACTCCCACTTTACGGCTCCTATTAGGAGGTATTCAGACCTTTTGGTTCATAGAATTTTAAAGGGGGCTATTCATGGGAATTTTAAGAAAGAAAGTAGGAGTTACCAAAGGAAGCTCGATAAAATTTGCCAGCACATATCCCAGGCAGAAAGAAAGGCTGAGGAAGCTGAAAGGGAGGTAATGGACCTTAAGAAGTGTGAATTTATGGCTGATAAGGTCGGTCAGGAGTTTGAAGGAATGATATCTTCTTTAACCTCTTTTGGATTTTTCGTTGAGTTGGATAATACAATTGAGGGCTTGGTTCATTTTAGGGAGCTGGATGACGATTATTATATCTTTGATGAGTCCCAATATGCTATAATCGGGGAGATGCACAAGAATAAATATGAGCTTGGTCAGATAGTCAAAGTTCGACTAGAAAGAGTGGATGTAGAGCTAAGAGAAATAGATTTTAGGCTGGTGAAAGAAAAGAAACATGAAAAAAGAAAGTAAAAGGATAGCTAGTAATAAAAGAGCTAGGAGAGATTATACAATAGAAGATAGCTTTGAGACGGGCATAGTCCTTAAAGGGACAGAGGTTAAGAGTATAAGAAATGGGAAAGTTTCTATAAATGAAGCCTTTTGTACAATATCAAAAGGGGAGGTTTTTATCAATGGTATGCATATAGCCCCCTATGAATTTGGAAACAGGAATAACGAAGATCCCTTAAGGAACAGGAAGCTATTACTCCACAGGAGAGAAATAGATAAGATATCAGGCAAAATTAAAGAAAAAGGATATACACTAATTCCCCTACAAGTAAAATTAAAGGATGGACTTGTTAAGGTGGATATAGGGCTAGCAAAAGGAAAGAAGATTTATGATAAGAGGAGGGATATAGCTAAAAAAGATGCTGAAAGAAGGATGGACCAAGCCTTGAGAAGGTAATGAATCATTCTAAAGAATGTGGTATAATTATTTTGATAAATTAATATTATAAATGAGAGGGGGGCCTAGGCTGAGAGAATATATTCGACCCTTATGATCTGATTTGGATAATGCCAACGTAGAGACTTCATATATAAGTGTATGTAAATATATACCCTTTCATTTAGCGATGGAGGGTTTTTATGAATAGAGAAAAAAAGAGCGTAAGTTCACAAAACATTTTGAGAATGGTAACCCTATCAATGATGGTTGCCATTGGAGTTGTTATTTCACCAATGCTTAGGGTAGAGGGATTTGCCCCTACAGCCCACCTGGTAAATGTAGTTTGTTCGGTCCTAATGGGTCCCTGGTATTCCCTACTTAATGGGATCTTGACCGCATTTATCAGGATGACCTTAATGAGCATACCGCCTTTGGCAATAACAGGACAGGTATTTGGAGCGGTTCTTTCAGGGCTTCTTTATAGGTGGTCTAATGGAAGGTTGATTTTTGCCTCAATCGGTGAAATTATAGGAACAGGCATAATTGGGTCAATTGTTTCATACCCAGTCATGGCATATTTTGTTGGGAAAAGCGGCTTAACCTGGTTTTTCTATACTCCTTCCTTCTTAATAGCAAGTACAATTGGTTCTCTTGCAGGCTATCTCCTACTTGTAACTTTGAGGAACAATTCCAACCTATATAAAATGCAAGAAAAATTAGGAGTGCAAGTTTATGATAGATCTAGGAGAAATTGGAAGGCTTAAAAACAGGCTTATCCAAGACAAGCCTTTAATACATGGTATCACCCACCCAATTGGTATAAACCAGTGTGCAAATATTATTTTAGCTAGCGGGGCAAAAGCCATAATGGCTCAGCATCCAGAAGAAGTTGCAGAAATCACTAGAATCTCTCAGGCCCTGTATTTAAGTCTGGGTAATATTGACCCCAGTAGGGTTGAAGCTATGAAGATATCCTTGCTATCTGCCAATGAAGTAAAGATTCCCATCCTCCTAGATATGGTTGGAGTTGGGGTAAGTAAGTTTAGGTATGATTTTGCCAAGGATTTATTGGAGAAATCAAAAGTAAATCTTGTCAAGGGTAACATGTCAGAAATAAAAACAATGCTCGGGCCTGGTGCAAAAGCCCTAGGGGTTGATGTTGGTGAAGAAGATAGGATTGACCGAAATATTAAAGAGTCAATCAATCTAGTTAAAGAACTTGCCCAAAGATATAGGGTTACAGTTTTTGCGACAGGAGCAATAGATATAGTAAGTGACGGAACACATACTTTCTTATGCTACAATGGCCATGAATCTATGGCTGATATTACAGCTACTGGTTGCATGCTGGCAGCTTTGACAACGGCCCTTATGAGTGAGACTAGCCCCTTTTATGCTGCTTCCTATTCTTCTATATTGATGGGAGTCCTAGGGGAAGAAGCTTTTGAAAAGGGACATATATATTACGACTTATATAAATATATCCTCGATGGCATATATTATCTGGATGAGGAGTTAATAAGAGAAAAAGCGAGATATAAGGCGGATATTTAGGAGAAAAAATGAAGAAAACAATAAAGAAGGGCCTATATTTTATTACTGATAGGAATGGTTATAGCGAAGAAGAATTCCTACAGGTTCTTGAGCAAGTTTGTTCAGAGGGCATTAGCCTACTACAATTGAGGGAGAAAAATCTCATTCATGATGATTTTCTAAAGCTTGCTAAAAAGGTTAAAAAGATAGCTGATAAATACCAAGTAGACCTAATCATAGATGATAATGTTGATATAGCTAAAGAAATATCATGTGGGGTCCACCTTGGGGTTGATGATATGTCAATTGCTAAGGCAAGAGAAATTCTTGGAGAAGATGTAATAATTGGGGCGACAGCAAAGAGCCTTGATAGGGCTATGGAATCACAAAAACAAGGGGCCGACTATTTAGGAGTTGGGGCGATTTACCCTACAAAAACTCATGTAAAGACAAAGATTACTCCAGTAGAGACCCTAGATGAAATAATAGCTGGAGTAGATATTCCTGTCTTTGCTATAGGTGGACTTAGGGAGGATAATCTAGAAGTCCTAAAGGATTCTAACATTCATGGAATATGTATAGTATCTAGGATTATGCAGGCTGAAGACCCCAAAAAACAGACTAGAATTGTTAAGGAAGCACTGGGTAAGATAATCAATATTGACAGATAAAAGGAAGGAACAATGAAACTTTATGGAGCGGCTATTTGTCCAGACTGCGTTAGGGCAAAGAAGGCATTAGATGAAAAGGGCTTGGAATATACTTATGTGGATATAACAGAATCCACCTACAAGATGAAGGAATTTTTAAGGCTGAGAGATTCAAGAGAAGAGTTTATTGAAAAGAAGAAAGCTGGATTAATTGGGATTCCTGCCTTTTTATTTACAGATGGTAGCCTTTTATTTGAATTAGAAGATCTTGACTACAAGAAAATTGAAGAAGACAAGGATGACAAGGACGAACAAGTAATTGGACTTTGCGGTCTTGATGGATGTTAGTTTAATACCTATTTTTAGCTAATATTTTACAAGATAGATAATATATATACTATTAACATACGGAAAAAGTTTTAGATTAATTTAGACAAAGAGGAGGACTAGATGGGATGTACTACATTACTAGTAGGTAAGGCTTGTTCATATGATGGATCAACTTTAGTTGCAAGAACAGAAGATAATGGGGCAGGATCTTTCCAAGCTAAAAAGTTTATCAGGGTAAATCCTGAAGATCAGCCTAGAAAATATGAGTCTGTTATCTCTAAGGTCAAGATTGACCTTCCTGATAATCCGCTTGGATATAGCTCTTGTCCAAATGCAGAAATGGATGAGGGATATTGGGCCTGTGCAGGAATAAATGATAAGAATGTCGGGATGACTGCAACGGAGACCATAACATCTAATGAAAGGATTCTAGCCCTTGACCCTCTTGTTGAAGGAGGGATAGGGGAAGAGGATATCGTAACCCTTGTCCTACCTTATATTTCCTCTGCAAGAGAGGGGGTACTTAGGTTGGCT
Organism: uncultured Peptoniphilaceae bacterium; assembly: GCA_964345835.1. Taxonomy (GTDB): domain Bacteria; phylum Bacillota; class Clostridia; order Tissierellales; family Peptoniphilaceae; genus JAAYEL01. The sequence continues at coordinate 23,256 of CAYFSL010000001.1, forward strand.
AGCCTTCTTGAAGAGTATGGGACCTATGAAAAAAATGGAATTGGCTTTCACGATGAAGATGAAATCTGGTGGCTAGAGACAATAGGTGGTCACCACTGGATTGCCAAGAGGGTTCCAGATGATTCTTATGTTATTATGCCCAACCAGCTTGGCATTGATGAATTTGACCTGGAAGATGCCTTTAATGCTAAGGTCAACCACCTTTGCTCTGAAGATTTAAGGGACTTTATAGAAGATAATTACCTAAACCCTTCATTGACTGGAGGAAATGTAATAAATCCAAGGCTAATATTTGGCTCCGATAGAGACTCTGACCATGTTTATAATAGCCCCAGGGCCTGGATTGTTCAGAGGTATTTTAATAGGAAGTCAAATAAGTGGGATGGATGCGATGCTGACTATAGGCCAGATTCACCTGATATCCCTTGGTCCAGGGTTCCAGAAAAAAAGATTACAATCAACGATGTAAAATACGTTCTTTCCCACCATTACCAAGGAAGTAAATACGATATATATGGAAATGATGACAAGCATAATAAGCTTTTTAGACCTATAGGAATAAATAGGAACAATGTATTGGTTCTAACTCAAATTAGACCTTATATGCCTGACCCGATAAAGGGGCTTCAATGGATGGCCTTTGGTTCAACAGAGTACAATGGACTGATTGCCTCATATACAAGGGTTAAGAAGACCCCATCTTATTTAGCAAATACGACCAACAAGGTAACTACTGATAACTTCTATTGGTCTAATAGACTAATCGCTGCCTTAGCAGACTACAAGCATAAGGATACTAAAGTCTATATCGAATCTTACCAAGAAAGGTTGATGACTATGTCATTTAAATTGATAAAGGAAACAGATGAAAAAGTCCAAGCGGCTATCCTTACTGATGGGGAAGTGACAGATATATTGGAAGCTTGTAATGAAAAAATATCAGAACTCACAAAAAAGGAGACAGATAAGCTTTTATGGGATGTTTTAAATCACACCAGTTTATTGATGAAAAACTCCTTTTCAAGGTCTGACGGTTAAAGTCTATGATTGCAATTAAGAAATGCGAATAATTGATAAAAAACAAAACTCCTGGAAAGTATCTTCCAGGAGTTTGTTTTTAAGGAGTTTCTAAAATAAGCTAGGATTTTCTGGTCCAATAAGCTATTTTAGAATATAGAAATCGTGTAAGATTAATATATAATTAATCCAAATCTTTTTATAATTGTGTATTGTGGTAGTCTTCTGCTATCTGGTCAGCAAGTTTAATTAAATCGTCTGTTTGCTCTTTTGTCCTTCTAGACAAGATGTTGAAGGTTTCCCCGATTTGAATGATATCCTTCATTTCAGCAAACATATCTTGAGCCTGCTTTTCAGCCATTCCACCCCAGGACTTGCTTACTGTCAGAGCATACTTCCTATTTTGCCAGTTTGTCTTACTTAATTCATTTAATAGGTTGTGAACTGGGAAATATAGGTTAGTATTGTAGTTGATTACTGAAAAGACTGAGTGAGAATACCTAAATAGGTCAGTCATAATTGTAGTCGGGTCAGTTTGTGAGATGTCATACATCTTAATATTCCTAATACCTCTTTCAGCTAATAGGATAGCTAATTCATCTGCTAGGTCTTTAGAATTTCCATACATTGAAGCATAGACCATGACCATTCCCTTTTCTTCAGGGGTATAGGTTGACCACTTCATATATTTATCAATAATCATATTGATATTTTCCTCATCTCTAAAGCATAGGGCATGAAGGGGAAATATTTCTTTAATCTCGATACCTTCAATCTTTTTAAATAGGTTTTGAACTGGTTGACCATGCTTACCTACAATATTTATGTAGTATCTTCTCATCTCTGGAAGCCATTCAGCCATGTCAACTTCATCAGCCCAGTAGTTACCTGCTATTGCTTTGAATCCACCAAAGGCATCTGCTGAGAATAATCTTTTTTCAACCTTATCATAGGTCATAAAAACTTCTGGCCAGTGGACCATTGGGGCAAAGACAAAGACAAATTCATGGTTGGCAGTCTTTAGGCTATCCCCATTTTTTATAACCATGGCCTGGCCTTTTTCAATAGCATCATACTCGTAAAATTGCTTTAAGAATTGGAAGCTCTTGCTATTACCTACCAGCTTGACATCAGGGAATTCTCTTGCGATTTCCGCAATCCCAGAGCAGTGGTCAGGCTCTATGTGTTGGATAATAAAATAATCTATACCCCTGTCACCAACTAGTTCATAGATGGAATCCTTCCATTCTCTCATAATTGAACTATCAACTGAATCCATCAGGATAGTCTTGTCTTCATCAATTATTAAATATGAATTGTAGGCAACTCCTTCTCCGTTGGTAAGAGGGATAATATTTTCAAACTTATTTATTCTTCTATCGGAGACACCAATATTCCAGATGTCTTTTCCCATTTTCCTATATGACATAAATCCTCCTAAGTTATATATAATTAGTTAGTTTTATCTAACAAATTTATTCTACCATAGTTAGCTATAACTAACAATTAAAATTTTATCAATTTCTCTTATTATTCCCATTATATTAAACATTATTTTTCTTTTTATGAATAGGTTTTCATTTTGAAAAATTTTAGGAAGACTTTGTTAATTTATGTTATCATCTATATAGGATTTTAAATATTATAACAGAGGAATAAATAGAAAAATATGAGATTAAGATACAAACCATGGGCTATGGGGGAGCTTGAGGACAACGAGTTAATCCACTTTAGCCCAACTGAAAATAAGGGGAGATGGAAGGATGTTTTCTCTAATGACAATCCCATTTATCTAGAAATTGGGGCTGGTAGGGGAAGGTTTACAGTGATGAGTGCAGACCAAAACCCCGACATAAACTACATAGCCCTTGAGATGGAGGCGGGGGCCTTTGTTTATGCAGGCAGGCTTTTTCTAGAAAGCGGCTTAAAAAACATTCAGGGGATAAAAGCTAAGGCGGAAGAAATACCTGAAATCTTTGAAGAAGATGAGGTCGATAGGATTTATATTAATTTCTGTAACCCTTGGCCCAAGAATAGGCAGCATAAGAGGAGGTTGACCCATCCACGTCATTTAGACCTTTATAAGAGGATTTTAAAGGCTGGTGGTCTGGTTATTTTAAAGACTGATGATAGAGATTTTTTTGAAGACTCTATAAAATATTTTGAAAAAAATGGATTTACCTGTTTTGACATAGATTATAATTTGCCAGCTGACGCAAAAGACAATATAGTTACTGAATATGAGACCAGGTGGAGGTCTCAGGGTGTAAATATATGCCATTTGAAAGCGAGAAACGAGAAATAAAAGGAGGGATTTATGAATGAGAAATTAACTAAGCTTGAAAAGCAGTGGATTATGTATGATGTTGGTAATAGTGCCTTTATCCTACTTGCAACTACTATCATACCAGTTGTTTTTAAGCAATTAACTGAAGCGGGGGGCTTATCAAGTAAGAGCTATTTTGCCTACTGGTCATATGCTACCACTATATCTACCCTAGTCGTTGGTGTCCTTGGTCCAATCCTTGGAGCGGCGTCCGACTTTAAGGGGGGGAGAAAAAAATTCTTCTCCATTTCCTTATTTGTAGGGCTTATCGGTTGTATTCTTATGCCATTTCTATCAACCTGGCTTCTTTTCCTAGTGACCTATATCATAGCAAAGATTGGATTTTCTACATCTTTGATTTTTTATGACAGTATGTTGACTGATGTAACGACCCCGGAAAGGATGGACGAGGTTTCATCTTATGGATTTGCCTGGGGCTATATCGGATCCATAGTTCCCTTTATCATATCTATAGGTCTTATATTTTTTGGAGGCAAAATTGGATTGTCTACTAAGTGGGCAGTCATAGGAGCTTTCGTGATAACTGGAATCTGGTGGTTGATATTTTCACTACCTTTATATAAAAATTATGAGCAGAAATATTATATAGAAAAAGAAGGTAATAGGATTAAGGTTGGCCAGGTATTTAGACAATTAGGAGAGACTTTTAAGGACATCAAAAAAGATAAGAAGGTTCTACTTTTCCTAGTGGCATTTTTCTTCTACATCGATGGGGTATATACGATAATTAATATGGCGACAGCATATGGGGAAAGCCTTGGCTTAGACTCAAAGGGCTTGATACTTGCCCTTCTTGTAACCCAGATTGTAGCATTTCCTTTTGCTATCGGTTTTTCAAAGCTATCGAAAAAATATAGGACTGATGTTCTAATAAAAATATGTATAGTGGCATATACACTTATAGCACTATATGGGATTCAGTTAGATAAACTTTATGAATTTTGGATTCTCGCCATTGCAGTTGGGATGTTCCAGGGAGCCATCCAGGCACTTTCCAGGTCCTACTTTGCAAAGATAATCCCTGCTGAAAAATCAGGGGAGTACTTTGGAATTTACGATATCTGCGGAAAGGGGGCTTCTATCATAGGTGCCCTACTAGTTGGGGTTATAACTCAAGTATTTGACAACCAACAAATCGCCGTTGGATCGCTTGCCATAATGTTTGTTGTTGGACTTATTATCTTTAGTTATTCCAATAAAAAATATGTAAAGTAATTATTTTTGATAAATATTATAGAATAACAAAACAAAAGGGTCGAAAGCTTTTCACTCATCAATGAAGTGGAGGCTTTGACCCTTATTTTTATTGCTTATTATATTGGTAATTTAATCTACTAACAGATTAGTAACCTATAAAGTTATCAACCTTAATATTGTCTTCTTTAACTCCTAGACCTTGAAGCTTTTCAGAGAAAGCCTTGTTCATTCCAGGTGAGCCAGCGATTAGGTATTCAGCTTCATTTTGAACTTCCTTCGCATAGGCTTCAACTTTTTCGTTGAATTCATTTCTATCAGAAATAAATACTAGGTCAAGGTTAGGCATCTTCTTAACTATTTCATCGAAATCATCTTCATAGCAGAATTCTCCTCTGTCATCAGAATAGAAAACTGTTAGTTCGTGTTCTGGATTATTGTTTTCGCTGTAGTGCTTTAATAGAGACCTGATAGGAGTGATTCCTATACCACCAGCGATAACAAGAGATTTCTTGTATTCCTTGTGGAAATTGAAACTGCCCTTAGCTTCACCTATATACATCTTGTCACCAATTTCTAGGTTCTTTAGTAGGATGTCTTTCCAGCTTGTATGTGGATCAGCTATCCTTGTAGTAAACATTAGGTATCCATCTTCTGGAGCAGAAGCGATGGTGAAAATTCTTATTGGCTTGTCGCCCTCTTTAACTTCATGGTCAGCAAATTTCCACATTGTGTATTGTCCAGCTTCCCAGTTAAAACCTTCAGGAATTTCCATCTTAAAGCTGTATGAGTCACTTGTTTCCTTAACGATATCTATTATCTTTGTTTCTAAAAAATTCATATTCCCTCCCAATTTTATACGTATTTTCTACTGCATTAATATTATAAGACATTAAAGTATAAGTATCAAGTTGTATGTTAAAAATATCGCCCATAAGACAGGAAGATGTGATATACTTAAAGATGATTTACTAGATGTAATTTATAATTTCTTGGTTTTACATATATAGGAGGTAAATATGCTTGTCGATAAGAATTATAAGCAATATTTAGACCTGCTTGCTTCAGATAAACCAGCCCCTGGGGGTGGATCTGTGGCGGCAGTTAATGCTGGCCTTGCTTCGGGTCTAATCCAGATGGTATGCTCACTGAGCATGGGTAAGTCTAGCTTAGAAGTTAAAGAAAGCTTATTTCAAGATATATATAGAGAAGTAGAGGAATTTAAGCAATATTTTATAAATGGAGTGGACGAGGATGCCAGGGCTTTTACTGGAGTTATTCAGGCCTATAGATTACCAAAAGAAAGTAAAGAACAGATAGCCTATAGGACAAGGACAATCCAGGATGCCTATAAAGAGGCTGCAACTGTTCCCTATAATTTGGGTATTAAAGTATATAAGATGGTTTCCTACCTTGAGGCCCTAGTGGAGACTTGCAACCAATTTGCAGTAACTGATGTCTCTATCGCTGGTATGCAGATGATGACAAGTATAGAAGCATCCTTTTTAAATGTAAAAATCAACTTATCTTATATAAATGATAAGGACTTTGTGGACGATAAGGTTAAAAGTATGGACCAAGTATTAAAGGATGCCCGCAAAAGGATAGAAAACATAAAGAAGAAGGCCGAAGATAAATTTATATAGGAGATTAAGATGGATTATACAGATATAATTAATATAATTTTAGACTCTGATAACATTGTATTCTTCGGTGGGGCAGGGGTATCTACTGAAAGTGGAATCCCTGATTTCAGGTCTGCGACTGGATTATACAATAGGAAAAATGACACAGGATTTTCTCCAGAATATATGCTTAGTCATGAATTTTTAGAGAAAGATCCTGAAGGCTTTAGCAGGTATTTTAAGGAAAATCTTGTTTCAAAAGATACCAAGCCCAATGTAACCCATAGGGTTCTTAAAAAGTTAGAAGATATGAAGAAGCTTAGGGCCATTGTTACCCAAAACATAGACAGCCTCCACCAAAAGGCTGGTAGTAGGAATGTATATGAAATCCATGGTAACCTTAGGGATTTCTATTGTGTCAAATGTGGTAAGACTTATTCAGAGGATGAGATTCTTTCAACAGCTGGAGCTAATTACTGTGATTGCGGTGGATATATAAGACCAGATGTAACCCTTTATGGGGAAGGTCTTCCTGATGAAGCAGTAATAATGGCTATAAATGCCATATCAAAGGCGGACGTTTTAATTATAGGAGGGACTTCTCTTGCAGTCTACCCTGCGGCAAGCTTTATTAATTATTACCAGGGGCATAAGTGTATCCTAATAAACAAAGAAATAACAGGAAGAGAATCCTTCGCTGACCATGTAATCCATGCAAACTTGGGAGACTTTTTCTCAGAGTTAGAGAAGAGATTGTAGGGAATGATGAAAAAAGAACTTAAGAAATTTTACACTAAAAGCCTGGATGAAAGATGGCAGGCATTAAAGGATGCAAATTTAATAGATAGCCTAGATAAGCCAGAGCTTAAAAGTGATAAGTCTGATGTTATGGTTGAAAACTATATTATGAACTTTCAGCTACCACTTGGCCTTGCTTTTAACTTCCAAATAGATGGGAAGGATTTTGTAATTCCTATGGCTATAGAGGAACCATCTGTAATTGCTGCAGCCAGTAATGGGGCCAAAATCCTTGGAAATATCGAAACATCAATGGGCGAAAAGGCCGTGATTGGTCAAATTGTCTTAACTGATATAGATGATTTAGACTTTGCTATAAATAACCTCAACGCTAGTAAGGAATATCTTCTGGATGAAGCCTCCAAGCTATGCCCATCCATGATAAAAAGGGGTGGTGGTCCCAAAAAGATATGGATAGATCGGTTTGAAGAGGATGGAAGAGATTTTATCTCCTTTTATTTATCAATCGATACATGTGATGCCATGGGGGCTAATACGATAAATACCATCCTTGAAGCAATAACAGAAGATGTTGAGGCTTTGACTAAATCAAAGCATTTGATGAGGATAATATCTAATAATGCAACAGAATCTATTGTAAAGGCTAAGGCTAGGATAGATATCTCTAGGCTTAATGAGGATCCAAAAGAAGCTGAAATAATAGCAGAAAGGATTGAACAAGCCTCTATATATTCTAATTTAGACCCTTATAGGGCTTCGACCCATAATAAGGGGATAATGAACGGGATTGATGCGGTCCTACTTGCAACAGGTAATGACTGGAGGGCTATAGAGGCTGGGGCTCATTGTTATGCGGCCAGGTCTGGCAAATATAAGGCCCTTACATCTTGGACTTATAAGCCAGAAGACAGGATTCTTGAAGGAGAGATAGAGCTTCCTTTAGCCGTTGCTAGTGTTGGTGGGACAATTTCAAGCAATGAAATTGCCCGCTGGTCCTTGGATTTATTGGGCGAACCTTCTGCTAAAAGACTTGCACGTATAGTGGCAGCGGTCGGCCTAAGTCAGAATTTTTCAGCTATTAGGGCTATAGTAACAGAGGGAATTCAAAAAGGGCATATGTCTCTTCACGCCAGGAGTGTTGCCAAGGAGGCTGGGGCTAGGGCTGATGAAATCCAAGACCTGGTCGACCTATTAAAAAAAGAAGAAAAAATAAATCTTATTAGGGCTAGGGACCTATTGGAAGAACTCAGAAAAACCCCTGGCCTGGGAGGTTGATATGAGTGAACAAGTAAAAGTCGGGATTGAAAAAATTGGTATTTATATACCTAAAAATTATGTAGACCTTAGTTTGCTGGCTAAGCATAGGGGGGTAGACCCAGCTAAATGGACCCAGGGAATCGGCCAAGATAATATGGCAGTTATAGATTCCCACCAGGATGTAATTTCTATGGGGGCCAATGCCTGCTTAAAGATATTAGATAAGGAAGATAAGGAGAAGATTGATCAAATAATATTTGCTACTGAATCCTCCTTGGATTTTTCTAAGGCATCTTCTATCTATCTACATAACCTTTTAGAAATTCAACCCTTTGCTAAGTGTTTTGAGATAAAGCAAGCCTGTTATTCGGCTACGGCCGCTATACAAATTGGCCTTGACTATGTCCGACTAAGGCCAGACAGAAAGATCTTAATAGTGGCATCTGACGTGTCCATATATGGTTTAAAGTCCTCTGGAGAAGTCACCCAGGGAGCTGGAGCTATAGCGATTCTTGTAAGTTCAAAGCCTAAAGTTATGGAGATTACAGGAGAAAGTGTATCATATACTAATAATTGCTTTGATTTTTGGAGACCGTCATATTCAGATTATCCCAAGGTTGAGGGGAAATATTCTACCAAGGTGTATGTTGAATCTTTTATTAGGCTATTTAGGGAATATGCAAAAAAATTTCCTGGACAGGTTGAAAATCTGGAAGCTGTTTTATATCATCTACCATTTTCAAAGATGGGCAAAAAAGCTTTAATAGAGTTAGAAGATATTTTACGTAATTCTGATAATGATCTTGCATCTAAGGTTCTAGAAAAGTTAGAAATATGGTTCAAAAACTATGATAAGAGCGTTATCTTAGGTAAAGAGATTGGCAATATATACACAGGATCACTTTATCTAGGTCTTATGTCCCTTTTATTCTATGGAGACCTTGCAGATGGGGCGAAGATTGGCCTATTTTCATATGGGTCTGGCTATGTGGCAGAATTTTTTACCGGAGTCCTGAGTGATAACTATAAGGATTTTCTTTACAAGGAAGATATTGAGAGTTTACTTGCTAGAAGAAATGAATTGACCGTCGAAGAGTATGAGAAGGATTATTCAAATGTAAGATATACTGAAGATCTAGGGGACATGTACAACTCCTACGATGAGGCTGAAGAGGGCTTCTATTTAGAGAAGGTTGAAGAAGGCAAGAGGTATTATAGTTATAAGGACAGATAGATAAGTAGGAATGCTTTAAATAAGTAAAGTAAATGTCATTAAAATTAAATTTAATAAATACCATTATAAGTCGATGGGTTTTGATAGTAATAAGGGGGGCTTGTTTAGAACAAGCTCCCCGATATTTTTATATTCTTTTCTATACTCTATCTTAGACCTAGGGTCAAGAGTAAAAGTAATAATTTAATCATTTACTATATTTTTTGCCTGACCGCTAGCAAAGCTTAGGCTATTGTCAAAGGCGATTTCCGCCCTCCTAACCATTGCTTCATCTGTAAGAAAGGCTATGTGAGGGGTTAATAGGATATTTTTAGCATTCAATAATGGATAATCTCCTGGTATAGGTGGTTCCATGTCGAATACATCAATGCCAGCAAAAGAGATTTTTTCTTCGTTTAGTAGGTCGGCTAGAGCCTTGTTATCAACTATAGGACCTCTTGCACAGTTAATGAAGATGGCATCTTTTTTCATTAGGGATAATAGGTCTCTTGAGATATAGCCCCTAGTCTTGTCATTAAGGGCTAGGTGGATACTTATAATATCGGACTTTGCCATAAGCTCCTCAAGAGCTAGGTATTTTACTCCTAGGTCAATAAGCTCTTTCTTTTCAGTCCTTGATGAGGCGATAACATCAGCACCAAAGGCCTTAAATAGCCTAGCTGTTTCTGTACCAATTTTTCCCGTACCAATGATACCTACAGTTTTTCCCTTTATTTCCAATCCCCTGTAGTAGTCAGCTGGGGTTTTTCCTTCCCTGGTTTGTTTATCGCTTTCATTAATCATCCTATATATATTAAGGGTCATACCGATTACTAATTCAGCTACAGAGGTGTTTGAGTAGCCAGAGGCATTACATACCTTAATATTGTGCTTTCTTGCTAGGTCGACATTCACATGGTCAAAGCCTGTAAAGGCAACATTTATAAGTTTAAGGTCTTTTGCTTCCTTGATTACTTCATCTGGTAGGGGAGTATTTGCAATCATAAGGATTTCAGCATCCTTAGACCTTTCAACAAATTCTTCTACACTTGTTGCCTTATTATCGTAGTAGACAAATTCGTGACCTTGGGATACAAGCTTTTCTTCGTATTCCTTAAGCAGGGCAGCTGGAATGGACAATGGTTCAATTAACTTAATTTTCACTTATTTCCTCCAATCTTAATATTTCAACATCCGAAGCCATGGTAAAGCCATTTCTCGGGTTGAGTGAAAAGTCTTCTATAGCTGGTCCGTCAGGCATACAGGTCCTCTTGAATTGCTGGATAGAAAACCTCCTTAAAAATACCTTGTAATACTTTACTATTTCTTCAAGGCTATATTTATCAGCGTAAGCTTCCTTACACATGTAAACAACATTTGCGAACTCAGACTTATTCCTAATCGTATGGTAAAGGAAAAAGTCATGGAGTTCGTATGGTCCAATATTGTCTTCCGTCTTTTGGCTTATCTCACCGTCAACTGCTGGTAGGAGTTCGGGTGAAATAGGAGTCGCTAGAATATCTCCAAGGACCTCTTTTATCTCCTGGTCTTTTGAATTATTCTTGACATATCTAACAACTTCTTTCAAAAGAGTTTTTGTAAGGCCAGCATTTATAGCATACATACTCATATGGTCTCCGTTGTAGGTAGAAAAGCCTAGGGCAATTTCAGACATATTTCCAGTCCCAAGGACTATGCCACCATGCTTGTTAGAAAGGTCCATAAGTATCTGGGTTCTTTCCCTTGCTTGGGCATTTTCATAGACTATAGAGTGGTCATTTTCATCATGATTAATGTCTAAGAAATGCCTTCTAACAGATTCATTTATCTCAACCGTCATATAAGATACCCCGTAAGCTTGGGCAAGTTTATGGGCGTTTGACTTGGTTCTTGAACTAGTCCCAAGTCCTGGCATAATTATGGCGTGGATATCCTTTTTATCCCAATTCGCAAGTTCATAGGCTAGACAGGCTACTATTAGGGCCTGGGTGGAATCAAGTCCACCAGAAAGACCTAGAAATATTTTTTTGTCGCTTAATTGGTTGAGCCTTCTTATTAATGCATATGCTTGAATATTTAGTATATCCTTGCACTTTCTAATAAAGTCGACTTCATCTGAGGGAACCATTGGATTTTGTTCTATTTTCCTATAAAGACTAGTCTTATTTTTATTAAAATCTAGTTGGTAGGGGGGAATTTTTTCTTCATCGGCTCGCCCTTGGTAAAGCTTATTAAATCTAACTTGGTCCATATTTATGTCTGTATAGATTAGTCCATCCTTAAAATTGGTCGATGCTTCTAAAAGATTTCCATCTTCAAATATATATTTTTGACCGCTATATACACCGTTAGTAGAAGATTCATTTGCACTTGCCCCAGTGTAGATTAGAGCCAGATTATCCTTTTTAGAAAGGGATTTAAAGAGGTGTTTTTTATCATCAAGGTCCATGGCTGTTTGCTCATGGGATCCAATAATAAAGACGATATTTGACCTCTTAATAGCTTCAAAATATGCTCTACTAGTCCTATCATATAGGTCATCCTCAAAAAGAAAACTAATGCTGGTCATTTGGTCTTTGTCAGTAAAAAAGACCTGGTTATTTAGGATTGTATTCTTTTTATTGGATCCTGAAGATAGGGGGTTAAAGCTTGTCATGTATTGCCTTTGATCCTTGTTTAGACTAGATTTTGCCATTAGTGACAAAAGCCTACCGTCAAAGATAAAGGCCTGGCAGGAATAAAGGCAGTTATTGTCTATAATTGGAAGCCCAAGGCTTATCAAGATTTTTTTACCCTTAGAAAATTCGACAATCTCTTTTAGAGCCATTCTTGATTTATTAATGATTTCCATTGACCCCAGCATTTCACCAGCAGAGACCCCAGTTAAGGTCAGCTCTGGGAAGTTGATAATATCAATTTGTTTATTGTGGGCAAAGCTAATAAATTTAATTACATTATTTTTATTGGTATTTACATCAAGCAGCTTGACTTGTATGTTGGCTGCTGCTACTTTAATGAAGTTTCTATTCATAAAAGCCTCCTTTATATTTCTATTATAGTATAAGCCAGCTTAGGTATAAAGATAAATAGTTTATCAGATAAAATTATTGACAGCAGAAGTTTATGGGTATATAATTTTTATACCCCCAGGGGGTATTTAAGGGCTTGCATATACCAATATTTATTGATATAGGGCGGTCTTATGGATGAATAAAGCAATTAATAAATTCTAATAAGTGAGGTATAGATTAATATATGAAGGATAGATATGAAGTAAAAGGAATGACATGCTCTGCCTGTGTTCTAGCAGTTGAAAAAGCTGTTGGAAGTCTTGAGGGAGTTAGGGAGGTCAACGTAAGCCTTCTTACAAACTCTATGAGTGTGGATTCTGATCCAGAAATTAAAGAGGAAGACATTATAGAAGCGGTAGCCAGGGCTGGCTATCAAGTTCATAAAAGATCTCATCGCCAGGAAGAAAAAAGGTCTAATCCAAGAGATTTGATTGAAGAGGAACTTAAGAGCTTAAAGGCTCGCCTAAAAATATCAATCCCCCTTATGATGATTCTTATGTACGTTGCCATGGGTGAAATGATGGGCCTACCATATCCTAATATATTATCAGGGGCAAATAACAGCGGGATAATGGTTCTAACTCAATTATTGATAGTCCTGCCGATTATATATGCAAATAGGTCCTACTATGAAAGCGGATTTAAGGCTTTGAAAAACAAGAGTCCTAACATGGATACCCTAGTTGGTCTAGGATCATTTGCAGGGCTAGTATATGGAGTATTTGCCTTTTATATGATTTCTTATGGTCTAGGTAACAATAGGATGGACCTAGTTCATAAATACATGCACGATATTTACTTTGAGTCGTCTGCCATGATATTGACCCTAATTACCCTAGGCAAATATTTTGAACTTAGGTCTAAGGGGAAAACCACAGATTCAATAAATAAGCTCATTGATAGTCAGCCAGATACAGTTTTGCTAATTAGATATGGCAGAGAGGAAAGAGTTCCTACTTCAAGTCTAGTAGTGGGGGATTTAATAAAGCTTGTACCTGGTGAAAAAGTAGCTGTCGATGGAACTGTAATTGAAGGTAGGTCTTCTTTAGATAAGTCGGCCATTACAGGAGAAAGTATCCCTGTAGAAATTTCAAAAGGAGACCAAGTAATCTCTGGGTCTATAAATATGACTGGCTCCTTTATAATGAGGGCCGATAGGGTAGGGGAAGATACTACAATCAATCAAATAATAGGTCTAATGGAAGAGGCGTCGGCTACAAAAGCTCCAATCTCTAGACTAGCTGACAAGGTGTCCGGAGTTTTTGTACCAACGGTGATTATCTTATCAATTTTAAGCTTTTCAGTCTGGATGTTTATGGGCTATGGATTTGAATTTTCCTTTTCAATAGCAATAGGGATTTTAGTTATATCCTGTCCATGCGCCCTGGGGCTTGCTACACCAGTAGCCATGATGGTTGCGACAGGTAAGGCTGCCGACAATGGGATAATAGTAAAAAACGCAGAAGCCCTAGAGGAAGTTCACAAATCACAGGTTATGATTTTCGATAAGACAGGTACAATAACAAGAGGAAGACCTAGGGTTACAGATATAGTAAGCTTTACGGGTCAAAGTAGGGAAGAAATAATGACTATTTTATATGCCCTTGAGGACAAATCCCAACAACCACTAGCCTTTGCAATAGTTAACCTGGCTAAGGAAATGGGACTAGATCTAGAAAAGATAAGTGATTTTGATTCAATAACTGGTCAGGGAATTAAGGGAAAGTTAGAAGGCAAACAATATTACATTGGAAATGAAAAGCTACAAAAGAAGGTTGGGGTTTATAACGTAGAAATTATTGACTTTGCAAATTCGTATTCAGAAGAAGGAAAGACCCCTATTTTCCTTTTTGATGATAATAAGATTATCGCTATGGTAGCAGTAGCTGACTCAATAAAAGAATCCTCTCCTAGGGCAATCAAGCAATTAAATGAAAGAGGAATTAAGACCATTATGCTTACAGGTGACAATGAAAAAACCGGGGCATATATGGCTAAAAAGTCTGCTGTAAGTGATTTTAAAGCTGAACTTATGCCAGATGATAAGGACAGGATAGTTAGTGAATACAAAAATCAGGGTAATAAAGTTACTATGGTGGGTGATGGAATCAATGACGCTCCTGCCCTAATGAGAGCGGATGTTGGGATAGCCATAGCTGATGGGACTGATATAGCCATTGACTCGGCTGACCTTATTTTAATGAAATCTGACTTAATTGATATTGTGAACCTTGTAGAACTAAGCAAAAAGACTATAAAGAATGTCAAAGAGAACCTGTTTTGGGCCTTTATTTACAATATATTAGCTATACCTATAGCTATGGGAGTCCTTTATATTCCATTTGGAATTAAATTAAATCCAATGATTGGAGCCCTGGCTATGAGCTTTTCCTCAATATTTGTAGTTGGAAATGCCCTTAGACTTAGGAAGTTTAAGCCTATAGTTTCAGATGAAAATACCATAGAAGAGGAAGAAGGTAATATAAAGGTTAGTTTCTCTAAATATGAAATAAATAGTCTTGAGAAGATAGATACAAGTAAAATGGATAATATTGAAAGTAAACAAGATAGAGATAAAGATATGGATAAAAAAACAAATAAAGGAGAAGAAAAAATGAAAAATACAATCAAAGTAGATGGGATGACCTGTAACCACTGTAAGGCAAGGGTAGAAAACGCTGTCAGTCAAGTAGAGGGAGTAGTTGGGGCAGAGGTATCCTTAGAAGATAAGTGCGTAAACTATGAATCTAAGATTGATGTAGCAGATAAGGTAAAAAAAGCAATTGAGGATTCAGGTTATAAGGTGATTGAATAGGATGCATGATAACAAGAATACTATTAGAAGGCTCAATATCATCAAGGGCCAGGTAGAAGGGATTATTAAGATGGTTGAAGAAGATAGGTACTGTATAGATATTTCTAACCAATTAATGGCCGTTAGCTCCGCCCTAAAGTCCCTAAATACCCAGGTTTTATCCAACCATATAAGGACCTGTGTCAATGACTCCTTTAAGGATAATAAGGGGTCTGAGGAGAAGATTGAAGAAATCATATCTGTAATAAATAAGCTAAGTAAATAGGAGGCCTTATGGATAAATTATTTATAAGTGACCTAGATGGGACTTTACTTAATGAAAACCATAGGGTAAGCAAACTTTCAAAAAAAGCTTTAAGGATGTTAGGAGAAGCAGGCTATGATATTGCCCTTTGCTCTGGAAGAGTTCTAAAATCAGTAGAAGCAATAGGAAAAGAGGCTGGACTTGACCAGGTATTTTCTATAGCCAATAATGGGGCAGTGATTTCCTACAGGGGTGAAAGGCTCTTTAGCTGCCCTATAAAAGGCACCAAGGTTAGGCAGATAATAGAGATTTTAGAAGAAAAGTCTTACGGATACCACATGTATGATGAAAAAACTTTTTATTCAAATAAGTATGAACCAGAATATCTAGAGCATTTGACTAGTGTAACAGGCGGTAAAAAACATGTAGAAACATACTTTGATGAAAATATTGTAGACTACATTGAAGCAAATAATATTCCTATATATAAGATAATGCTTCATCTTCCATTTAAGGAAGACATGGAAACATACGAAAAAATTAAAAAGCTTGGGGGTCTTTACTTGTCAATGTCTGGTAATAAGGCGGCAGATATTATGAATTCTGAGGTCAGCAAGGGAAAGGCCATAGAAAGGCTTGAAAAATTATCAGGAAAAAAGTATTCTAAGTTAGTGGCAATTGGCGACCACGAAAATGACATACCCATGCTAGAACTTGCTGATTATAAGATATCTATGGGTAATTCTATAGATGATCTAAAGGCAATAAGCGATTATGTGACCTCCAGCAATAAAGAAGAGGGTTTTTATAGGGCGGTATGTCATCTATTAGAAGAAGAAAGCAGTAGGAAAAAGGGGTAGAATTATGTTAAATATAGTTTTATACCAGCCTGAGATAGCGGTAAATACAGCTAATATCGGTAGGTCCTGCTACCTGACCAATACTAAATTACACCTGATAAGACCCTTTGGCTTCATCTTAAATGATAAGAATTTACGTAGGGTTGGACTTGATTATTGGAAGGAAGTAGACCTTGTAATTCACGATTCATTTGAAGAATTTGTCGAATATGTTGGAGAGGCCAGGGTATTTATAGCTACTACAAAGGCGGACAAATATTATACAGATGTAGCCTACAAGGATGGAGACTACATCATGTTTGGCAGAGAATCAAGTGGGGTAGACCCTCAGGTTACTGAGAAATATGGACATAACAATATAAAAATCCAGATGAGATCTGATACGGACAGGAGCCTCAATGTTTGTAATTCAGCTAATATTATATTATATGAGGCATTAAGACAAACGAATTTTAAAACATTAGAAATGGGGGAGTAATATGAAAGATGTAATAATAATTGGTGCAGGTCCTGCTGGACTTTCAGCGGCCTTGTATTCAGCAAGGGCCGGGCTTGATACCTTGATAATTGAAAAAGAAACAGTGGGTGGACAAATTGCCCTAACAACTTCAGTAGAAAACTATCCAGGGGATGATTCTTCTCCAACAGGACCAGACCTAACTGATAAAATGCTAAGACAGGCCATGGACTTTGGTGCTGAAAGGGTCTTTGCAGAGGTTAAGAACCTTGAGCTAGAGGGAGATGTAAAAAAAGTAATAACAGATGACAAGACTTACGAGACTAAAACAGTAATCCTTGCTATGGGAGCTAATCCTAGAAAGCTTGGGATACCTGGAGAAAAAGAATTTACAGGAAGAGGAGTTGCCTATTGCGCTACATGTGATGCACCATTTTACACTGGTTTAGAAATCTATGTTATTGGCGGTGGGGATGCAGCAGTAGAAGAAGCAATATATCTTACAAAGTTTGCTAGAAAGGTTAAAATTGTCTATAGGGGTAACAAGTTAAGAGCTGCTAAGTCTATCCAAGATAAGGCTATGGCAAATGATAAGATAGAAATAATTTACAATAGCGAGATAAAAGAAATCCAGGGTGAAATGGGTGTTAACAAAATGAAAATGGTTAATAATCAAACAAATGAGACTACTATTGTTGAACCCACAAATGGTGATAGTGATTATGGGGTCTTTATTTTCATTGGATACATTCCGAACACTTCCTTAGTAGAAGGAATAATCGACCTTGATAATGGATATATTACAACTGGTGAAGATATGAAGACACAGATACCGGGAGTCTTTGCTTGTGGAGACGTAAGAAAAAAAACCGTAAGACAGGTTGTAACAGCTGTATCTGACGGGGCTATAGCAGCATTAAGTGCCAATAAATATATAGAAGGATAGGGATAAAAAGTGAACCCTTGTTTAGGTTTAACAAATTTTTAACATAAGTCTTTTGCAAACGTAATTCAAAAGAAGATTATGGATGTTTGCCTATCCATTTGATTGATTAGCTATATTAAATATAGTATACTAATTGATGTAATAGATATAACAAATGTATATTTATATAATAGGAGGTAACAAATGAAAGTTGCATTGAACGGGTTCGGAAGAATCGGAAGAGACGTAATAAGGATAATATTTGAAAATGACGTAAAAGAGATTGACTTAGTAGCAATCAACTTAACACATGATATAGAAGAGGGTGCTAGATTATTTAAATATGACTCTTTATACGGCAAATTCCCAGGAACAGTTGAAGCAAAAGATGGTAACCTAGTTATAAATGGTAAGGAAATCGTCATTACAAATGATAGAAATCCAGAAAACCTACCATGGAAAGAATTAGGAATTGACCTAGTTATAGATTCTACAGGAGCTTTTAACTACAGAGAAGGGGCAATGAAGCACATAACTGCAGGCGCAAAGAAGGTTCTTTTAACTGCACCATGTAAAGATGAAGATATTACAATAGTTATGGGGGTTAACGAAGAAAAGTATGACCCAGCAAACCACAATATAATATCAAATGCTTCTTGTACAACAAACTGTCTAGCTCCAGTTACAAAGGTATTATTGGAAGAATTTGGAATTAAGAGGGGACTTATGACAACAGTTCATGCTTATACAAATGACCAAAATATCCATGATAACATGCACAAGGACCCTAGAAGGGCTAGAGCTGCTGCTCTATCTATGATCCCTACTACAACAGGGGCTGCAAAGGCTGTCGCTAAGGTTATACCTGAAGTAGAAGGTAAGCTTACAGGATATGCTGTTCGTGTTCCAGTGCCAACAGTTTCATTAGTTGACTTAACCGTAGAGCTAGAAAAAGAAGCGAGTGCTGAAGATATAAATGCTGCAATTAAGAAGGCATCTGAAGGTAAATTAAAGGGCATCCTAGGATACTCTGATGAGCCATTAGTATCTATCGACTTCCAACAAGACTCTAGATCTTCAATTTTTGACCCAGAATTGACAGAAACAATGGGCAACTTAGTAAAGGTTGTTTCATGGTATGACAATGAATGGGGATATTCAAATAGAGTTGTGGACTTAGCGAAATATATAGCTACTAGATAAGTATGATAAAGCCCAGTCCCAGACTGGGCTATTTTTAGGAGGATTTTTATGAAAAAAATGTTAGAAGACATAGATGTTAAAGGAAAGAAAGTCCTAGTTAGAGTTGATTTCAATGTTCCTATGTCAAAAGAGGAAGAATCAGTAATAAGTGATGACTCTCGTATAGTAGCAGCACTTCCTACAATCAAATACTTAATCGAAAACGGTAGTAAGATAATCCTAATTTCTCATATGGGTAGACCAAAGGGAGAGGCTAACCATAAGTATTCGTTACTTCCTGTTGCAAAAAGATTATCGGAACTGCTTGGTCAAGAGGTTAAATTCTTTGATTCAGACCTAGTAGTTGACCAAAGCGTTATAGATGGTGTAAACGAGTTAAAAGAAGGACAAGTTGCTCTTTTAGAAAATACAAGATTTAGGAAAGAAGAAGAAAAAAACGGGCAAGACTTTGCCAAGGAATTAGCATCCTTAGCAGATGTTTATATCAATGACGCCTTTGGAACTTCTCATAGGGCTCACGCTTCCAACGTTGGGGTTTCAAATTTCCTTCCTTCAGCCTTAGGTTACCTTGTTGATAAGGAAGTTACTATTATCGGAAAGGCCTTGGAAAATCCTGAAAGACCCTTTGTTGCAATCCTTGGGGGAGCAAAGGTATCTGATAAGATTGGGGTTATAGAAAACCTAATTAATAAGGTTGATACTATCCTAATCGGTGGTGGTATGGCCTATACTTTCTTGAAAGGACAAGGTAAGGAAATAGGAAGGTCCCTACTTGAAGAAGATAAAATTGACCTAGCTCTTAGCTTATTAGATAAAGCTAAAGAAAAAGGAGTTGAAATTCTTTTACCAAAGGATGTTGTTATAGCAGATGAAATTGACAAGGATGCTAAGACAGAAATTGTCGATATAGATGCTATTCCAAAAGACAAAGAAGCCCTTGATATTGGACCAAAAACATCGGAGGAATTTGCAAAGATTATTAGAGAGGCAAAGACCGTTGTTTGGAACGGACCGATGGGTGTATTTGAAGTTAAGCCTTTTGAAAATGGTACCCTAGCTGTAGCCAAGGCCTTAACTGAATCAGAAGGAGTAACAATAGTAGGTGGTGGAGATTCAGCCCTAGCTGTCGAAACCGCTGGCTATAAAGACAAAATTACCCACGTATCTACCGGTGGTGGGGCCTCCCTTGAATTATTAGAAGGAAAAATCCTACCAGGTATAGATGCTATAGAAGATAAGTAGGAGGATATTATGAGAAGGCCGATTATTGCAGGTAATTGGAAGATGAATAAGGGAATAAAAGAAGCCCAAGAGTTGATTGAAGCTATAAAGAAATTGAACTTGAACAAGGAAGTGGAAGCACTTGTTTGCCCTCCATTTATTGACCTTCACCAA
Source organism: uncultured Peptoniphilaceae bacterium (assembly GCA_964345835.1). Taxonomy (GTDB): domain Bacteria; phylum Bacillota; class Clostridia; order Tissierellales; family Peptoniphilaceae; genus JAAYEL01. Next base: position 43,638 of record CAYFSL010000001.1, read on the forward strand.
GCGGTTACCCTTTTAGAGGGAACTGGTATTAAAGTAGGAGCTCAAAATATGCACTATGAAGAAAGTGGAGCCTTTACCGGTGAAGTATCTCCAACGATGTTGAAGGATATGGGGGTAAAATATGTAATCCTTGGTCACTCAGAAAGAAGAGAATACTTTGATGAATCTGACGAGTTAATCAATAAAAAACTCCTTTCAGCTTTAAGCCATAACCTATCTCCAATCCTTTGTTGTGGAGAAAGCCTTGAAGAAAGAGAGGCTGGAAGAGAGGAAGATAAGGTAGGAAGGCAAATAGTTAAAGGTCTAGAAGGGGTTAAGGAAGATGATTTCGAAAGGATAGTAATCGCTTATGAACCTATCTGGGCTATCGGTACAGGAAAGACCGCTTCAAGTGATGATGCTGAGAAAATGTGCTCCTTTATTCGTAGATTAATTAGGGAGATACATGGTGACCAAGCAGCAGAAAATGTTAGAATCCAATATGGTGGATCCGTAAAGCCTGCAAATGTAAAAGAGATAATGGAAAAAGAAAATATAGATGGAGCTTTAGTCGGTGGTGCAAGCCTAGAGGCAGAAAGCTTCGGAGAGTTAGTAAACTTTTAGGAGAATTATGAAAAAAAGAGTAATGCTAGTTATTATGGATGGTCTAGGATATGGAAAAGACTACGAGGGTAACGCTGTAAATTTAGCCCAAAAACCCAATCTAGACAGATTCATAAAAGAGTATCCAAATACCTCTATTAAGGCGAGTGGTCTAGATGTTGGTCTACCTAAAGGACAAATGGGTAACTCTGAAGTTGGCCACCTTAATATTGGGTCAGGTAGGATTATTTATCAAGACCTATCTTTAATAACTAAAGAAATTGAAGAGGGATCTTTCTTTGAAAATGAAGCCCTAGACAAAGCAGTTGATTCAGCAAAAAATAACGGTAAGGCCTTACACCTATTAGGGCTTGTATCTAAGGGAGGGGTCCACTCTCATATAGATCACCTTTTTGCCCTTTTGAAGCTTTGCAAGCTTAGAGGTCTAGAAAAAGTATATGTTCATGCTTTTTTAGATGGCCGTGATGTTTCTCCTAACGCAGGTCTTGATGATATCAAGCTTCTGCTAGATAAGATGAAAGAAATTGGAGTCGGACAGCTTGCAAGTATCATAGGAAGATACTATGCAATGGACAGGGATAAGAGGTGGGAAAGAGTTGAAAAGGCCTATGATGCTATGACCCTAGGAGAAGGTAAAAAAATAACCGACCCTCTTATTTCAATAAAGGAAGAATACGATTCGGGTATAACAGATGAATTCATGACACCAAGTGTCCTAGTAACCGAAGGCAAAAAACCAGTGGGTTTAGTTGAGGATGGCGATAGTATCATATTTTTCAACTTCAGGCCTGATAGGGCAAGGCAAATAACTAGGGCCTTTGTGGATAATGATTTCGAAGGCTTTGAAAGAAAGAAAAGACCTTTAACTAATTATGTCTGTATGACTGAATATGACAAGACTATAGAAAATGTAGATGTGGCCTATGCTCCGAAGGTTATTAACAATACTTTTGGAGAATTGGTAGCAAGGGCTGGCCTTAAGCAATTGAGGATGGCGGAAACTGAAAAATACGCCCATGTAACCTTCTTTTTCAATGGTGGAGTTGAGGCTCCAAATGAAAATGAAGAGAGAATACTAGTTCCATCTCCTAAGGTTGCAACCTATGACCTAAAGCCAGAAATGTCAGCTGTTGAAGTAAAGGACAAGGTTATTCAGAAGATGAAGGACCAAGATCCTGATGTGATTATCCTTAACTTTGCTAACCCTGATATGGTTGGACATACTGGAGTTATTCCAGCGGCAATAAAGGCTGTAGAAACAGTTGATAGCTGTGTAGGAGAAATTGCAGAAGTCGCTCTTGAGTATGGCTATGAGTTGCTATTGACAGCAGACCACGGAAATAGTGAACAGTTGATTGATTATGAAACTGGAAAGCCATTTACGGCCCACACAACCAATGAGGTTCCATTGATATATGTAACAAAAGACAAGAATGTTTCTTTAATGGATGGAGGAAAGCTATCAGATCTTGCTCCTACCATGCTTGATATTTTAGGTATAGAGCAGGCGGCAGAAATGACTGGCCACTCATTAATTATAAAGGGGGAATAAAATGGGATATATTATTGATTTATACGCAAGAGAAGTATTGGATTCCAGAGGAAATCCAACAATTGAAGTTGAAGTTCTTACAGACGAAGGTGGATTTGGTAGAGCTATGGTTCCATCAGGTGCATCTACTGGGGCATTTGAAGCTGTAGAGCTTAGGGATGGAGAAAAAGATAGGTACCTAGGAAAAGGTGTATTAAATGCTGTTGACAATGTTAATACAGAATTAGCTGAAGAATTAATTGGCTGGGATGTATTAGACCAAGTTGGAATTGACAACCAAATGATAGAGCTTGATGGCACTGACAATAAGGGTAGGCTTGGAGCTAATGCAATCCTTGGTGTATCTATGGCGGTTGCAAGGGCTGCGGCTGATGAACTTGGAATCTCCCTATATAACTATATTGGTGGATTTAATGCAAAAACCCTTCCACTTCCAATGATGAACATCCTTAATGGTGGGGAACATGCTGATAACAACGTTGATATTCAAGAGTTCATGATTATGCCAGTTGGTGCTAAGTCATTTACCGAAGGCTTGAGATGGTGTGCGGAAGTATTCCATATGCTAAGGAAGGTCCTTCAAGAAAAGGGATATTCGACAGGAGTTGGTGATGAAGGTGGCTTTGCCCCTAACCTTAAGTCTAATGAAGAAGCCCTTCAAACAATCTTAGAGGCAGTTGAAAAGGCTGGATATAAGCCTGGAGATGACTTTAGGATAGCTATGGATGTGGCTGCTTCAGAAATGTATACTGAAGATGGTAAATATAATCTAAAGGGTGAAGGAGTTGTAAAGACTAGGGAAGAAATGGTTGCTTGGTATGAAGAACTAGTTGACAAGTACCCAATCATCTCTATAGAAGATGGTCTTAACGAAGAGGACTGGGAAGGCTGGAAGTTATTAACCGAAAGACTTTCTAAGAAGATTCAACTTGTTGGGGATGACCTTTTCGTAACAAACACTGAAAGATTATCAAGGGGTATCAAGGAAGGAGTTGCTAACTCAATCCTTATCAAGGTTAACCAAATTGGTACTCTTACAGAAACTCTTGATGCTGTTGAGATGGCAAAGAGGGCTGGATATACAGCTGTAATTTCTCATAGGTCAGGTGAAACTGAAGATACTACAATAGCTGATATTGCCGTTGCCCTAAATGCTGGACAAATAAAGACTGGAGCACCATCAAGGACTGATAGGGTTGCTAAGTACAATCAATTATTAAGGATTGAAGATATGCTTGGCGATGATGCTAAATTTGATGGCCTTGACGCTTTTTACAACATCAAATAAGTCAATTGATTAATATTAGAACAACACAAATTTAATATTTAAGTAAAAACCAGGGCTGGAAACTGTAATTATTCTAACTAATAAATTTTAGATTTTTACCTCTTTCCAGCCCTATTTGAAACTTATAACTTATTTCTTTATATTAGCAACAAAAAGCTTACATTTAACAAAATTTTCTTAGCTATTCTTGACTATTTTATATAAAGGGTTATAATAAGTACAATTATTTTTATAGGATGGAGGATAGGATGAAATTTTTAAAGGAAAGTTTAACATTTGATGATATTTTGCTAGTGCCAGCATACTCAGAAGTAGTTCCAGGTCAGGTCGATATAAAAACCAGACTAACTAGGAAAATAAATCTAAATATTCCCTTGATATCTTCAGGGATGGATACTGTAACTGAAGCAGACATGGCTATTGCAATGGCGAGAGAAGGTGGAATTGGAGTTATCCACAAAAATATGACAATCGAAGACCAGGCAAAGCAGGTTGATAGGGTAAAAAGGTCTGAACATGGGGTAATATCAGATCCTTTCTTCTTACATCCACATAATAGTCTTCAAGATGCTGATGAGCTAATGGGACATTATAAGATTTCTGGTGTTCCAGTTGTCGATGAAGCCATGAAGTTAGTCGGTATTATTACTAATAGGGATATAAGGTTTGAAACAGATTTTTCTAAATCTATTGAATCTGCTATGACCAGGGACAACCTGATAACAGCAGAAGAGGGAATCAGCATGGAAGATGCCCTAGACATCCTTAGAAAATACAAGATAGAAAAACTACCACTGGTAGATGACAAGGGATGTTTAAAGGGATTAATAACAGTTAAGGATATTGAAAAGACCAGGTCACATCCAAATGCCGCAAAAGACGAAAAAGGAAGGCTTCTTTGTGCTGCAGCTGTCGGTGTTACAGATGATGCCCTTGAAAGAGTTGAAGCCCTTGTTAAGGCAAAGGTCGATGTTATCGTATTAGATACTGCCCATGGCCATAGTAAAAATGTTATAGAAATGGTTAAAACAATTAAAAATTCCTATCCAGACCTACAGGTTATAGCGGGAAATGTGGCAACTGGAGAAGCTACAAAGGCCCTAATCCATGCGGGAGCTGATGCAATTAAAATAGGCATTGGACCTGGATCTATTTGTACAACCAGGGTTATTGCAGGGATTGGTGTTCCACAAATTTCAGCAGTAATGGACTCTTACGAGGTGGCCAAAAACTTTGATGTTCCTATAATAGCCGATGGTGGTATTAAGTATTCTGGAGATATTGTTAAGGCCTTAGCAGCAGGAGCTGAAACAGTTATGATTGGTTCTCTATTTGCAGGATGTACTGAGTCACCTGGTGAAGAGGAATTATTCGAAGGTAGAAGGTTTAAGGTATACAGAGGAATGGGCTCTTTGGCGGCTATGAAGGCAGGTTCTTCCGATAGGTATTTCCAACAAAACTCTAAAAAACTAGTACCTGAAGGGGTAGAGGGTAGGGTTGAATACAAGGGACCAGTTGCCGATATGGTCTTCCAACTTCTTGGAGGAGTGAGAGCAGGAATGGGCTATTGTGGAGCTGAAAACCTTAAGAATCTAAGAGAAGAGTCTCAATTTGTTAAGATAACAGCAGCTTCCTTAGTTGAATCTCATCCACATGATATCAATATAACCAAAGAATCTCCTAACTATTCTATAAGATAATAGTGGAAGTTATATGGATCAACTTAAATTAACAAGTCTAGCCCTATTAGCAACTTTTTTCTGGGGCTTATCCGATACATTTTTTAAGAAATCGACAGATCCCCATGATAAGTTTTCACATTTTAGGATCCTTTTTGTCATAGGATTATTTATGGGGCTTCAGGCTATATATGAGCTAATTAACTTATATAGAGGGGGAGGTGCTTATTCATTAAGAACCATATGGATATATATACCGATTTCCGCCCTATACATTGTCTCTATGGGGATTGATTTTTATGGTTATAGGTATCTGAGAATATCTGTTGGATCTCCTATAGCATCAACATCAGGTGCTATGGCTGGCATCCTATCCTGGATAGTACTAAAAAACCCCTTAAATACAGTTCAAGTTATAGCAATTTTAATTATTTTTATTGGCCTAATTATGATGGCCTACTTTGAAAATAAAGACAGGGAAGATGGCAAGTTAGGGAAAAATGAGATTATAAAGCTGGGGGCTACGGCCCTTATATTTCCGGTGACCTACTCCATTGTCGATGCTATCGCAACCTTCCTTGATGACTATTATATGATGAAGATTATGACGCCCACAGAGGCCTTAATCTCATTTGAATTGACATTTTTATTAGTTGGATTAATATCTCTCATTTATATAAAAGTAAAAGGAGACAAGAAAAAAGTAATTTCTTTACCTCTTGCTCTTGGTGGTTTATCCGAGACTATAGGACAAGTCTTCTATGTATTTGCTCTTAATGGAAATGGAGCAATGACTGCTCCAATAATGAGTCTTGATGGGGTCTTTGCTTCGATTTTAGGAGTTTTACTCTTAAAGGAAAAGCTCAGCATAAAGCAAAAGCTTACAGTCCTAATGATAGGTGTAGGAGTATTTTTATTGGGATTTTATGAATAGGTAAGATAAAAAGGTTTAAAATTTCTTTTAAAAGGAGTTTTGAGCCTTTTTATATTGGTCTTTTCAGACATTTTAAGATAGACGACAAATTATCACATGAATTTATGAGAAATATATTAATGATTTGATATTCTTAAATACCTTATAAGTGCGATTGTTATATTTAATACAAAATTTTTCTAATCTATGGTATAATTTTTGCATAAGGAGGCGTGAAATGAAAATTGAAGTTTGCATGGGAACTAATTGCATGATGAATGGAGCTATGCAGTTATATGACCAGTTACAAAGCCTAAATGAAATTATTGAGGCTAATCCAGAAGGATATTCTGTAGACCATATTGAAGTTAATGCTACAAAGTGCCATAAGATATGCAAGGCGGAAGAAGACTATAAAGATAGTCTTGTCATTATTGACGGAGAGAGAATCCCTAATATGAGGGGGGCAGCTCTTGTCGAATATGTAATGAACAAGATTAGATTGTAAGAGGGAGTAACTAATGAAAGATACATATCATGACTTGGCCATCCTGCGTAGGAGGGTTTTTGCAGAGGTATCAAAGTTTGCCTTTGAAAACAAACCAAAGGAAGCCCTGCTTAACTTAGCTTATGAGATGCTACCAGGAGAGGTCGCAACATATAGGGATAGCGTGTTTAAGGAAAGAGCTATCTTAGAAGAAAGAATTAGAATGTGCATGGGGATGGACGTAAGGAATACAGGTGAATTCAGCCTAATTACAGATGGGATGGATGAGTTTGACCTTAAGGAAGCCCACTTTGAACTTCCACTAGTAAATGTAATTCCATTTGCCTGTGAAGCATGCCCAACAAAATCCTTTTTAGTTACTAACAACTGTAGAAGGTGTCTGGCCCATCCATGTGTAAATGTTTGTCCTGTCAATGCTATTTCACTAGGAAAAAACGCCGCTATTATAGACAAGGAAAAATGTATTAAATGTGGTAGGTGTAAGGATGCTTGTCCATACTCTGCAATAGTAAAATACGATAGACCATGTGCTTCAGTTTGCGGGGTTAATGCAATTGAATCTGATGATTTAGGAAGGGCGAAAATAAATTCTGACAAGTGTGTTTCATGTGGTAGGTGTATGACGGAATGTCCATTTGGAGCCATTTCTGACAAGGGACAAATCTATCAATTATCAAAGTCATTAGCTGACGAGGAATTGAACTATGCCATTATTGCACCATCTTTTGTTGGTCAATTTGGATTGATGGCAGACCCTCTTCAAGTAATTGAAGCTATAAAAGCTTTAGGCTTTAGAAATGTTGTTGAAGTAGCTCTTGGAGCTGATATAACAACTATTAATGAAGCTAAAGAATACCTACATAGGGTTCCAGATGAGATCCCATTTATGGCAACAAGCTGTTGTAATTCTTGGTGGTTGATGGTAGAAAAGAACTTCCCAGACCAATTTAAATACATATCAGATTCTGCATCTCCAATGGTTTATACAGCTAAGTACATTAAAGATAAGGTTAAGGATGCAAAAATTACCTTTATTGGACCTTGCGTTTCAAAGAAAATTGAAGCTATGAGGGATGATATTAAGGGCTTGATAGATTATGTAATAACCTATGAAGAGCTACTGGGTATGTTTCATGCTAAAAATATTGAACCTTCAGAAATGGAAGTAAAATCAGACCTTAGGTATTCATCCCACTTAGGCAGGGGATATGCTGTTGCTAAGGGGGTTGCTGGTGCAGTTAAAGAAACAGCTGAAAAACTTGGTGCAGATAGGGATATTAAGATAATGCATGCGTCAACTCTAGACGAATGTATGAAGATGATGAAGGTTGCTAAAGCTGGTAAGTATGATGGATATTTATTAGAAGGGATGGCTTGTCCAGGAGGATGTGTAAATGGCCCAGGATGTATGACTAACTCTCCAAAGGCTATGAAACAATGGAAAGAATACGTTGAAGGGGCGGATGTCTACTATCCAACAGACAACTTGAATATAAAATAAATATAAAAATTAATTAGTCTAGATGAGAGGTTTTATCATAAGCTTTTAGTTAGGAGGTTTCTAGGAAACCACCTTAAATATAGCTTATTTTATGACCTCTTTTTTGAATACTATTTTTTTACACTATTAATATATATTTATTAATTCACAAGGAATTTATTTGAGAAAATAAGGGCTGAATCTCTGTAAATTAGCTAGTTTCAGGAAAATAAAGGGAATTGATTTCATTGTGTTAAAAGCCCTTATATGCTATTATTATTACATAATGAAGGAGAAAGGAACAATAATGAAAGAGAAAGTATTTATTACCGGACATAAAAATCCGGATACAGATTCAATCTGTGCAGCATTAGCATATGCTGACTTCAAAAATAAGTTTGGCGACATAGAAGCTGTGCCAATTAGGCTAGGTGAAATTAGTCAAGAAACTCGTTTTGTACTTGATAGATGGGGATTTGAACCTCCTAAGTGCGTTAGTACCTTAAAGCAGACTGTTAAGGATTTAAATTTAGAAAAAGCTTTTACAGTCACTCCTAATATTTCTATAAATAAGGCAGCTAGGTTCTTGCAAGAACAAGATATGCAAACTTTACCAGTAGTAGATGATAACGGGGCATTAAAGGGGATTGTGACCCTATCAAACCTTACAAAATCATATATGGAGGTTTGGGATGACAAGATTCTTTGGAGGGCTGGAACTAGCATAGACAATATAATTGATGTTATTTCAGCTAACATTGTTAATCTTCCTAATGAGATTAATAATTTTGACGGACGTATAGTAGTTTATGCATCTGTAGTTGATGAAAAAGGCCATATATCAAAGGGTGATATTGTAGTATCAGGAAATAGGAGGGAAGTTCAAGAAGAAGCCATAAGAAATGGGGCATCTATCATTATTTTATCAAGTAATGCAAAAATGGATGAAGACCTACTAAAGAAGGCCAAGAAGACAAATACAACTGTTTTCTCGACCAAATACAATTCTTATATGGTTGCAAGATTACTTCCACAAGCTATTCCAATATCATATGTAATGACTAAGGATGACCTAGTATATTTCTATCCTGATGATTATGTTGAATATGTCGAAAAAAAGATTAAGGGAACAAGGATAAGAAACTTTCCTATCATAGACCACACTAATAGGGTAGTAAGCTATATTTCAAGAAATGACTTGATGACAGATGGCAAGAAAAAACTAATAATGGTTGACCACAACGAAAGTAACCAATCAATAGATGATTTCGATTCAGTTGAAGTTGTTGAGATAATAGACCACCACAGGGTTGCAAATATAATGACCAACAACCCTATATATTTTAGAAACCTTCCTGTTGGTTCAACCTGTACTATTATTGCAATGATGTATTTTGAACAAGGTATAACTCCTTCAAAAAATATTGCAGGTTTAATGGCTTCAGCTATTATTTCTGACACCCTATTATTTAGGTCGCCAACTACAACTGATATTGATAAGCAAATTCTTATGAGGCTAGCAAGGATTGCTAATATCGAAGATGTAGAGGCATACTCAATGGAAATGTTTACAGCTGGTACATCCCTAAAGGGTAAAAAGCCAACTGATATATTGTCCACAGACTGTAAGATATTTAATATCAACAATAAGAAGATTAAAGTAGCACAAACTTTTAGTACAAACCTTGATGAATTAGGTGATATTGAGGAAAAACTTTTAGCCAGAATGAATGAGCTAAGAAATGTAAATCAAGATGATTCATTTTTACTTCTTATGACCGATATTTTTGCTGAAAAATCAAAAGTTCTTGTGGCTGGCGAGTTCGGAGAGGCTATAGCGAAAGAATTTAATGTAGATTTTAATGAGAAAGGATTTATAGTAGACGGATTACTGTCTAGGAAGAAACAATTTATTCCAACAATCTCTGCTGCGATTGGTAAATTGTTAGGTTAAGTAAAGGATTTATTATGACAAGAGAAAGATATTTTTATAGTGATGAAAATAAAGATGATGTCTATCTTTATCACGAGGGTAAAAATTACAAAGCTTATGAGTTCTTAGGAGCTCATAAGCTTAATATTAATGAGGGCGAATATACAAGATTTGCAGTTTGGGCACCAAATGCTAGGGAAGTCTTCTTAACAGGAGATTTCAATTCCTGGCACAACCATGACCTACCTATGCAAAGGATAAATGGATCAGGTATATGGGGGATTTACGTCAAAGATGTCGATGAGCTTGATGCCTACAAGTATAGGATTATTTCCTGGGATGGTAGAGAACTTTACAAGGCGGACCCTTATGCATTTCATGCTGAGACTAGACCATTTACGGCTTCAAAGGTTTATGATATCGAAGGATACGAGTGGTCAGATAAAGCATGGTTAAGGAAGAGAGCCAAAAAAGACCATTTCCATAGTCCTATGTCTATTTATGAACTCCATTTAGGGTCTTGGATGAGACATCCCGATGGAAGATATTATACATACCAAGAGCTGGCGGTAAGATTGCCAGAATATATTAAAGAAATGGGATACACCCATGTTGAATTTATGCCTGTTACAGAATTTCCTTATGACGGGTCTTGGGGTTACCAGGTTACAGGATATTTTGCCGCAACTTCCAGGTTCGGTACACCTAAGGACTTGATGCACTTAGTAGATACCCTTCATAGGCATAATATAGGGGTTATCGTTGATTGGGTTCCTGTTCATTTTACTAAGGATGACCATGGTTTAAGAGAGTTTGATGGGTCATGCCTATATGAAAAAAACAATTTATATGCGGCTAGCGCTGATGGTTGGGGGACGCTATACTTTGACTTTTATAAACCAGAGGTAAGGAATTTCCTTATTTCATCAGCGAATTTCTGGCTAGAAAAATTTCACTTTGATGGTATAAGGGTAGATGCAGTTGCCGCCATGCTATACCTTAATTTTGATGGTAAAGATTTATACAACCAGTATGGTGGAAGAGAAAATTTAGAAGCAGTTGAATTTATTAAAGAATTAAATAGTGTAGTTCACCTATTCCACAATGACTGTATAATGATTGCTGAAGAGTCTTCTGACTGGCCTAATATCACGGGGAAAGTTGAAGATGGTGGACTTGGATTTGACTTTAAGTGGAATATGGGATGGATGAATGATACCTTGAGGTATATCGCTTTAGACCCAATTTATAGGAAGTACCACCATGACTGGTTAACCTTCTCTTTGGTGTATGCTTTTAATGAAAGGTATATATTACCATTTAGCCATGATGAAGTAGTTCACTTGAAAAAGTCAATGATTGACAAAATACCAGGTGATTACCATATGAAATTTGCAGGAATAAAGGGTCTTTATGGGTATATGTACGCCCATCCTGGCAAAAAGCTCCTATTTATGGGATCTGATATAGGAGAATTTGATGAGTGGGATGAGGATAGGGAACTTTATTGGGAAGTTCTTAAATATGATAAACACCAAGGGCTTCATAGGTTTATGAAAGACCTTAACAAAATATATAAAAACTATTCTGAATTCTACCAATTAGATACGTCATATGACGGGTTTAACTGGCTTGATGTAGACAATTCTGAAGAAAGTATTTTAATTTTTGAAAGAATAAATAAAAAAGATGAGAGGGTTATTTGCATATTTAACTTTACTCCACAATACCGACCAAAATACAAGGTAGGGGTACTTAACAAGGGGATTTATAAGGTTATTCTGAATTCTGAGCATAGGTGGTATGGCGGATTAGTTGCTAGGAATACCCCATATTATACGAAGGATGAGTATGCTCATAATAGACCTCAATCAATTGAGGTTAATATACCTGGATATTCAGCTATTTTTATAAAATTAAGCAGTAAAAAATAAGGAGGACTTATGGCCGGGAAGACTAAAATGGTAGCCATGCTGTTGGCGGGAGGACAAGGAAGTAGATTAAAATCGTTGACTAAAAACACAGCTAAACCAGCGGTTCCTTTTGGGGGCAAATACAAGATAATCGATTTTGGTATAAGTAATGCCGCAAATTCTGGAATAGAAAATATTGGCATACTTACACAATATAAGCCATTTTACCTAAATGAACATATAGGTATGGGAGCTTCCTGGGATTTAGATAAGTATTCTGGCGGGTTAAAGCTCTTATCACCCTATTATTCTGAGGATGGTGGCAGGTGGTATAAAGGGACTGCCAATGCAATTTATGAAAATATAGACTACCTTGATAGCTTGGATCCTGAATATGTCTTAATCCTATCAGGAGACCATATTTATAAAATGGACTATGGAAAAATGCTTGAGTTTCATGAAGAAAAAAAAGCAGATGTTACTTTAGCCGTTATGGAGGTTGCATGGGAAGAGACTTCAAGATTTGGGATAATGAATGTAGATGGTGATGGTAGGATTGAGGATTTTGTTGAAAAACCCGAAAATCCAAAAAGTAACCTTGCTTCCATGGGAATCTACCTATTTAACTGGGAAATATTGAGAAAAGCTTTAATCGACGATTATAAGGATAAAAATTCTAATTATGACTTTGGTATGAATATAATTCCCAATCTTTTGGAGGAAGGAAAATCACTTTTCGTCTATAGGTTTTCTGGATATTGGAAAGATGTCGGGACTGTAAGATCATATTGGGAGGCAAATCTTGACTTGATAAACGAGGATAATCCTCTTGATATTTATGATAAGTCTTGGAGGATTAGCACCACTACTAAGAATCTTCCACCCCACTATATTTCTGCTACTGGTAAGGTTTCTAATGTCTTAATAAATGAAGCCTGTGTTATATCTGGTCAGATAAAGGATTCAGTCCTTTTTGACCAGGTAGTTGTTGAAGAAGGGGCATATGTTGAAAAATCTGTACTCTTACCTGGGGCGGTCATAAAAAAAGACTCTAGAATTATAAATTCTATAGTATGCGAAAATCAAATAATTGAGCCTGGAACCATTATTGGAGAATTGGATGATGGGAAGGTATATCTAGTATCTGATAGTGGAATTTATGAAGAATAGGAGCATATTATGAATAATTGTATCGGTATAATTAAGTCTAATCATAGCAGTTGTAATAAATACAACGGACTCACAAATAATAGGCCAGATTACATGCTACCTTTTGGAGGTAGATATAGGACAATAGACTTTACCCTTTCAAACTTTTCCCAGTATGGCTTAAGCAAGGTCTTAGTTTTTGCAGGTGCTAATATTAGGTCAACTCTTGACCATGTTGGCAATGGTAAGAATTGGGGGATGGATAAAAGGTATGATGGTCTATTAATAAACCCACCTAATTATGGGCAAATAGGCAGAGAAGACACAGAGATTTATAGTTATTATAATGCTCTTAAATTCTTTGATGATGCCAAGCAGGAGAATGTTTATATTTGCAACCCTATGGTTATAGCCAGAATAGATATAAGAAGGGCTTACAAAGAGTTTGTTGACAACGATTACGATGTAATGTTTTTATATAAAAAACAAGACGATAGGGAAGGTGAATTTATAAAGGCTAGGAAGATAATTTTCGATAAGGAAAATAAGCCAATAAATGTTGGGATTAACCTAGGAACAGAACATACTATTAATATGTATGTTGAGAATATGTTTATAAAGAAAGATGTTTTTAAGAAGATAGTTAAAGAAGCTCTAGAAGAGGGAAGTTCTGATAACCTTGTCCAAGCTATATCTAATAATAAAGATAAGTTAAAGATTGGGGCCTTGGAAATTTCTAGGCATGTCGAATATATAAGGGACACCATATCTTTTTATAGGGCCAACATGAATCTTCTTGACCAAGATATTTATTATGATTTGCTTTTGGCAGGTGAAGGCATAAGGACTAAGTCTAAGGATGAGCCTTCAACCCTGTATTTGGAAGGAAATAACACTTCAAATTCTCTGGTTGCCAATGGATGTATTATTGAAGGTGAAGTCCAAAATTCAATCTTGTTTAGAGGGGTTAAGATAGGTAAAAATGCCATAGTCAAAAATTCGGTAATTTTTCAAAAGGCAGAGATTGAAGACAATGCTATAATCATAAATTCTATAATAGACAAAAACTCAGTTATAAAAGAAGGGGTTTTTGTTCAAGGAGCCCAAAACAACCCATATGTTGTAGAAAAAGATATGGTGATTGAGAAATAAATATCTTAGAGGGGTAAAAATGAAAATTTTATATGTAACTAGTGAAGCAGTACCATTTGTTAAAACGGGAGGACTTGCAGATGTTGCAGGTTCTCTCCCAAAAGAAATAAGAAAGCGCGGCCACGATATCAGGGTTGTCCTTCCCATGTATTCATTAATAAAAGACGAGTATAGGTCTAATATGAAAAAAATTACGGAAATATATGTGGATATTGGCTGGAAACATAAATATTGTGGCATTTATGAATACATATTAGATAATATAAGTTATTACTTTATAGATAATGAAGAATATTTTAAAAGAGATACATTGTATGGACACTTTGATGATGCGGAAAGGTTTATCTTTTTTTCAAAAGCATCTGTTTTATTATGTAAAGAGTTAAACTTTAAGGCGGATGTCATCCACTCCAATGACTGGCATACCGGCTTAGTTTCCGCCTATGTAAATGACTTTAGAACCGGGGATAGCTTTTACGAGGATACAAGAACTCTTTATACTATCCACAATATTAAATACCAAGGGCTTTTCGATCCAAGTGTATTTTCTATAACTGGACTTCCAGAGAGATTTATGTCGACAAATGACCTTGAATTTAATGGTGCTATAAGCTTTATGAAGGCGGGGATAGTGCATTCAACAAGATTTAATACAGTTTCAAAGACCTATGCAGAGGAAATTAAATATGAGTTTTTTGGAGAAGGCCTTCATAATATTATTAATTTCTATAGCGATAAATTGTCAGGAATATTAAATGGTCTCGACTATGATGTTTGGAATCCTAAGAAGGATGAACTTTTAGTAAGACAATTTGATGGTAGAAATTTTAAGAAGAGGGTTGAGAATAAACTTGAGCTTCAGAAAATGTATGGGCTTGACCAAAGGGAAGATGTCTGTATGATAGGCATGGTAACAAGGCTTACTTCTATGAAGGGGCTTAATATCCTTAGATATATTCTCGAAGAGCTAATTCAAGAGGATATTCAATTTGTAGTCCTTGGAACAGGGGATTACGATTATGAGGAGATGTTTAAATATTTTGAGTATAAGTATCCAGGTAAAGTTGCAGCTAGACTTTACTTTAGCAACGAGGAGTCCCATTTGATTTATGGGGGTGCTGACCTTTTTATGATGCCGTCAGTTGCTGAGCCTTGCGGACTATCTCAGATGATTGCCATGAGGTATGCCTGTCTTCCAATCGTAAGAGAAACTGGAGGGTTAAAGGATACAGTAAAGCCTTTCAATAAGTTTACAAATGAGGGAACAGGATTTACCTTTGCAAATATTAATGCCCATGAACTTCTGTTCAAGACGAAAGAAGCTATCAAACTTTATTACAAACAACCCGAGGTATTTGCACAGCTGCAAAGAAATGCTATGAAGGAAAGAAATGACTGGAAGACTTCTGCTACAGAATACATTGACTTATATAGGAGCCTTTAACGATGGATCTTGCGAAAAAAGATTTTTTAAAAAAGGGAATAGAGGATAATCTCTATGAATACTTTGCTAAAAGTATTGATGATGCAAGGGATTCAGAGTTTTACTACGCACTTGCTAAGACTATAAAGTCTATAATTGGTAAAAACTGGAATAAGTCTAAGAAGGATAATAAAGGGGAGAAGACTCATTATGTTCTTTCCTTCGAATACTCTTTAGGAAGTAGGTTGGTTAGCAATGCCATTAGACTTGATATATTTACAGAATTAAAAGAAATCATAGAAGAAGCAGGTAGGGATTTTGAGAAAATTTATGACCAGGAGTATGAGCACTCTCTTGGTTTTGGTGACTTGGGCCTCCTGTCCTCTTCTATATTGGACAGTTTGACTAATATGGATAAGAAAGTCTTTGCCTATG
The DNA here is from genome assembly GCA_964345835.1 of uncultured Peptoniphilaceae bacterium. Classification (GTDB taxonomy): domain Bacteria; phylum Bacillota; class Clostridia; order Tissierellales; family Peptoniphilaceae; genus JAAYEL01. The sequence goes on from CAYFSL010000001.1 coordinate 59,666, forward strand.
GGCTTAGATATAGAAAAGGGATGCTTAAACAGCTAATAATTGATGGTCGACAAGTGGAAGGGAGGCAGGAGTGGCTTGACTATAAAAACCCTTGGGAGCATGATAAGTCATTTTCTCACACTGTCGACATGAAGGACAGTACTCTCAAGGCAATCCCCTATGACCTACCAATAGTTGGAAATAAAAATGGTTTGGTTAATACTCTTAGGCTTTGGAAGTCGGTATCAAAAAATGATGTTGACTACAGACTATTCTCAGAAGGGAAGATTCAAGAAAGTTATAGGGATATAAATAGGGCTAACTCAATAGTCGAATTTATCTACCCCCAGGAAGATTCTTTGGAGGGAAGAAAATTAAGGCTTTCCCAGGAGTATTTTTTCGCTTATGCTAGCATGAGAGATATTCTAAAAAGACATGAGAAATACTATGGATATGATATATGGTCATTTTCTAAGAACACAATAATTCAAATAAATGATGTCCACCCGATTTTATCAGAACTCGTTTTTATTAAACTTCTGCAAGATCTTTATGGACTAAAAAGTGATGATGCAATAGAAATTACCAGGGATTCATTTGCATACTTCAATACTACTCTTTTAAGTGAAGCCTTTAAAAAATGGGATCTTAACTTGATTGCATCATGTTGCCCAGACATTGTAGAAACAATTGAACTTGTTGATAAGAGGCTAAAGAATGAGCTTAAAAAGTCAGACTTGAATATTGAAAAAAAAGAGTCTCTACACATTATAAAAGATGGTTATGTAGATATGGTTAATGTTGCATTTTACCTATCCAAGAAAATTATACTATCTAGCAGGCAACATGCGAAAATTATAAAAGAGGTATACCTTCCAGTCCACTACAATTATTATTTAAATAAACTCGATATTGTATCTACAGGAATAGATTCCTTTAATTATTTAGAGGAGACAGACTCTTATTTGTATGAAAAGCTTAAGAGTAGGCAGGACGATTTTAGGAAGGGTATTGAGCCTTCCTTAGAACTTCTAGATTTTTTATATGAGTCAAAGGCTAGAAATAAAAAAGAACTTTTAGAATTTTTAGGAAATGATTATAATTTCGTTAACCCTAATTCTATTTTCGATATGAATTTGGGGGTAATACATGAGTATAAAAGACAATTGCTTAATGCCCTTAGCATAGCTTTTCTATATTTTGATTTGAAAAGAAAACCCAACCTTGATATTCCAGAGAGGACATATTTTATTGGTGGAAAGTCATACCCGAATTATTATTTTGCCAAGGAAATAATAAAATTTATACACGCTTTGTCCATTTTGATAAATAGGGACTATACTATAAGGGATAAAATTAAAATAGTTTTCATAGAAGATTATGATGTAAATAAGTCAAAAAAACTAATTCCTGCTGCGGATATTTATGAGAATCTATCGGTAATATCTATGGGGGAAGTAAGTACTGAAGTATTTAAATACATGATTAATGGAGCCATACCTATATCATCTGACTTGGGAATAGCCCAGACTTATAAAGAAGAAATGTCTGGACAGGGTTTTTATATTTTTGGGCCGACAGAAAAAGAGGCCATAGAAGAAAACCTACATAGGACATATAGGGTTTATGACTATATTAATAATAATCCTAGTATATGGGAATTCTTTGATTTTTATAAGAACCTACCTTATCATATATTCCCTTATGATTTTAATATTATTATAGATAACCTTCTAAATTATAATGATGGGTACTATGTAATTAGGGACCTTCTTTCCCATTACCAGGTAAGAGAGAGGGCTATGAAAGACTATATGGATAAGGGGGCTTGGGCTAGGTCTATGGCGAACAATATAAGCTTTTCCTTAGAGCATAAACTTAATGATGAGATGGAAAGTCAAATGAGAAACTTTTGGAGTGAAGATGACGAGTAAGAGTAAGGATGTAACAAAATCAGGATTTGATGGAACTTTTGGGGCCATTTATACAAAGGAAAAAACTCAATTTACAGTTTTTTCAACTGCTAGCAAGAGTCCCAAATTAGCAATATATGAAGATTATAGAGACGTGTTTAGAGAAGAATATGATATGGAGTACCTTGGAGAGGGAATCTATTATGCTGAGGTAGAAAAGGATTTGGATGGTAAGTTCTACACCTACCTACTAGGGGACAGGGAAGTAACTGATCCATATTCATTTTCTTCTTCTGTAAATAGTCAAAAGAGTGCAATTATAGACCTTGAAAAAACTAACCCACAAGGATTTTTAGACCATGAGATACCCGATAATGACTGGAAAGAAGCTATTCTCTATGAAGTCCATGTCGCAGACTTTACAATTGATAAAAGCTCAGGGGTAAAGGAGAGGGGGAAATTTCTTGGGATGGCCCAAGCTGATACAAGCTTCCTAAATGCAAAAACAGGACTTGACCACCTAGAAGAGCTTGGGGTAACCCATGTCCACCTATTGCCAGTGTATGATTTTATATCTGTTGATGAGAAAAAAAACTTGGTTGATTACCCTGACAATTATAATTGGGGCTATGATCCTGAGCTATATAATACGGTTGAGGGAAGTTATTCTACAAATCCATATGATCCAAAGAGTAGAATTTATGAGCTCAAATATCTAGTACAAAAACTACATGAAAGAGGTATTTCTGTTGTATTAGATGTTGTCTATAACCATACATTTAAAACCCTTGATTCAAATTTTAATATACTTGCACCTAATTACTACTATAGGAATGTTGAAGGTAATTTTTCAAATGCCTCAGGCTGTGGCAATGAATTTGCTAGTGATAAAAAGTATGGAAGAAAATTTATTATAGATTCTCTTAAATACTGGGTAGAAGAATTCAAGGTAGATGGATTTAGATTCGACCTTATGGCAATCCTAGATATAGATACGATTCTTATGGCTATAGAAGAATTGAGGGAAATTAACCCAAACATTATCATTTATGGAGAGCCTTGGATGGCATTAGATTCCCTTCTTCCCTATGATAAGCAGATTACAATTGGCAAGCAAAAGGGACATGATTTTGCCATATTCAATCCATTTTACAGGGACGCACTAAGAGGGGATAATGACGGTTCATCTTGGGGATACATTCAGGGCGATTATTCTTTTAAGGGGCAAATCCAGGAAGGAATTGCAGGTTCAATTGGTTTTTTTGGAGATTATTCCAACTTTTCAAACCCTCTTGAATCAATAAATTATTTTAATGCTCATGACAACTTGATCTTCCAAGATAAGTTAGTAAAGTCTGGTATAGATAAGGCTAACTGGGAAAATATGACAAGGATGGCCTTCTCCATTCTTATGATGAGCCAGGGGATCCCATTTTTCCATGCGGGCAATGAATTTTTAAGGGATAAGAAGCTTGACTACAATAGCTATAATTCTTCATCCGAAGTAAATGGAATTGATTGGTCCCTAAAAAAAGAATATTATAAAACCTTTAAGCTGGTCAAAGATTTGATAAAATTTAGGAAGGAAGTTGGAATTTTTAACCTTCATACGAGGGATGAGATTTTAGAATCTATTCACTTTCTTGATGTAAAAGAGGACTATATAATTGCCTTTACAATTAAGCGGGGAGAAAAAACATATTTAATTGTCCATAACTCATCTGATAGAAGTGTTAAAGATTTTATTAAAATAGAAAGTGGTCGCCTAATATGGAGTAACGGATTTAGGGATGACCTTGTTAATAGGATTAATATAGACAACTTTACCAGTAATGTATATGAAATAGGGGGAAATAATGAATTTTAAGGAAAAGTATATCCAATGGCTTGAAAATGATTTTTTTGACGAGGAAACTAGAGAAGAACTTATATCTATAAAAGCTGATGAAGCGGAGATTGAAGATAGGTTTTATAAAGATCTTGAATTTGGTACAGCAGGACTTAGAGGTAAGCTTGGGGCTGGTAGCAATAGGATGAACAAGTATACAGTATCTTTGGCTACTCAAGGACTTGCAGAAACCATTAAATCCTACGGCCAAGAGGCTATGGATAGGGGGGTTGTAATTTCCCATGATGTTAGACACATGTCTAAGGAGTTTTCGGAAATTACTGCATCTGTCTTGGCAGCAAATGGTATAAAGGTATATATTCATAAGGACATAACTCCAACTCCAGTTTTATCTTATTCTATAAGAAAACTAGGAACAATTTCAGGGGTAATGATAACTGCAAGCCACAATCCAAAGCAATATAACGGATATAAGGCATATTGGGAAGAGGGATCCCAAATCCTTGAAGGAATTGCCAATCAAATTCTTGAGAATATGAATAAGATAGGTGATTATTCAAAGGTTACAACAATGGACTTTGAAGAAGGCCTTGAGAAAGGAATAATTGAGTGGGTTGATCCTTCTGTTATAGAGTCATATGTAGCAGATGTATTAAGCCTAGCTATAGAAGATGACCTTGTAGATAAGAATGTATGTGTAGTATATTCACCACTTAATGGAACAGGTAATACCTTGGTTAGAAGGATTCTTGACGAAAGAGGATTTACCAATGTTCATGTTGTAAAAGAACAAGAACAACCAGACCCAGATTTCACTACAGTAGGATATCCTAATCCAGAAGACCCACAAGCTTTTAAATATTCAATTGAATTAGGTAAAGAGATTGGGGCTGACCTATTAATAGCAACTGACCCCGATGCGGACAGGACCGCCCTAGAAGTTAGAGATAAGAATGGTGAATATGTCTTTCTAAATGGTAATAAGATAGGTGCTTTATTAGCCCATTATATTCTTTCTAGGCTTGATGCCAATAATAAGCTTCCAGAAAATGGCGCTATAGTCAAGTCTATAGTTACAGGAGACCTATCTAAGGTGGTTGCAAAAGATCATGGTGTTGAGACCCTTGATGTGTTAACAGGATTTAAGAACATTTTTGCTCCTGCCAATGAATGGGATGAAACTAAGGAAAAAACATTTATATATGGCTTTGAAGAAAGTATAGGATATAATTATGGAACATTTGTAAGGGACAAAGATGCGGTTTCATCTTCAATGATGGTTGCTGAGATGGCAGGTTTTTATAAAAAACAAGGTAAGTCCCTACTAGATGTCCTAGATGATCTTTATGATCAATACGGTTATTATGGGGACAAGTTAATATCAATAGTTCTTGAGGGAGCAGATGGTCAGGCCTTAATTTCTAGAATTATGGAAGACTATAGGGCAAATCCTTTAAAAGAGATTGGAAATATTAAACTTGATAAAATAATAGACTATCAAAATGATGAGACAGGATTACCAAAGTCTAATGTGCTTAAATACATCTATGATGACGGATCTTGGTTTGTTGTGAGACCTTCCGGTACTGAACCTAAGATCAAACTTTATATTTACTCAGTAGCAGAAACTAAGGAAGAAGGCGACAAAAAGATAGAAGAAATCTTTGCTGTTGCCCATGAAAAGATTAAATTAGTAAAATAATTATGAGGATATAGGGATTTATTCTCTATATCCTTTTAAAGTTATTTGATAGTTAAAAGGAGAAGGTATACAATGCAATACTTTGCAACCCTAGGACCGAATTTTAATACATTGGATGATATAAATAAGGCAAGAAGGCTTGGTCTTGATGGGGTAAGGATAAACCTATCTCATTCAAAGCTGAAAGATATAAGTGGCTGGCTGGATAATATAAGGGAAAGCGACGAAAAATTTTGTGAAAATCTCGAGATTATTATCGATATAAAGGGTATTGAGGAAAGGGTAAAAATCCTTGCAGATATCCTTGTTAACGCTGGAGATAGACTAGTCTTTAGGAGTCAATCTAAAATAATGGAGGAAAATATTGTCTATATTTCAGAAAGAATAAAAGATAAGCTTGAATTATATGACAGGATTTCAGTTGACGACGGAAATATAATATTTGAACTCATTGAAAAAAAAGGAGAAGATTTCATCTTCATAGCAAAAAACAGCCTATGCTTACATAATAATAAGAGTATTTCTATACTTGGTAAATACCTTCAAAATTCTAATGTGAGTAAAGAAGATATTGAAAATATCATTTATTCAAAAAAATATGGGGTAAAATCTTTCATGCTTCCTTTCATTAGAACCTCTGAAGATATCAGCTCATTTACAAGCATTTTAGAATCGATGGATATATACGATTACTCTATATATTCTAAAATTGAGGATGATTTAGGGGTAAAAAACATCGAAGAAATAATTGAGGCTAGTGATGTTGTAGTTATAGCTAGAGGAGATCTTGGCAACAACTGTGGAATTTTAAAAGTTAGCCCTATACAAAAATATATTTCTAGAAAGTGCCGTGAAAAAAATGCAAGTTTTATGGTAGTAACTCAATTGCTTAATTCTATGGTAGACAATCCAAAGCCTACTAGGGCGGAGCTAAATGATATTTATAATTCCAGCCTGGATGGAGCAGATTATCTTATGCTTACTGGAGAAACAGCGGTTGGTAAATACCCCTTAGAAGCTATTGACTTTCTTATAAAAGGATCTAAAATCTAATGACAGACAAATAATTAGGAGAAAATATGTTTGAAGATATTTTTACTTTAATACTTAAAGCGGAGAAGACTTTAAAAGGACAAACAAATATAACCCCAATATTTACAGCATCTTATCTTGGCGAGGGCATATTTATAAAAATGGAAAACCTTCAAAGGACAGGGTCGTTTAAGTATAGGGGGGCCTATAATAAAATTCATAACCTTTCGGATGAAGAAAAGAAAAAAGGGGTGGTAGCCTCTTCGGCAGGTAACCATGCCCAGGGGGTGGCCAAGTCTGCAAGCTCACAAAAGATCCAATCTACCATATTCATTCCCTCTGTTGCTCCAATAGCAAAGATTGAGGCAACTAGGAGATATGGGGCGGAAGTTAAGATAGTTGACGGGGTCTATGATGATGCCTACAAGGCTGCTAAGAAATTTTCTGATGATAATGATAAGACCTTTATCCATCCTTTTGACGATAAGTACGTTATAGCAGGTCAAGGAACAATAGGATTAGAAATCTTAGACCAACTACCAGATGTTGAAAGGATAATTGTACCAGTCGGTGGTGGAGGATTAATCTCTGGTATTGCTATAGCAGTTAAGACCTTAAAGCCAGATGTAGAAATTATAGGCGTTGAACCAGAATCGGCTGCTAGCATGAAAAAGTCCCTGGAGAAAAATGAACTTACACAAATAGATATTACACCTTCAATAGCAGATGGAATTGCTGTAAAAAAACCAGGAGAATTAACTTTTTCAATAATTAAGGAGTTGGTGGATTCTATAGTTACAGTATCTGATGGGGAAATAGCTGGTGCTATACTTAATATGCTAGAAAAGAGTAAGATTGTATCCGAAGGGGCTGGAGCGGCTTCAATTGCTGCCCTTGACAAGTTCAATGATGGAAAACTAACATGTTGCTTGTTGTCAGGAGGCAACATTAATGTTAACATGATATCAAGAATTATCCAAAAGGGCTTGTATGAGAGTGGCAGACAGGCAGAAATAACAACAATGCTCCCAGATAAGCCAGGAGAGCTTATTAAGTTTCTGGATATATTTAGTAAGATGGAAGCTAATATTCTTACAGTTAATCAGTTTGTCGAGCACGAGAAAAATCAAATTGGAAGTTTTATTGTAAGAGTAGTACTTGAAACAAAGAATTTCGATCAGATTGATGAGATTCACAAGCTGCTTAGAAAAAGAGGCTATGACTATATAAAAATTTAGGACAGTTATGATAGGGGGATATGATTGTAGGAGTACATCATAAAGTTTACTATGGATTTTGTATTTGATTTGTTGAGGTTGATATTCTTTACTAAAATATTTGGTGATATTGACTTATATACTATATTGTCGAATTTATTTAAATATATCTTTGTGTTTATAGTCCTATACTATGTATATATTATCGTGAGGGTAATATTTTTAGATATTAGGACTGTATTTGAAGATGAAAGGATAAAGAAGTCATTTCTAGAAAAAATTGATGACCAGTTAGGAGATAAAGAGGGAAGAAAAGTGTTTGTCTTACATGATTTCAATAGTGTAGGAAGGGATTATAGCAATGATATAATATTGCAAGATTCTCTCGTATCTAGGAGGCATGCAATAATTATATGGAAGAATGATGGATATTATCTCGAAGATATGAAATCTTCAAATGGAAGCTTTATTAATGGTGAGCGAATTGATGATGCCGTCAAGTTAGATGATGGTGATGTAATATCATTTGGTACACATTCTTTCAAGTTTAATAGGGGTGAAGAAGCATATGAAGAAGGATATTCTGAATAACATAAATAAGGTGACAGATAAGGAAAGTCATAGTTCTAGTTTGTCTGTTCTTTTATTTATAGTTCAATTAATAGGACTTTTATTACTACAGATAAATAATATAGAATCTGCTGACAACCCTTCTTACCTAATGTTGGCTTTACCAGCAATTTTTATCGTATTTAGTATGCTTTCAACAAGCCTTATTCCTAAGTTATTAAAGGTAGATAATACCTTAAGTATTATAGTAAATATGATTTTTACAATTGGGTTATTAACTATAATAAGACTCAGCCCAACAACTGGAAGTCAACACATTATTTGGTATCTTCTATCTCAATTTATATCCTTATTAGTATTTGTAATAATTGCTAAATGGCCAAGATTTTTTATGAATAAGTTTTTCTTTTATTTTGTAGTTACCTTGGCAACTTTTATTGCAACTTTATTACTTGGCTATAGCAGTGGGGGGGCCAAAAATTGGATTAGAATAAGTGATTCTATTACAATTCAATTATCGGAGTTTGCAAAGATATCTTACGTCTTTATGTTGGCAAGTTTTTACTACCAATATGAGGATTTAAGTAAACTTCCATTTGGGAAATATTACCTAAATATTGCCACCTATATTTTTATAGGGATGTTTTTCCTTCAGGGGGAACTAGGGACTGCAATGGTCTTTTTTGCAGTATTTATCCTTTCGATGTTTGTATTTGAAAGGTCTTATCTTAGATTATTTTTAAATATATTATTAGCCTTTGCTGGATTATTTTTGGCCTATAAACTTTTTGGCCATATCAAGGTAAGGTTTGATATTTGGAGGGACCCTTGGTCTGACTACCACGGAAAGGGATACCAGCCTATCCAGGGTCTTTTTGCCATAGCTAGTGGAGGCTTATTTGGCTCAGGCCTAGGCCTTGGAAGTCCCAACCTTGTACCCGTAGCTACTTCTGACTTTATAATGCCTGCGGTAATAGAAGAAATGGGTATTTTCATGGGTATAGCCTTAGTCTTATTATTTTTAATACTAATATATAAGGGAGTGAAAATATCAATGACAAAAAAAGATATATTTACAAGCTCTCTTGCCTTTGGCATAACGATAATATTTGCCTCCCAGGCACTTGTTATGTTTGCAGGAGTATTAAAGATAATCCCTCTTACAGGTATAACAACTCCATTTATGAGCTATGGTGGGTCCTCAACCCTAACAAGCTTTATACTATTATATGTATTGCAGTATGCTTCAAAGGAAGGAGTTGAAACTTATGAACAACAATAGGAAAAAGAAGCTATTTGTAGTTCTGATCTTATTACTTATTTCCTTTCTAGCAATCGTTTTATATATGACCTATTTTCAAATTTTTAAGGCTGAATTTTATGCTAACCATAAATTTAATGCTAGAAATTGGGTTGACGAATCCAGGGTTATGAGAGGGGAAATCCTCGATAGAAAAGGAAATACCCTAGCCTATAGTCAAAAAGAAAAGGATAAGGGAATAAAGAGATACTACACATATGACTACCTATATTCACCAATTATAGGCTACTCTTCAAAAGAACTTGGGAATACTGGTATTGAGCAATCTTTTAATAGAGAGCTTCTCAACATAACTACAAATAGTGATTTTATCACAAGATTGGAAGGTATATACAAACAAAGCGATAAAGGTAAAGATGTATATTTGACAATTGATTCAGATATTCAATCCTATATGTATAATTTATTAAATGGATATAGGGGGGCAATAATTGTTAGTGATCCTGAAACAGGGGATATTATTGCAATGGTTTCAAGACCGACCTACAATGTTAACAATCTAAAAAAAGATTGGGATAAATTAATTTCATCAAATAATGGTGTTATGATTAATCGTGCCAGCCAGGGCCTATATACTCCTGGTTCAATATTTAAGCTAGTTTCTTCTATTGTTTTTTTAGAAAATGATATTGACTTAGATTATAATGATGAAGGTTCTACTGTTATTAATGGATATAAGATAAGCAACTATAAAAATAGGGCTTATGGTGATATAAGTCTAAGGGAGGCACTTATGCATTCATCAAATGCCTACTTTGCTGATAAGTCGAAATTAGTAACAAACTCTGACTTCCAAAAAGTAATAGACAATTTGATGATAGGGGGAAAATATCCTTTTGATTTAGCAAAGTCTGATTCTAGAACATATTTTAGTAAAAATATTGACGAATTAGAGAAAGCTGTCACAGCATTTGGTCAAGGTAAGACAATGGTAACTCCCCTAGATATGTCTAACCTAATATCTGCAGTTGCAAATGATGGTGTAATGATGCAACCTAGGATTGTTAATAAGACAAGCTTAGATGGGAGTGAAAGCATTATTTCTGAAAAAACCTTATCAAAAGCAATTGATAGGTCTATAAACGATAAACTTAAGGATTATCTAGAGTCAACTGCAAAAAGTAATAAGGTTGTTTTAAGAAATGGTAAAGCCTTGGCCGGTAAGACGGGTACAGCTGAAGTAGAAGACACAAGTAATCTTTGGTATATAGGCTATGGTCCAGCGGATAGGCCTAAATACGCTGTAACTGTCGTTCTTGAAGATACAGGATTAGAAAATGGACATAAGGCAAAGGAACTTTTTATAAGAGCTATGAACTATCTTCTTATCGATAAGGAAGATAGCTAACAAAATCACTAAAATAAGGGCTGGATAGTTTTCTAGCCCTTTTAATGTGTTAAGAGTTAACATGATTTAATATAATCGAAGGAGATGACATGTTATCAGATCTAAAAAAAATTTTAAAATTCATAGGAGTTATATTAGGAATAATATTTTTCCTCTTTATTATCAATCAGTTTATCCTATTTTATAATTTATTATTTAGGATTCACAAGTATCTAGCATATACTATAGCTGTAGGGCTTGGTGGACTCTTAATATATTTTATAACCAGTATAAGCATAATGTGGCTTAAGTCACCAACCGTTCCAATATTAGAAGTTGGAGCTAGCGAAGAAGAATACCAGGAGTATATTGATCAAACAATAGATATGCTTAAAAAAAATAAAAATCTTAATAAAATAGATTTTGATTCAGACAAATATTCCAAGGAGGAACTTGTAACTATAGCATTCGATGAGCTTGACAAATTATCAATGCCCCTGATAAAAGCCAATGCAAATACTATATTTATATCTACTGCTATTTCCCAAAATGGCACATTAGATAGTATCCTAGTATTGAATTCCATGATAAAAATGATTTGGAATTTAGCAAGGTTATATCAAACAAGACCATCATTGAAAAGTATTGGTAAGCTGTATTTGCAAGTTGCAAGCGTTATATTTATGGCAAGATCAATAGAGGATGCAGACCTTATAGAAGACCAGATGGAGCCATTGATCGCTGCTGTCTTGGGAGAAAGCATAGCTTCTACGATCCCTGGAATGGTTCCCATTACAAATTTAGTGATATCCTCTATTATGGAAGGGTCAGTCAATGCTTACCTATCGCTAAGAGTTGGAATAGTAACTCAAGCTTATCTGGGAATGGAAGTTCCACAAACAAAAAGCTTTATCAGAAAGAATGCTTCCCTTCAATCCTTGTCGTATCTTGGGAATATTATATCTGATAACAGCAAACTTGTAGCAAAAACAATTGTATCAAGTGTAAAAAAAGCAGGTGCAAATACTGCAAGGAAAATATTTAAAAAATCAAAGCCGAAAACAACATGACCTAAATTAAGAATTAATTAGCATTAACAATAAACAAGCGGCCAAGCTCATGAGTCAAAATTGTATGATTCTTGCTTAGCCGCCTTTATTTATTTTTAGCATGTATGTATATATGTTGTATTATTAAATGAGTTTTTCCTTAATATTTTTCCAAAACCAATTATGGTCTAGTGTAACTTTGTTAATTACTTTTTTTGAAAGTTTAATTTCAATTATATCTATGTCTTCAACTTCTTGTAGAACTCCATCTATACTAAGAGAAGAAAAAGTTTCTTCTTTTCTTCTTGGTTTAAGGGTTACAAAACTATCTGAAGGTATGACAAGCGATTTATCCAGAGATTTGAAAATAGATGATTTAATTGGTGCAATAGGGGTCATCTGAAAGCCTTCAAGATTTTGAAAGAGAATGGCTCCTCCAGCAGATAAATTGTAGGCAGTTGAACCAGAAGGGGTAGAAAAAATTGCTCCATCACCCGAGAATGACTGTATATGTAAGTTGTTGACATACATATCAAAATGGATGATGCTAGCGTATTTAGCTTTGAAAACAACTTCATTTACACTATAAAAAACATAATCTTTTTCTTCTGTTTTTACATCGCATTCGATGAGTTTAATTTCCTGGATTGTATTTTTGTCACTGAGGATTGTTTTTACAGCCAAGTCGATGTTTTCGGGGTCTATTTCTTGGTAAAAACCTAAGTGACCAGTGTTTATACCTATAAATGGTATCTCGGAAAAATTAGAATCGTGGCAGGCCTTTATGAATGTACCATCCCCACCTATCACAAGGTTATAAATGGCATCTTTAGAATAACCATCTGCTTCATAAATGTCATATTTTTTGAGTTTATTTAGCAATTTTTCTTTTACCTCAATAGATGATTTATAATAGTTACAGAAAATATTAATTAATTTACCCATTATCATTATACGAAGCTTTTAAACCCGTATTCTCCTTCCTTATAAATATAATTAACTAAAATAATCATAATATATATCCAGAAATTAATCAATAAAGTAGATTTCATAGGGGAAATAGAGGTGTAGAAAAAGAATGTGTTATTTGATATAATATTCTTATCCGAAGGTAAGGCCTATATAATTAACCTACAACACTTATAAGGGTATCCGGGGTTCTAGATAGGATATAATGCCTTAGATGGACTATAGAATTGATAGACAGGAAACCCACCTTCACATATAGAAGGTATAATTAGCGGGCCACCTTTGGATATTTTTTAATTGTTACATAATTGGGCATATATGTTTTATACAATAAAGGAGGATTTTATGTCACTAAAGGATTATCTTGTAGAAAAAGAAAGAATGATACAAAGAAAGAAAAGATTAGATACCGGTAAGAAGGTTGCAGCTGGCCTAGCAATTGGTTCATTGGTTGGATCTGCTGTAGGTGTATTATTTGCACCTAAATCAGGTAAAGAAACAAGGGAAGATATAAATAAGGCTGCAAAAGATGCAGGAAAGACTATTCAAGACAAGGGTAAGAAGATGTCAGAAGATGCAAGTAAGTTCTATAATGATTTTAAGAACAACATGCAAGATAAGAAAAATGAAAAGCTTACTGATTTAAAGGCTTTCGTTGATGACAGCGCTGAACTTGTTGAAGAACAAACAGAGATGATCAATGATAAGGCTCAAGAGGCTATTGATGAAGCAATAGATGATAAGCCAGAGAAGAAAACAAACAAGAAATAGATAGTTATATATTGGAGGAGATATGTTACAAGCAACACAAATTCAACTTTCTTTTACGCTAGTTGAGTTATTAACAGTAATCCTAGTAATATTGGCTATCGTTGCACTTTTCTTCTTAGTAAAAGTCTTGATAGGCTTATCAAAGACAATGAAGGGTGTATCTACTATCCTAGAAGACAATAAGGATAATATCGATTTAGCAATTAAGAACCTGTCTGAGACAAGTACATCTGCAGTATCGATTGCTTCTGAAGTCGATGGTCTTGTTAAGGATGTAAAGCCTGGCTTGGTTTCAACATTAACTGAGGTAGAAGGTGTTGTGGGTAATGCCAACAAACTTTCCACTGATGCGGTTGACACGGTTGAGTATTTTACTATGAGTGCTGTTGATACTTTTGATAATATAAGCAGTGGCGTTTCAAAGGCTACTGATTATATTGAATTATTTAAGAGTGTACTACAATCACTAAAGAAAATGCTTTCATAAGCATTTTCTTTTTTTGAAATTAAATATTCGTTTAATTAATGTAATAACTGATTAAAGTATGAGTTTAAGGCAAAGATATATTGCATAATAGCCTAATATATATTATAATACATATGCATTAAATCAATTATTTGGGTTATTCACAACCAAACAACGATTTAATGTGGTGAATAATATAGACTATATACTATGTTGTATTCTCCTTCCATTCAATACGAATATTGTATACTTTGATCACATCCCTTTTACGATTAAAGGATTATATATTATTTACCATAAAAGACTTCTTTGCGAAGTCTTTTTTATTTTATATTAAATGTGCAATATTTTATTAAATTTTCTAATTTATGGTAAAATGTTTTAATAAAATAGAAATTATAAAAAATTTCACTTATTATTTTATTTCTTGCTAATATATCTCATTTAGGGGTATTAAAAGTACATATATTGTATATAATATATGTAAGAGATTAAGAGATACACTATATCGTGTTTATATATAGAAAGGGTGCAAAATGAGAAAACTACTAGTTATTTTAGCATGTGTTTTTATGCTTAGCTCTTGCTCTGATTTAGGAGCTGATAGGCTAATATTAGGTGGTAATAAACCTTCAAATCAACTAGACAACCCGCAAAACAACAACCAATCTTCTAATGATAATGGGGAGACTGGCGAATTAGATAGGCCAGAAAAACATGGATTAGGAAATGATGATAGGGACCCATCTGGTGGAGATAAGAGGACAAGTCAATCAAAAGATAAAGATAATTCATCTTCTGGAAGTTCGAAAGACAAGTCTTCATCTGAGAAGGATAAAAGAGACAAGGATAAAAAAGACAAGGATAAAAAAGATCCTGACGAAACTCCCGAACCATCAGACAGGGATGATAAAGACTCAAAAGATAAGAAAGATAAGAAAGATAAAAGTAAAAATAAAAATGACAAAGCTAGTGAGGATGATAAGGTTAGGGAACAAGGAGATAATACAAATTCAGAAGACCCTAATAGGGGGGATACCCCAGCTGCTAACGATAAGTCCAAAGATGAAAATCATCCGAAAAACAAGAATAATGGAAAGGCTACTCAAGAAAAGAAGCTTGTTTCTAGGTCAATATACCTAGGAGATAGTCATGTTAAATATTTGGATGTTGGTCTTAATAACTATAATATAAAAAGGACTCAAAAACTCATTGACGATGGTAATATTATTTCTACGGTAACTAAATTTGATCCAAATGATAATGAAATTACTTATTTTTCAGGTCATACATATAATTACAAGTCAGTTGCTAGCTTGAAAAAAGATTCAATAGTTACAATTACAGATGCAAAAGGTAAGGGTTATAAGTATAAAATTGTTGACTTTAAGAAATATAGGGCTGGAGATGTAGAAAATGATGCACCTTTTATCGGCGGATATCACTTAATGAATCTTGCTGGAGATGGTATCGGAGTTGAATCGATAGTTATCCAATACTGTGATGAAAATGATATTCCTGTAATTTTTCTTGGACTACCCTTATAGGAGGATATAATGAAATCATATATAACTGATATTGACGGGATTTTAGTCGGCCATTGTCATGATGAAAAAATGGGCAAAGGAGTTACAGCTGTCATATGTAAAGAAGGCGCAACTCCAGGGGTTGATGTTAGAGGATCTGCTCCCGGAACAAGAGAAACAGACCTTATAAAAAGCGAAAAATCGGTCGATAGGATTCATTCTATAGTATTATCGGGTGGATCTGCATATGGACTTGAAGCATCATCCGGAGTAATGCAATTTCTAGAAGAAAAAAACATTGGTTTTAAGACCCCTTTTTCATTAGTTCCGATAGTTAGTCAGGCAGTCATATATGACTTAAATAGCGGTGATAGTAAGCTTAGACCTGATAAAAACATGGGTTATAAAGCTGCTGAGAGCGCAAGCTCTAGTGAATGCTCAAGAGGATGTGTTGGGGCTGGGTATGGGGCTAGTGTATCCAAGACCTTGGGTTGGGATAAGGCTATAAAGTCAGGACTTGGTAGTTACACGATTAAGTTTGACCAACTGTATGTTTCTGCTTTAGTAGTTGTAAATGCCTTAGGCGATGTATATAAAGATGGAAGGCAGATAACTGGTCCATATGATAGGACAGAAAAGAAGATGTACAGTGCCTATGATGCATTGAAGAAAACAAACATTGGATTCAACAACACCAACACAACTATTGGTATCATTGCTACTAATGGTATCTTAAATAAACCAATGGCTAATAAGCTTGCATCAATGGGTCATGATGGATATGCTAGAGCAATAAAACCTGTTCACACCATGAGTGACGGAGATACTGTATTTGCTATGGCAACAAATAAGGTAGAAGTTGAAAATTTTGACCTGCTTTTAGCCCTTGCAGCGGATGCTATGGAACTGGCCATTCACGATGCAATAACGAGCAGTAAAAGCATAAATGGTTACCTATCATATAGTGATATGAAAAAGGATATGGATAAATAATTTAATATAAAAGATTTAAATTAGTGGTGCTGATAACTTGTTTATTAGTACCACTTGTGATATACTTAATCAGTAAAAAATTACACATTCTTGGATTGTTGCCTGTGTGCTCATTGAGTCGGGCAAGAGGGAAGAGAATGGAAGAAAAACACGGAGGAATATATATGTCAGTAATTTCAATGAAAGCCCTATTAGAGGCTGGTGTGCATTTCGGCCACCAAACAAAAAGATGGAACCCAAAGATGAAGAAGTTTATCTTTACAGAAAGAAATGGTATTTATATCATTGACCTACAAAAGACTGTAAAAAAGGTAGACGAAGCTTATGAAGCTATAAGAAAAGTTTCAGAGGAAGATGGAGTTATCTTATTCGTAGGTACAAAGAAGCAAGCTCAAGATGCTATCGAAGTTGAAGCAAAGAGGGCTGGACAATACTACGTAAACCAAAGATGGCTTGGTGGTATGCTAACAAACTACAAAACAATCAAAAAATCTATCCAAAGATTAAGAAAGATTGAAGAGATGGCTGAAGATGGAACTTTTGACCTACTACCTAAGAAGGAAGTAATCAAGCTTGAATTAGAATTAGAAAAGCTAGAAAGATTCCTTGGAGGAATTAAGGATATGCCTTCTTTACCAGACATCCTATTCGTAGTAGATCCTAAGAAGGAATATATCGCGGTTAATGAAGCTAAAAAACTTGGTATTCCAGTAGTTGGTATCTGTGATACAAACGTTGACCCAGATGATCTTGATTACCCAATCCCTGGTAACGACGACGCTATCAGAGCGGTTAAGCTTATAACTAGTGCAATGGCTGATGCTGTTGTTGAAGGTAAGCAAGGTGAACAACACGCTGCTGAAGAAGTAGAAGAAGTTGAAGTTGACCAAGTTGAAGTAGAAACTGAAGAAATAGAAGAAGTTGAAGAAACAGAAGAGTAATTGATACTCTAGCTGATTTTAAGAGATATAAAAGTAAACCTTTAAAATTGAATTATAGGAGGCAAATATGGCAATTACAGCAAAACTTGTCAAGGAACTTAGAGATATGACAGGCGCTGGTATGATGGACTGTAAGCAAGCTTTACAAGAAACCAATGGTGACATTGATAAGGCTGTTGATATACTAAGAGAAAAGGGAGCTGCTAAGGCTGTTAAAAAAGCTGGTAAGGTAGCTGCTGAAGGTGTAATAAAATTAAGAATTTCTGATGACCACAAAAAAGTATCTATAGTTGAGATAAATACACAAACAGACTTTGTTGCTAAAAACGAAGGATTTATCGAATTATCTGACAAGATAATTGACCACATATTCAACAATAACATCAAGACAATAGAAGAGTTAAATGACTCTGAATTCGAAGGTGTTAAATTCTCTGAATTTATGAGTGAGCAAATTGCAAATATTGGAGAAAACATAGTCGTAAGAAGACTTACAACATATGATGCTAACGAAAATGAATATGTGTTTGGATATGTTCACTTCAACAACGCTAACGGTGTTGCAATGAAGGTTAAGGTAGATAGCAAGGAAACTTTTGAAGGTGCTAGCAGCTTATTACAAAATGTAACTATGCATATTTCAGCAATGGGACCTGAATATATTTCATATAAGGAACTTGATCCTGAATTTGTAGAAAAAGAACTAGCTGCACTTAAGGGATCTTTAGAAGTTAGAAATGAAGAGTTAGAAATTCTTGGCAAACCATTAAAGCATATTCCAAAATATGGTTCAAGATCACAAATAACTGATGAGGTTCTTGAAGAAGAAACTAAGGCAATTAGAGAAGAACTACTTGCTGAAGGAAAGCCAGAAAAAATATTAGACAAGATTATTCCAGGAAAGATCGCAAAGTTCCTAGAAGACAATACTCAAATTGATTCTCAATACGCACTATATAGTCAAGCATTTGTTCTAGATGCTGATAAGTCTGTTGAAGAAGCTATAAATGAACAAGCTCAAAAATTAAATGGCTCTATTGAAGTATTAGAATATGCAAGGTTCAAAGTAGGCGAAGGTATCGAAAAGAAAGAAGAGAACTTTGCTGAAGAAGTTGCAAGTCAAATGAATTTATAATATTAACTTTAAGAGAGAACATTTTAATGTTCTCTCTTATTATATGGAGAGGAATATGTTTGAAAATAAAAGGGTATTAATTAAACTAAGTGGAGAAGCTCTTAGTGGTAAGAAGGGCTTTGGTCTGGATGATGAAACTATTGATGGTATTTGTAAAGTTATAAAATCTTGCCATGAACTTGGCACAGAAATCGGCATAGTTGTCGGAGGCGGTAACTTCTGGAGAGGTAGGTCATCTGAGAATATGGATAGGACCTCTTCAGACAATATAGGTATGTTAGGTACAGTGATGAACGCATTAAGAATCCAGGCTTCTCTAGAAAACCTTGGCCTAGAAACTCGTGTTCAGACAGCTGTTTCTATGAATGAGATAGCAGAGCCTTTTATCGTTAGAAAGGCCATCAGACATATTGAAAAAAACAGGATAGTAATCTTTGCAGCAGGAACTGGACTTCCTTATTTTTCAACCGACACAACTGCAGCACTTAGAGCTTTAGAAATTAATGCAGATTGTATTTTATTAGGAAAAACCGGTACAGATGCAATATATGATAAGGATCCAAACAAGTATCCTGATGCTGTAAAATTTGAGAGATTAACCTATAGTGAAATATTAAAAAGAGATTTAAAAATAATGGATGCCTCAGCAACATCCTTATGTAAAGACAACAATATGCCACTTATTGTTTTCGGAATAGACGATCCAAATAATCTTTATAAGATAATAAAGGGTGAAAAAATTGGAACTATAGTAGAGGGGGATAAAAATGAATAATGTTATAAAGTCATATAAAGAAAAAATGGAAGCCCATGTTAATGGCTACAAAGAAAACTTATTACTTGTAAGAGCGGGAAGAGCAAACCCAGCTCTAGTTGAGAACCTAACATTTTCATACTATGGGGTTGAAACTCCAGTTAAAAATGCAGCAACTATAACTGTACCTGAGGCTAGACTACTTGTTGTTCAACCTTGGGATGTTTCAACAATTAAAGAAATTGAGAAGGCTATAATTTCTTCAGAATTAGGAATCACGCCATCAAATGATGGTAAACTTATCAGGCTACCATTCCCAGCTTTAACAGAAGATAGAAGAAAAGAGCTTGTAAAAGATGTAAACAAGAAATCAGAAGCTTCTAAAGTAGGAATTAGAAACATTAGAAGAGACCTTATGAATGACATTAAGAAGGCTGAAAAGGATAATGAAATCAACGAGGACGAAAGAAAGACTCTTGAAAAACAAGCCCAAGATTTAACCGATGAATATATAGACAAGATAGTTGCAATTACCAAAGATAAGGAAAAGGAATTAATGGAAGTATAGGAAGGGTAAGTTTTTGAGTACTGATATTAAAGAATTAATAAGGCAAGAAGGTCCAAAACATGTTGCTATCATCATGGATGGAAATGGACGTTGGGCCAAGCAAAAAGATGGAAAAAGGACCGATGGTCATAAGGCTGGAGCTGAAAGAGTAATCGATATAGTAAGAAAGTCAGATGATCTAGGTATAAAATATTTAAGCCTTTATGCTTTTTCTACAGAGAACTGGAAGAGACCTCGGATGGAGGTCTCTACTATAATGGATTTGTTGGTTAGCTTTATTAAGAGAGAACTTGATGAAATGAATAGGAATAATGTTAAATTGGTGGTCATGGGAGATATCTCAAGGTTGCCATTTGCTAGCCGTAAGTCCGTCGAATACGCCATTGATCAGACTAAGAAAAATGAGGGATTAATCCTAAATATCGGATTAAACTATGGCTCTAGAGATGAGCTGGTTTCTGCTGTAAAGGCAATTTGTAGAGACTATAATAATGGAAAAATAAAGTTAAAGGATATTGATGAAAAGATGATTTCAGACAACCTATACACCGCTACGATGCCTGATCCTGACTTAATGATAAGGACAGGTGGTGAGATGAGATTATCAAATTTCATGCTTTATCAGCTGGCATATTCCGAATTGTATGTTACAGACATACTATGGCCAGATTTTACATCAGACCATTATGAAAAAGCAATTATTGAATTCATGAGCAGAAATAGGAGATTTGGAGGCTTAAATGAAGAATAGTACTTTTGTTAATAGGGTTATCATAGGATTTTTTATCCTATTATTTATGCTAGGGATGGTATTTATTAACTCCCTATTCTTACTTTTTGGTGTCCTTTTCTTGTCTACGATAGCTATATATGAGATGAGCCTTGCACTTGGGAAGGTTAATTTGAAATTTTCCCCTTTAGGAGCTTATATTTTTAATTTTATAGCTGTTTTATTATCATACTTTTACAATAAAAACCTCTTATTACCATTATTATCGATATACAATATAATACTTATGGTATACATGATATTTTTTGATAAATTTGAACTTAGAAATATTGTAACAAGTATATTTATAGCTGTATATATAAGTCTTTCATACTCTTATATTATTTTAATTGGGGAAAAGACCTGGCTATTCTACTTATTTGGAATATCAAGTATATCTGATACCTTTGCCTACCTTGTTGGGATGCTCATAGGAAAAAACAAGCTGTATCCTAGACTCTCTCCAAATAAAACTGTTGAAGGTGCTATTGGTGGCTTGATGGGAGCCTTGGTTTTTTCAATAATATTTAAGTTGATATTTAAGGTTAATGTATCTTATTTTGTATTGGGACTAATAAGTATTATTTTATCAGCGATGTCAATGGTAGGTGATCTTATAGCCTCATATATTAAGAGAAGGGCTGGGATTAAAGATTATGGATATATATTCAAAGAACATGGGGGAGTTATGGATAGGTTTGACTCAATTCTTTTAATTTCTCCTATGGTTTATTTGTTTATTCAGTATATATAGGAGAAGATTATGACAATTATTATCGGCTTGATAATGTTCATGCTACTGATTTTATTTCATGAACTTGGCCATTTTGCACTAGCAAAATTATCTGGAATTAAAGTTAATGAATTTTCAGTAGGGATGGGACCGAGCGTTAAACAATTTAAAAAGAATGAAACATCTTACTCTATCAGGTTGCTTCCTTTAGGGGGTTATGTAGCTATGGAGGGGGAAGATGAATCGTCGGATGACCCTAATTCTTATAGGAATGCTAAAGCCTACAAAAAGTTTTTAACAATTTTAGCTGGCCCTTTTATGAACTTGTTGATTGCCCTAATCATATTTGTGATAATAAATTTATCAGTGGGTGTAGCGACAAATGTCATAGGAGACCTTGAGAATAACTTCCCTGCTATGGAAGCAGGTATCTTAGAGGGTGACAAAATAGTTGATATAAATGGTATAAAAATTAATAATTTTATGGACCTTTCTACAGAAATCAACAATACATCAGGAAAGCCATTTAATATAACTATTATAAGAGATGGGAAAGAGTTAAAAATCAGTAATATTGAGGCTAAAAAGATTGACAATAGGTATGTAATCGGAATTAAGCCGGAATTTACTAAGAACCTTGGAACTGCTATCAAAGATGCCTATTTAATGGTTGTTTTTGTAATAAAGAGCCTATGGCAGGTTCTTGGAATGTTATTTACTGGTGGACTTGGACTTGATGCTGTATCTGGACCAGTAGGGGTTATCGGACAGGTTGGAAAGGCTGCTAGTCAAGGAATAATTTCCTTGCTTAACTTCACAGCTTTTATCTCAATAAACCTTGGATTTTTTAACTTACTTCCAATACCAGCTTTAGATGGATCTAAGCTAGTTTTTATATTAATAGAAAAAATTATTGGAAGACCAATTAATGAGAAGGTCGAGCAAACAATCAATATTATAGGATTTTTATTACTTTTAGCCCTTATAATTTTGGTTACATTTAAGGACGTTAGTCGACTAATTTTTAAATAGGATGTAGAAATGAATTTTTTAGCTATTTTAGAAGAATTTAATAATACAGAAAATCAGGACCTTAAGTTGATTAAGGTTCAGTTTTTTAATGGGGACAATGCTCTAAAAATACACTTATTTTCCAAGGATATGGTAGATGAGGTATTTGTAGAAAAACTAAAGGAGAAGATCTTAGAATCTATTGATTTAGATGTTTCGATATTATCTATAAAAGTCTATGATCTTGAAAGCTATTGTAGGTATTTTTCCGAAAGCCTCAATAGAGAAAACAAGGTTTTATCCTTAGATTGCGATAATGATCTAATTATAAACGATGATGGGGTTACTATTGAACTAACAAATAAATTTAAGGAATATGAAATCTATAAGACAAAAAGTTTTAGTGATTTTGACAGGCTTATGAATGAAGCATCCATAAAGGTAAATTTTAAAATAGTTAAGGATGACTTCCTTGAAGAGAGTGTTAAAAAATCCGAAGAGGAAGCTTTAGAATCAATTAAATCTAAGATAATAGCTTCTAGTCAAGTAGAGAAAAAAAATAATAAAAGGGCAGAAGTACCCAAGGAAAACAGTAATATATATTCATTTGGTTTTAAGAGAAAAACAGAACCAGACTTTGTTAACCTTCAAGACCTAGTTGAAGACCCAAACATGGTTTATGTTGAGGGCAAAGTTTATGAGTATAGTAGTTTTGAAACAAGAAATGGAGATTTTGTAGTTTCATTTGACCTTGATGATGGAAAGTATGCTGTTAAGTGTAAAAAGTTCATAAGAAAAAAGGACATGGAAAATTTCTCTCAGGGCTTTAAGAATGGTTTAGAAGTTAAAATATATGGGGTTTATAAGTTTGATGATTTTGAAAAGGATAAGACCCTTGATGTTTCATATATTGAAGAAACAACCCTTCCAATAAGGCAAGATGAGGCAAATGAAAAAAGAATAGAATTCACTCTCCATTCAAAATACTCCAATTTAGAAGGTTTAGTTGATGTAAAAGAGCTTATGGAAAGGCTTAGCCTTTGGGGTCATAAGTCTGTCGCAATAACAGATTCATATAATGTCCAATCTTATCCCGAGATTTACAAGGCGGCAAAGTCTGCTGGAATCAAGTTAAACCTGGGTTGCGAATTTAAGATGCTTGATGATAGGCTACCTATTGTTACCAACCTGTATGCATTTAAGGTTGAAGAGTTACTAAATAAGGATATTGTTGTCTTTGATATAGAGACTACGGGTCTTTCAAGGTATAGGGACAATATAACTGAGATTGGTGGAGTCAAGATTAGGAATGGTGAAGTTGTTGAAATCTTTCAACAATTAGTAAATCCAGAGATGATAATACCAGATTTTATTACAGACCTTACAGGAATAACAAATGAGATGGTGGCAAATGAACCAACTATATCCCAGGTAATGCCTAGTTTTTTGGCATTTTGTGAAGGGACTATTCTTGCAGCCCATAACGCTGATTTTGATATTGGCTTTATAAAAAGAAAATCTGAAGATCTAGGGTTAGACTTTAGACCGATTGTTTTAGATACCCTTTGGCTGGCTAGGTCGCTTAATCCACAGTTAAAGAACCATAAATTAAACACCCTTACAAAAAATTACCAGGTTAAACTTCTTAACCACCACAGGGCTTCAGATGATGCCAAGGCTACAGCTGAAATATTAATCAAGATGCTTAAGGAAGTAGAAGAAAAGGGATATAGTTTATCTAACATTAATGATATGCCAAGTGACTTTCCTTTAGCCAGGGGCCTATCCTATAAAAACCCTATCTATGTCCAGAATAAAGAAGGTTTAAAAAATATGTACAAGGATATTTCTATATCCAGCCTAGATTATCTTCATATTACACCAGGCCTTCCTTTCAAGGTATTTGAGGAAAATAGGAGGGGTCAGTTAATAGCAAGTGGGGGACATAAGAGTAAACTTTTTGACCTGATAGCTACGGGATATGAAGATGAAATTCTATTAAATGAGGCAAGTAAATTTGATTTTTTCATAGTTGAACCTTTAGGATTTTGTCCATATTTAGAAGATAACCATCAGGTTAAAGATCTAGACCACTATAAGAGCATCTTAGAAAAGATAGTGGAACTAGGAAAAAAACTTGATAAAATTGTAATAGCTGCAGGAGATGTCTATTACCTTGATAGTCCTGATTATGTTTATAAAAATATTTTAACTAATTATCCTAGAAAAAGAAGGCTTGAAAAAGCTGGTTACTTTTATTTGAGGACCACTGATGAAATGCTTGAAGATTTCAGCTTCCTTGGGTCTGAAAAAGCCAGGGAGCTAGTTGTAGACAATCCAGAAAAAATTGACCAAATGATTGAAGATATTTCCCCTATTGCGGATGGCACCTTCCCACCAATCATGGAAGATTCCGATAGAATTTTAAGGGAGGGAGCCTATGAAAAGGCTATTTCTATTTATGGAGACCCTCTTCCGGAAATTGTTAAAGCTAGGCTAGACAGGGAGCTAGATTCAATTATTTCCAATGGCTATGCTACCCTATATATAATTGCTAAGGAATTAGTTAAAAAATCCAATGATGATGGTTATCTAGTAGGATCCAGGGGGTCGGTTGGTTCATCATTTGCAGCGACAATGGCAGATATTACAGAGGTTAACCCTCTTGAGCCCCACTACGTTTGTCCTTCCTGCAAACATTCAGAATTTGTAGGCGATAGTCAATATGGAACAGGGGTTGACCTACCAGAAAAGCTTTGTCCTAAGTGTAATACCCCATATAAGAGAGATGGATTTGATATTCCTTTTGAAGTATTTTTAGGCTTTGAGGGTGATAAAGAACCAGATATAGATTTAAACTTTGCTGGGGTTTATCAATCATCAATTCATAAGTATACCGAGACTATGTTTGGAGAAAGAAAGGTATTTAGGGCAGGTACCCTGGGAACAATCGCTGAAAAGACGGCCTTCGGCATGGCTAAAAAATTTAAGGAATTTTATCCGGATGATATGACTATAAGGATGGATTCTGCCAATATAAATAAGATTAAAAGAAAGCTTGTAGGTATAAAAAGGACAACGGGACAGCACGCAGGTGGATTAATCATAGTACCTGAGGATAAAGATATCGAGGATTTTACACCAATTCAGTATCCTGCAGACCAAAAGACTAGTGGTGTAATTACAACCCATTTCGACTATCATGCTATTGATTCTAACCTCCTTAAGCTGGACCTTCTTGGTCATAATGCCCCTTCTATAATAAGGATGTTGTCTGACTTTACTGACCTTAATGCTTTAAATATTGACCTATCAGATCCAGACTCTATGTCGATATTTAACAACACTGATAAGCTAAATATTAAACACGACTATACTAATATAGACCAGGGAAGCCTGGGGATTCCTGAATTTGGCACCCACTTTGTTAGACAGATGCTTAAGGATACAAGTCCAACAACCTTTGAAGAATTAGTCAGAATTTCAGGTCTATCTCATGGGACTGATGTTTGGCTGGGAAATGCCCAAGAGCTAATAAATAGTGGTACAACTGTCTTAAAAAATGCAATTTGTACCAGGGATGACATTATGAATTTCTTGATCAGTCAGGGAATGGATAAAAAACTTTCCTTTACTATCATGGAAAGGGTTAGGAAAGGAAAGGGCCTTACTGATGACCAGATAGAAGCCATGAATGAGTCAAATATACCTCAATGGTACATCGATTCCTGCCAAAAGATTAAGTATATGTTTCCTAGGGCCCATGCGGTAGCCTATGTCATGATGTCTTTTAGAATAGCCTATTATAAGGTTCATTATCCAGAATATTTTTATGCTGTATATTTTTCAAATAAAATTGCAGACTTCCAATATTCGATAATTTCTAAAGACCTTGATTTTATAAGTATGTATATAAAAGAATACAGGGCTAGTAATGAAGCTATAGATGATAAATTCTATTGCATAGAAGTTGCAGAAGAGATGAAGGCCAGGGAGATTGAGCTTTTAAAACCAGACCTATATAAATCTGACCCAGAAAACTTTTTAGTAGTTGAAAAAGGAAAAATATTAGCTCCATTAATGGCTATAGATGGGGTTAGCCAACAGATAGCTCTAAGGATTGCTGAGTGTAGGAAAGATGGGGACTTCCTGTCTATTGAAGATTTTAGGAAACGTAGCAAGATAAATAAGACAGCTTTAGCTTCTATGGAAGCCTTTGATATTTTCAATGGTATGCAGACAGAAAACCAATTGGACTTTTTAAGCTTATAATGGCTTGTTTCAGTGGAAAGATTTGAATATAGCGGGATATGGTGCTATAATAATATAGATAGATTGTAACTAAGAGTGGTGGCCCCACTCTTATTTCTTTATTATAGGTCGATTTGCTTTCGAAAAGACTTCTAAAGCTAAGACGGCTTAATTGTGAAAGGGGGGTATATGTCAAAGCAATTAATTAATAGATTAATGGATGAGTTTCGAGATCCAATTGCTCAGATGGGATATGAACTATTGGAGATTGAATTTGTTAGAGAGTCGGGAGAAAATTTTCTTCGCTTCTACATTTACAAGGATGAGGGAATAAACGTTGACGACTGCGAAAGGGTTTCCGTTTATATAGATCCCATATTAGATGAGCTAGACATGATTTCTTCAAGTTATTATCTAGAAGTATGCTCACCAGACCTATCTAGGCCATTAAAAAATGACAGAGATTTAGAAAGGAACCTTTCGAATTTGTTGGATATTTTCCTATATGCAAAAAGAGATAATAAAAAGGAATTCAGGGGATATCTAACTGCTTTTGATGATGAGACTATAACATTGGATATTGATGGCAAAGAAGAGATATTTAACAGAAAGGATGTAAGCAAGATCACAGTTGCTATAGTATTTTAGGAAAAGATAATGAATAAAGAATTTATAAGAGCTTTAGATGAAATACAGAAGGAAAAAGGAATTGACAAGGGGATAATATTAGAATCAATAGAAAAGGCTCTAGCTAAGAGTTATGAGAAGAATTTTGATGATAATACAAATGTAGAAATAAAGATTAACGAAGAAACAGGAGACGTTAATGTTTATACCCTTAAGGAAGTTGTAGAAGATGTTGAGAATAAAAACCTTCAAATAAGTTTAGAAGAGGCAGTAAGTCATAAGAAAAAAGCAAAACTAGGAGACATCTTAAAAATTAAGATAGCACCTAAAAATTTCGGTAGGGTTGCAGCCCAGACAGCTAGAAACATAGTAATTCAACAAATTAAGGATGCCGAAAGAAAGTCTATATATAATGAGTATATAGATAAGGCTAGGGAAATTATTACTGGTGATGTTCAAAGGATTGATTTCAATAATGTCTATATTAACCTTGGTAAGACCGAAGGATTTATTCCTGTCAAGGAGAGGGTAGCCAATGAAAATATCAAGCCAGGAGATAGGTTAAAACTATACGTTGTAGATGTGAAAGATACACCTAAAGGACCACAAATAATCTTATCAAGGGCAAGTGCAAATTTAATTAAGAGATTATTTGAATTGGAAGTTCCAGAGATTGCCGAAGGTAGCGTTGAGATTATATCTGTAGCACGTGAGGCTGGTCATAGGTCGAAAATTGCAGTATATGCAAAGGACGAAACTATTGATCCAGTAGGAGCCTGTGTAGGACTCAAAGGAATGAGGGTTAATTCAATAGTTGAAGAAATAAACGGTGAAAAAATAGATATTATTGTCTGGAGCCCTGATATAGATGTATTTATATCAAATTCTCTGTCTCCTGCAGAGGTAAAAGAAGTCTTCATCGATGAAAAATGTAAGCAAGCTTTGGCTATAGTTCCCGACAGTCAGCTTTCATTAGCAATTGGTAAGGAAGGACAGAATGTAAGGCTTGCGGCAAAACTTACTGGCTGGAAGATTGATATAAAAGGTGAAAGTAAGAGGGACGAGGCTTTTGAATCTTTCGAAGAAAGTAGAAAAGGAAATGAAGTTGAAGATGCTCTAGAAGAAGTTGATCAAGAATATCCTGACCAAGAAGGTCAAGAAGAAAAAGCATGTGAAGAAGAAGGACAAGAAGTTGATGAGAAAGAAGTTGAAGAAAAGTCCCAAGAGCAAGAAGTTGAAGAAGCATCAAAGTCCGATGAAGAAATAGAAGAAAATTAATAACAGAATAATCATGAATACAAGAAAAATTCCACAACGAAAGTGCGTTGTATGTAATATTCATAAAGATAAAAGTGATTTATTAAGGATTGTAAAAACCAAGGATGGGGACATCTTTGTTGATCCGACAGGTAAGAAGAATGGTAGAGGGACCTATATTTGTAAGAGCCAAGAGTGCTTAAACAAGGCGAAAAAAACCAGGGCACTAAATAGCTCTTTAAAGGCAAATATTTCTGAAGAAATTTACCAGGAGATTGAAAATTATGTAAAGACGAGGTGAGCCTATGACAAAAGTTAGGATATATGAATTAGCAAAAGAAGTTGAATTATCTTCAAAAGAATTATTGGCTATGCTAGATAAGGAATTTGACCTTAAATTTAAGAGCCACATGTCAATTATTGAGGGCGATGAATTAGAAATTATTAGAGAATACTTTGACAGTTCAAAAAAAGAAAAGGCAAAGATCGAAAAAGAAAAGCTAGAGAAAAAGGAAAAGACTCAAGAAAATGAGACTAAGAAAAGCTCCAAAAAGACAAGTCCTCCTAAGACAGAAAAGGCCGATGTTGAGAATCTAGAAGAAGAATATGATCCTATTATTGTAAAGAAAAAAAATAAGCCAAAAAAGAACAAGGCAAGCAAACAGGATAGAAACAGACGTAAAGAAGAAAAAAAAGAGGATGCTCTAGTAGAAATCCAGGGAGATATTACTATTGGTGAATTGGCAGACCTTATGAAATTACCACCTAGTAAGCTGATAACTGAGCTTATGATGGCTGGTACTATGGCTACAGTAAACCAAACTATTGATTCAAAACAGGCGGTTGAGCTTGGGATTTTACTTGGAGTTGATATAGTAGTAAAAAGTAACGATGATGATGAAGATGATATTTCTTCACTAAACTACCCAGATGCTGAAGAAGACCTACTTCCAAGGGCTCCAGTTGTATCTGTTATGGGTCACGTAGACCATGGTAAGACCTCACTTCTTGACTCTATAAGAAATACAAGGGTAACCAAACAAGAGGCTGGTGGTATAACCCAACATATAGGGGCTTCAACTGTTTATTTGAATGAGAAGAAGATAGTTTTCCTAGACACACCAGGACACGAAGCCTTTACTCAAATGAGGCTAAGGGGAGCCCAAGCTACTGATATAGCAATTCTTGTAGTTGCAGCGGATGACGGGGTAATGCCACAAACAATAGAGGCTATAAACCATGCTAAGGCAGCTGGAATCCCAATAATAGTAGCTATTAACAAAATGGACAAGTACGAAGCAAATCCTGATAGGGTTAAGACAGAATTGATGGAATATGGTCTAACACCTGAGGAATGGGGTGGAGATACTATAATGGTTCCAGTTTCTGCCCTAAAAGGTGAAGGAATTGATGAAATCCTAGAGTATGTTTTAATGGTTAGTGAAATGGAAGAACTAAAGGCTAATCCAAATAGACCAGCTATAGGGATTGTAATCGAGGCAGAGCTAGATACTGGTAGGGGACCTGTAGCAACTGTTCTTGTAAAGAATGGTACCCTTAGACAAGGAGATAATCTTGTATCAGGTACAGCAAGTGGTAAGGTAAGGGCTATGTTTGACTCAAATTCAAAGAGTGTTAAGTCTGCTAAACCTTCTACAGCCGTTCAAGTCCTAGGGCTTTCAGAAGTTCCAAATGCAGGGGACTTTATCTACGCAGTTGCTGATGAAAAAATTGCAAGAAAGTATGCTGAGAAACAAAGGCAAAATGAAAAGGACGAATTTATTAAAAGGACATCAAGCGTTAACCTTGACGATCTTTTCAACAAGATAGATTCAGGTGAAGTAAAAGATCTTAATATAATAGTTAAAACAGATGTTAAAGGAACCATTGAAGCAGTTTCATCTTCCCTAGCAAAGCTAAGTAATGAAGAGGTTAAGGTAAATATTATCCACGGGGCAGTCGGTGGAATCACCGAAGGTGATATCATGCTTGCTTCAGCTTCTAATGCTATTATCATAGGCTTTAATGTAAGACCTAACCAAGGGGCCCAAGAGCAGGCAAAGCTTCAAGATATTGAAATTAGAACCTACAACGTTATATATGAAGCAATTGAAGATATCGAAAATGCCATAAAGGGTATGCTTGCTCCTAAATTCAAGGAAGAGGTTCTTGGAATGGCTGAAATCAGAGAAGTCTTCAGAGTTTCTGGAGTTGGTAATATAGCGGGAATCTACGTAACTAGTGGTAAGATTTTAAGAAATGCTAGCCTAAGATTGATAAGAAACAATATCGTTGTTCACACTGGAGAAATATCATCCTTAAAGAGGTTCAAGGACGATGCCAGGGAACTTGCCCAAGGGTATGAGGGTGGTTTAGGCATCGAAAAGTATAACGATATAAAAGTTGGCGACATTATAGAAGCATATACAATGAAAGAAGTAAAATAAAAACAAAAAGGAATAATAATGGATAACAAAAGAACAAAACGTATTGCAAAAGAATTACAAAAGGAAATATCCTCGATTCTTGCAAGTGATATAAAAGACCCAAGAATTGGGTCTCTTGTATCAATCACAGACGTTGAGTTAAGCAACGACCTAGAGTTGGCCAAGGTGTATGTATCCTCTTTTGGAGATAGAGATGAGAGGGAAGATATTATTGAAGGCTTGGAAAATGCTTCTGGATTCATTAAAAGAGAGTTGGGAATTAGACTTAAATTGAGAAATATACCCGACCTAAGATTTTTAATTGATGATTCTATTGAAAGAGGTATTTACATGGATAAGTTGATTAGCGATGTAATTAAGCAAGACGAGGAAAACAGAAAAAAACATGGCAATGATGAATAACAACCTGGAGTTATTTAATAAAACCATACAAAAGTCTAGGACCATAACTATATGTTCTCACATTAATCCTGACGGTGATGCTATAGGGTCCTCAATTGGACTATATTTGGCATTAAAGGACCTAGGTAAAGAAGTATATTTAATAAAAAATGATGACTTCCCAACGAATTTGACCTTCATGAGGGATAATCTTCTTGACGAAGATGATATTTATCTAGATGAGACAAGAGAAAGTGACTTGTTTATAG
The DNA here is from genome assembly GCA_964345835.1 of uncultured Peptoniphilaceae bacterium. GTDB lineage: Bacteria > Bacillota > Clostridia > Tissierellales > Peptoniphilaceae > JAAYEL01. The sequence goes on from CAYFSL010000001.1 coordinate 91,493, forward strand.
TAACAGATGTAGCCTCAAGAGAAAGGATTGGAAGAGGGGTTGACTTTTTTGACCTTTCTTCAGATTCTCTTTGTATCGACCACCATAAGACTAATAGTGGCTTTTGTAAAAACAATATTATTGAACCACATATGAGTTCAACTTGTGAATTAATAGCAGGACTTCTCATAGATGGAGGCTACAAAATAAGCAAAGAAACAGCAAGCTTTTTATACTTAGGGATATCGACTGATACTAATAGATTTCTATATGAATCATCATCAGCAGACACCTTACGAATAGCAGCCACTTTATTGGAAAGGGGAGCATCTAAGTCCTTGATCCACAACCAGCTATATGAGAGGGAAGATCCTAACTATATTTCACTTCAGGCTGAAGTTATTAGAAAAGCTAAAATATTTAACTCCAATAAATTTATTTTAGCAAGGATTACAAATGAGCAACTGGACAAGTATAATTTAGATTTTGACCATATAGAAGGATTAGTATCAATTTTAAAAAGTCTGGATGGAATTGAATTATCTTGCCTTGTCAAAGAGGATAAGGAAGATTCTCAAAAGGTAAGTTTTAGGTCGAAATCCCAAATTGATGTAGCCCAGCTTGCTCTAGAATATGGTGGCGGAGGTCACAAGAGGGCCGCAGGATGCACGATAAAGGGCAATAACGATGAGGTCTTTGATCTTCTTTATAGGAGGTTGCAAGATTTATAATGAAGGGGATATTATTAATTAATAAAGATATTAATATGACCTCTCATGATGTAGTAGCTATCTTAAGAAGGAAATTGTCAATTAAGAGAATAGGCCACACTGGTACCCTTGACCCTATGGTTACTGGAGTCCTACCAATCTGCATAGGTACAGCCACAAGGGTTAGTGAATATATAATGGCCCAGGGAAAGGTCTATAGGTGTAGAATGAAATTTGGAAAGTCTACTACAACTTACGATGCTTATGGTGAGGATTTAGAATATTCGGACAAGACTGAATTTACAAGAGAAGAAATTCTTGAAACCTTTGGTCATTTTACCGGTCAAATAGAGCAAAAGCCCCCGATTTATTCCGCTGTAAAAGTCAAGGGTAAAAGACTATATTCTTATGCCAGGAGTATGGAGCATGTTGAAATACCTAGCAGGCAGGTAACAATATATTCACTAGACCTTGTCTCTTTAGATGGCGATGAAGTGACTTTCGACATTCATTGTTCAAAGGGTACCTATGTAAGAAGCCTAGTCCATGACATCGGAATTTTTCTTGGTTCAAGAGCTTATATGAAAGAACTTGTAAGAACAGAAGTAGGTAGATTTAGGATAGAGGATTGTATTCCTATCTCTGACATCAAGAATATGGATATCAGAGACATAGAGAAAGAACTAGTTAAAATAGAGGATTCATTATACAATTTAGCTGGGATAAGTATAGAAGATGACATTTCTTCAAGACTAGTAAATGGTCAAAAGATTAATTCTAATAAGATCCATTACACTATCGAAAAAAATTACCACGATGAAATAGATTATAAGAACTTAAAGGTTTTTGTTAGAGGTGAATTTTTGGGTATAGGAAAGATAGCAAACAATATATTAAAGATGGAGAGAGTATTATAAAGTGATTGAAGTAATTGATTTAGATGAACTTGATAGTGGCTTTGAAGAGTCGGTTATTGGATTAGGAAATTTTGATGGAGTACACGCTGGTCATAGGACTATAATGGCGAAGACTATTGAGCTTGCTAAGCAGAAGGGTGTTTGCTCTTCAGTCCTGCTTTTCAAACAACATACAAATGAAGTATTTCCAAAGATGCCACCTTTTTATATAAGTTCTCTACAAGATAAGATAGATATACTTGAAAGAATAGGAATAGACAGGGTATATACCATTAATTTTACTATGGAATTTGCTCAGCTGACCAATGAAGGTTTTATTTTAGACTTTATAAGAGATAGGCTTAATGCCAAAACTCTTGTTTGTGGTAGCGACTATACTTATGGCAAAAAATCTCTTGGAACTGTTAAAGAGCTTAGAGAATACCAACAAGCAGGCCTAATTGAGGCATATATTGTTGATGACTTCTTTTTTGAAGGTCAAGTCGCTTCTTCAACTCAGGTTAGGTCATTTATATCAGAGGGAGATTTCGAAGAAGCCACAAAGCTATTAGTTGACCCTTATACAATATCAGCTAAAGTAGTACATGGAGCGAAAAGAGGAGCCAAGCTTCTAGGTTTTCCTACTGCAAATTTAGAAACTGAATTTAGCTATATTATGCCAAAAGATGCTTTATACTTAACCCTATTGAATGTAGATGGAGTGGATTATCCATCGATGACTTCTGTTGGTACAAATCCTACCTTTACAACTAGTAAGGAAGTAAAAATAGAGACCTATATTTTAGATTTTAATAGGGATATTTATGGTAAGGACGTAAAGCTTAAGTTTCTTAAGAAAATGAGAGACCAGATTAAATTTGATAATTTTGAAGATTTAATTAAGCAAATGGAAAGCGATGAAGTAGAGGCTAGAAGTTACTTTAAGTCTAGATAGGCCATACATTTATTAAATAGTTTTATTTACACAAGCTATATATTATGCTATAATTACAAAAGATGCTTTTTGCTGGGTTTGAGTTTCTCCGGACTTTTACACGGCAACTAGTGAATATATTTTAGGAGGACGCAATGATTACTAAAGAAAGAAAAGCAGAAATAATTAAAGAATACCAAATTAAAGAAGGCGATACTGGTTCACCAGAAGTTCAAATTGCTATTTTTACTGAACAAATTAAGGCATTAACTGAACACCTTAAAGTTCATAAAAAAGACCATGCTTCAAGAAGAGGCCTATACATGATAATAGGTCAAAGAAAGGGACTATTAAATTACCTTCAAAAAACTGATATAGAAAGATATCGTTCTTTAATTAAAAAACTAAACATTAGAGGCTAGAACGAAGAGCGGATATCCGCTCTTATCTTTTTATGTACAGAAATTCCCATAGGACTTGGGATAATATTATAGGAGGTAAAATGGTTAAGAATTATACTTATAAATCCGAACACAATAGTTTTGAAATAACTATCGGAAAGCTAGCAGAGCAAGCTAATGGCGCTTGTCTAGTAAAAGCAGGTGATTCAAGTGTGCTTGTTACAGCGGTTGCTTCAGAAAGACCTAGAGATGGGATAGACTTTTTCCCATTAACATGTGAATACCAGGAAAAAATGTATGCCGTTGGCAAGATTCCAGGCGGATACATCAAGAGGGAAGGAAGGAATTCCGATCAGGCTACATTGACAGCAAGGATGATAGACCGTCCAATCAGACCCTTATTCCCAGAAGGGTATGTAAATGATGTCCAAGTTATAGCTACAGTTTTTTCTTCTGATAAGAACCACAGTACAGGAATTATGGCTATGGTTGGGTCATCTATTGCCTTGACTATATCAGATATTCCTTTCCAAGGACCTATAGGGGCTGTATCTGTCGGATATATTGACGGTAATTATATTATAAACCCATCTGAAGAACAAGCTGATCAATCTTTGATGGAGCTTACTGTAGCTGGTACAAAAGATGCCATTATGATGGTAGAAGCTGGAGCTAAAGAACTCCCAGAAAGTGTAATGCTTGAAGGAATACTTTTTGCCCACGAAGAAATAAAGAGGATATGCGAATTTATTGAGGGTATCCGTGAGGAAGTAGGTAAAGAAAAGAAAAGTTTTGAAGCTAAGCCTATAAACCAAAGCTTAAAAGACTCTATCTTATCCATACTTGACAATAGGCTAACTACAGCCCTACAAACTGCTGATAAGATGGAAAGACAAGATGGATTAAATGCTTTAGAAGAAGAACTACTTACAGAATTAGTTACAGATGATGTTGAAGATAAGGATAATTTAACCCTAGATATTAAGGAAATTTTTGACTCTTTGATGAAGTCGGAAGTTAGAAGACTTATTACCGATGAACATATTAGACCAGATGGAAGAGGTATGAAGGAAATTAGGCCTTTATCATCTGAAGTAGCTTTTATACCAAAAGTACACGGGTCAGGTTTATTTTCTCGTGGACAAACTCAGGTACTTACTATAGCGACATTAGGTGCCCCATCTGACATCCAATATATTGACGGTATGACTGATGAAGAAGTGACAAAAAGATATATGCACCACTATAATTTCCCGCCATTTTCAGTTGGGGATACCAGACCTTTAAGAGCACCTGGTAGGAGGGAAATTGGACATGGTAGACTTGCTGAAAGAGCCTTAGAACCTGTATTGCCAGCTGTTGAAGACTTCCCATATACAATTAGGGTGGTTTCAGAAGTTCTAAGTTCAAACGGATCAAGTTCAATGGGGTCTGTATGTGGATCCACTCTTTCCTTAATGGATGCGGGTGTTCCAATAAAGGCTCCAGTAGCAGGCATTGCCATGGGACTAATAAAGGAAAACGACAATATAGCTATATTAACAGATATTCAAGGCTTAGAAGACCACCTAGGTGACATGGACTTTAAGGTTGCAGGTACTAAAGAAGGTGTTACTGCCCTTCAAATGGATATTAAGATAGATGGTATTGACAGGGAAATCCTTGAACAAGCTTTAGAAGATGCTAAGCAAGCAAGATTTAAGATTTTGGATGTAATCCATGAAGCTATAGCTGAACCAAGGCCTGAAATATCTCCAAATGCACCAAGGCTTCTTACTATAGATGTTCACCCAGATAAGGTTAGAGAAGTAATAGGAAGTGGTGGAAAGACCATAAACTCAATCATTGACAAAACTGGAGTAAAAATCGATATTGAAGATGATGGACACATCACCATTACTGCTGCCGATGAGGAAAGCGGTAAGGAAGCTATAAAGATGATTGAATATATTGTCATGGAACCAGAGGTAGGAGAAGTTTACCTAGGTAAGGTTGTTAGGATAATGAATTTCGGTGCTTTTGCAGAATTCGCAAATGGTAAGGAAGGTCTTATCCACATTAGCCAGTTAGCTCATGAAAGAGTTAATAAGGTTGAGGATGTAGTTAAAGTCGGTGATGAAGTGATGGTTAAAGTAATAGAAATCGACGATAAGGGAAGAATTAACCTATCTAGAAAAGCCTTATTACCTAATAACAATAGGGATAGGAGAAATAATAGGTAACTATTTTTTCAATCCTATTCGATAAAAATGATTAATCAGAGGCTGGGTTAAAACCTAGCTTCTTTTTTAAGTGATAATATAATTGTATAGGATAATATTAATGAGTATATATAAAAAATAATATATTTACTATGGTTCCCAATGTTTTTAATATGTTCGATAATAGATTACTATTCAGATTTCAAAATTGACGAAAAGATAATCTCAAACAAAATAATAGATGAAATTTTACAAGAAAACA
>CAYFSL010000001.1:96975-161574 GCA_964345835.1 uncultured Peptoniphilaceae bacterium
ATTGACGAAAAGATAATCTCAAACAAAATAATAGATGAAATTTTACAAGAAAACAAAAAATAGAAATTTTGAGCTATATATTCAAGTATTAAAAGATAAAAAACTAACAATTGATTTAGTTAAATCAATTAGTGAATCCCATAAATAATAGATTATAGATACTTTATTTTGCCATTTTTTATAGACTATACATAAATTGTATAAAATATATAACTGAGAAACTATATTTCTATCCCTTGTTAGATATACTTTATGAAGGTCGTTTTATTCGTATAACACCCACTATTATTAAATATTATTAACAATATTTCTTATGACTAATCAGCAATCTATGTTATAATTAATAGGAGTAAATGGAGGAGATATGGCTCAAAAAAGAAATACCAAGAAAAAGAAAACAAGCAATAGTGTGTTTTTTACTAATATTGCTATGCTAATATTTATGCTAATTTTTTTACTAATGGTTATATTGAAGTCAAAGATGGGAATCGTTGGTGAATTGATAGCTAAGGGATTTTTTATAGTATTTGGGCTGACAGCTTATGTTGCACCTCTCTTGATACTATATACTTATTTTTTTATTAGAGGAATTTTTAAAAAATCTAATAGTAGGAAGAAATTCCTTTCTATTCTATTGATATTTTTTAATATAGGTATCTTGATATCTATATTTTCTGGCTCTAGTGGAATATATTCACAGCGTATCAAGGACTCTTACAATCTTGCTAACAGCTATTTAGGACCTGGATTTATAGCAAGCAATCTACATTTTATCTTGGAAAAATTGGTAGGTAATATTGGTATATATATTTTGACTGCCGCCAATCTGGTATTTTCTTATATAACCTTTAACGATAAGACCTTTTCAGGCTTAGTCCATGAGATCAGCTACAAGGCTAAAGGAGCAAAAGAGAGGATTGACCAAAAAAGGTTTGAAAGAAAGCAGGAAAAATACTTGCCTGATCCATATGATATTGAGGACGAAGAAACTTTAGTAGATCAAGATTATGTGGTTGGCCCATCTACTGAACCATCTATAAATTATTATAATCACGATAGTGACTATGGTAATGCCCAGCAAAATCCCCATAATGATGAGGATAATTTGAATGAGGCATCCTATATAGATGAAAGTGATGGACAAATTATACCTGATATTTATATAGACTACAGGAGACCTCCTGTTGAGCTTTTATCTAAGTCATCAGGTAAATTTATGACCGATAGTCAAGAACTCTTAAAGGAAAACGGGAGTAAAATAGTACAGACCCTTGCTAGTTTTGGAATCAATGTTGAGATTGTTAACATAAATAGTGGGCCTACTGTTACTTCTTATGAGATAAAACCAGAAGCAGGAATAAAGGTTAGTAAAATTGTTAATTTATCAAATGACTTATCATTATCTTTGGCAACATCAGGCATTAGGATTGAAGCACCAATTCCTGGTAAGCCCTATGTCGGAATAGAAGTTCCTAATAGGAATAAAGACAGTGTTACATTGAGGGACCTAATAGTTCAAGGTGACTTTGATGTAGAGGATAATGATTTGACAGTTGCATTAGGTAAGGATTTATTTGGCAAACCTATCTATGCGAAAATAAACGAAATGCCCCATATGTTAATTGCCGGAGCGACAGGTTCTGGTAAATCAGTCTGCATAAATACCATCATAATGAGTCTACTTTTTAAGTATTCTCCCGACGATGTTGAATTTATCATGATTGACCCTAAGAGGGTTGAATTAAGCGTCTATAATGGTATTGCCCACTTGAAAGGCAGGAAGGTTGTATATGATCCATTAAGGGCTACAAATTCTCTTGAATATGCAGTTAGAGAGATGGTTGACAGATATGAGAAATTTGCCAAGACTAAGGTTAGGGATATAACTTCCTACAATGACAATATAATGAGAAAAGGGATTAAGAAAATGCCTTATCTTGTCGTTATCGTTGATGAACTTTCTGATTTGATGATGGAGTCATCAAAGGAAGTAGAAAACCATATAACCAGGTTGGCGCAGATGGGAAGGGCTGCTGGTGTCCACTTGATAATTGCAACCCAAAGACCTAGTGTTGATGTTATTACAGGTGTTATAAAGGCTAATATTCCATCAAGGATATCATTTCAAGTGTCATCTGCTATTGATTCAAGGACTATCATTGATATGGCAGGAGCTGAAAAGCTCTTAGGAAAGGGAGACATGCTTTATTATCCAGCTAAATTCCCTAAGCCTGTAAGACTGCAGGGTGCCTTTGTCAACGATGGTGAAGTTGAAAGGGTGGTAGCCTACATCAAGGACCAAAATGAACCAGTAAAAACTGACCAAGATTTCAACAAGGCGATTGAGACAAAGAAAAATGGAGCATCTAGCGGGTTAGAAGAGGAAGATGAGCTTTTAGAAGAGGCTATTGAATTTGTAATCCGCGAACAACAAGGTTCTATTTCAGCTATCCAAAGAAGATTTGGGGTAGGCTATAGTAGGGCTGGAAGAATAATTGATCAAATGGAAAAGCTCGGTATAGTTGGAAAACATGAGGGAAGTAAACCGAGGAAGATATTGAAAGATATGTCTTACTTAACTCAAAAAGAAATGCAAGAAGAGGATGAAATTAATGAAGATATTGAGGATGAATATAGCGAATAAGCTTACCTTATTAAGGTTATTTTTAGTTCCAGTATTTATAATTTCTTACGAGATATACGGGGTTAATAGTCTAGTTCCTGGTCTGATTTTTGTCTTGACGGCAGCAACTGACTTCTTCGATGGTTATCTTGCAAGGAAATATGACCTGGTTACTACTTTTGGTAAGTTTATGGATCCGCTTGTAGATAAAGTCTTAACCCAGGCAGGATTTATTTTGCTAACAAGCAGTGGTCATATTCCTGCATGGACAGTAATTGTAATTATTTTTAGAGAATTACTAATCACAGGCTTGAGGACCCTAGCTGCTTCAAACAATGTCACCATAGCTGCATCTGTATATGGCAAGCTAAAAACAGTATCACAATTTGTAGCCATAACTGCATTTCTTCTAAAGGGTAGTTTAAATATTCCAAGTTTAGTACTTGATATCTTGCTATACATTTCTGTAGCAATGACCATTATTTCTGGTATAGACTACCTATATAAAAACAAAGAGGTTTTAGATTTAGATAATATGTAGGAGGTGATTTTTATCGCAAGTATAAATATAAGTGATGCAGATAAAAAGAAAGCTTTAGATTTAGCTCTATCAAAGATTGAAAAAACCTACGGTAAAGGATCCATTATGGTTCTAGGGGATTCTCCTAAAGAAGAAATTGGAAGTATCCCAACAGGAGCAATCAATCTAGATATAGCTTTAGGTATAGGAGGCCTTCCTAGAGGAAGGATAGTAGAGATATATGGGCCAGAGTCATCAGGAAAGACCACCCTTGCTTTGCATTGTATAGCAGAGGCTCAAAAGGCAGGTGGGGTAGCGGCTTTCGTCGATGCTGAGCACGCCCTAGATGTTTATTATGCTAAGAACCTAGGAGTAGACATAGATAATGTCATCCTTTCTCAACCAGATACAGGAGAGCAGGCTTTGGCAATTACTGAAGCTCTAGTAAGGTCAAATGCTGTAGATATTATTGTAGTAGACTCTGTGGCAGCCCTAGTACCAAGAGCAGAAATAGAAGGTGACATGGGTGATACACATGTCGGTCTATTAGCTAGGTTAATGAGTCAAGCCCTTAGAAAGCTTACAGCAATTGTTGCCAAGTCAAATACAACAGTAGTATTTTTGAACCAATTGAGACAAAAAATTGGAGTTATGTTTGGTAACCCGGAAACTACTACAGGTGGAGTTGCCCTTAAATTCTACTCAAGTGTGAGAATTGAGATTAGAAGAGGAGAGCAGATAAAAGAAGGGGACAATGTTATAGGGAACAAGACTAGGGTTAAAGTTGTAAAAAACAAGGTTGCCCCACCATTTAAAAATGTTGAATTTGATATTATGTATGGGACAGGTATCTCTAAAACAGGCACGATACTAGACCAGGCAGTTTCAATGGATATCATTGAGAAGGCAGGTTCATGGTATAGCTATAATGGTGAAAGACTTGGCCAAGGAAGGGAGAGAATCAAGGCTTATTTAGATGAAAATCCTGAAGTATTAGCGGAAGTTGAAAATAAAATAAGGCAAGAAATTAACCAATCTCCTAGTCAAGACTCTAAAGAGGATGAGGGTGAATCCGATTTTATAAAATAATTAGGAGAGAGAGATGATTTTTGTATATATTTTAATCGGCCTTGTTGTGGGAGCAATTATTACTTATATTGTTGTAAGTAATATGAAGAAGGTCGCAGACAGGAATAAGATAAATTCAGCTGAAGAGATTTCACGTAGGATGATAGATGAGGCAAGTTTAGTTGCTGAAACTAAGAAAAAAGAAGCCTTGCTTGAAGCCAAGGATGAGATTTATAAGTTAAAGCAAGAAATTGAAGAAGATGCTAAAGAACGTAGAAATGAGCTAAAGAGAAGTGAAAAAAGGCTTCAAAACAAAGAAGAAAATCTTGATAGAAAGAATGATAGGCTGGACAAGAAAAATGACCAACTCAATAAAACTATCAAGAGAGCAGAAGAGAATGAAGAAAAGACCAGAGAAACTCTTGAAGAGCAAATCCGTGAATTAGAAAGGATTTCTATGTTGACCAGGGAAGAAGCGAAAGAGCTTATTGTCAACAAGGTTAGAGAGGACGCTGAACATGATTCTGCTTTAGCAATTAAAGAGTTTGAAGCTAGGACAAAGGAAAAACAAGTCCAACTATCTAGGGAAATCATTACGACAGCAATACAAAGGTATGCTGCTGATCATGTAGCTGAAAGTACAGTATCGGTAGTAGAACTTCCTAATGACGATATGAAGGGAAGGATAATTGGTAGAGAGGGAAGAAATATTAGAGCATTCGAAACTTTAACAGGTGTTGATCTAATAATTGATGACACCCCTGAAGCCGTAGTTCTATCTTCATTTGATCCTATAAGAAGGGAAATTGCTAGGATTGCCTTAGAAAAGCTTATGCTTGATGGACGTATCCATCCAACAAGGATTGAAGAACTTGTTGAAAAAGCGAGAAGAGAGGTAGATGAAAAAATCAAGGAAGCAGGGGAAGAAGCTTGTGAAAGAGCTAAAGTTCACAACATGCATCCTGAATTAGTCAAGGTCCTAGGAAGATTGAATTATAGGACATCATATGGACAAAATGTCCTAATGCATTCAGTTGAGTGTGCAAATCTTGCTGGTATGATTGCCCAAGAACTTGGAATTAATCAAAAAGTGGCAAGAAGAGGGGCCCTACTACATGACCTTGGTAAGGCTATTGACCATGACGTTGATGGAACTCACGTAGAAATAGGGGTTAACCTAGCAAGGAAGTACAAGGAATCAAAGGAAGTAATCCACTGTATAGAATCTCATCATGGGGATGTTGAATTCTCAAGTCTTGAATCTATGATTGTTCAGGCCTGTGATGCTATATCAGCTGCTAGGCCAGGGGCAAGAAGAGAATCACTTCAATCTTATATTCAAAGGCTAGAATCCCTAGAAGCAATAGCAAACTCTTATGATGGCGTTGAAAAGTCTTTTGCCATTCAAGCGGGTAGAGAGATTAGGATTATGGTTCAACCAGAAAAGATATCAGAAGATAAACTTACAATTTTAGCAAGGGAAATAGCTCAGAGAATAGAAGAAGAGCTTGAATACCCAGGACAAATAAAGGTTAATATAATCAGGGAAACAAGAACGACTGATTACGCAAAATAAAATTTTATAAAATAAAGAAGCCTATATTTTAGGAGCAGTATGCAAACCTAACTTATACGGGCTTCTTTTTATTTACCATATATTTTATAGATAATTATTTATTAAAAGCTATGTTACAGATTTTGAAATAAAATTTTCTTATGAGAATAATTTGTTATTAAAATAATTTATATATGGAAATTTTTTCCTTGTAATGATAAAATATAATTGGTTGGAAGTTATTATAGGAATAATTAATAGGAGGAAATTAATGACAGGCGTTCCATTTTTAATCGTATTTGTACTTGCGATTGTAGTAATGATACTTTTAATTAGCAAGTATAACATTCACGCATTTTTATCTATTTTGCTAATCTCAGTAGTACTAGGTTTGATAGGGGGAATCCCTCTTAACGACATAGTTGCAGAAGATGGTACTACTACCAAGGGGATAGCAAGTGTAGTTGGAGAAGGTTTTTCAGGCACATTCTCTAGTATCGGTATTGTAATTATTTTCGGTGCCTTGATAGGAACCATCCTTGAAAAAACTGGTGCTGCAATTAAGCTTTCAGACATGGTTATAAAGTTAGTGGGTAAAAAACATCCAGACTTGGCAATCATGCTTATGGGTTGGGTTGTATCTATTCCAGTTTTCTGTGACTCAGGATTTGTTATCCTAAACCCAATTAGAAAGGCAATGGTTAAGAGAACAAATGTGTCTGGTGTAACCATGGCAACAGCTCTTTCAGTTGGTCTATATGCATCTCACGTATTTATCCCACCTACACCAGGTCCAATAGCTGCAGCAGCGACTTTAGGAGTTGGTGACTACCTATTGACAGTTATGCTTTTTGGTACCATTGCATCAATCCCAGCAATGATAGGTGGTTTACTTTATGCTAGACATATTGGTAAAAAAATCAAATCAAGCGAAGATATTAACCTAGAAGAAGACGTAAAAACATATGAAGAACTTGTAGCAGAGTATGGAGAGCTTCCATCAGGATTTATGTCTCTTGCTCCAATTATAGTTCCTATAATCCTAATGGCCTTATCAAATATTTCTAAGATATTAAAGTGGTCAGGAGCAGCAAGCAATGTCATAGTATTCTTAGGTACCCCTATAATAGCTTTAGCGGTAGGTGTTATCTTTGCTATATTTATATTAGTTCAAAAGAATTCCTTCAAAGACTTATATGAACATACTCAAAGTACTCTAAAGGTTGCTGGACCAATCTTATTTGTAACAGCAGCTGGTGGAGTTTTAGGAAAGGTAATTGCAAATACAAGTCTAGTCGAATTTATCACTGAAAATGCCAATATTTTCCAATCTATAGGTATTTTCTTCCCATTCATCATAGCAGCTATTCTTAAGAGTGCCCAAGGTTCCTCTACTGTTGCAATTACAACAGCAGCGGGTATCCTTGCTCCATTGTTACCAGCCCTAGGCTTTACAACTCCAGCTCATGCAGCTCTTGTAGTAATAGCTATTGGTGCAGGTGCCATGACAGTATCTCATGCTAATGACTCATACTTCTGGGTTGTAACTAACTTTGGTGGAATGACTCCTGAACAAGGTTATAAGACTCAAACAATGGCGACATTAGTTGAAGGTGTATGCTCTATGATAGGGGTATTTATAATATCATTATTTATATAGTTTAGAAAAAGGAAAAGAGAAGATTTATGAAGCTTAGAGATGATGCTAAAATAATAATAGAAGAAACAATTAAATCCGTATTACCTGACAGGGCGGTGAAAAATGCCTTAGACAATATAGATTTTTCAGCGGATAGAATTATCCTTGTATCTATAGGTAAGGCTGCTTGGACCATGGCGAAAGCCTCTCATGATATATTGGGAGATAAAATTACAAGAGGAATTGTAATTACTAAGTATGGCCATATTGAGTCCGACCTAGCTGGTATTGAAATGTATGAAGCTGGTCATCCAATATCTGATGATAATAGCTATAAGGCCACAGAAAGAGCCTTGGAAATGGTTTCTGACCTAGCGGAAAATGATCTAGTTTTATTTTTAGTATCAGGTGGGGGATCAGCCTTATTTGAGAGTCCACTTATTGATAAAGAAAAGCTAGAGAAACTCAACAAAGACCTCTTGGCATCTGGCGCTAATATTCAAGAGATTAATACTATTAGAAAAAGGTTATCAAGCGTAAAAGCTGGTAAATTTGCTAAAGTATGTTCTCCAGCAAGAATAGAAGCAATAGTTCTAAGCGATGTGATAGGGGACCCTCTAGATGTTATTGCGTCAGGGCCTGCATACCCAGACCTTTCAACCAGCCAAGATGCACTTAATATCATAGAAAAATACTCTATTGTAATTGACAAGGAAATAGAAGATCTACTTAAAAAAGAAGGCCCTAAAACTATAGATAACGCTAGACATCAAATAACGGGAAGTGTCAGGGAGCTTGTAGAAAATGCCGAACAAACAGCTAGAAAGCTTGGCTATGAAACCCTTATACTAACTGATGAATTATCCTGCATAGCTAAAGAAGCTGGTTCCTTTTTAGGATCAATGGGGAAATACTATAAGGACAGAGGCCCCCTAGCTATTATAGCGGGTGGGGAAACGACTGTTGAACTTACAGGTGGCGGAAAAGGTGGAAGAAACCAAGAAATAGCCCTAGCAGCAGCAGATAAGATTTCAGGTCTAGATAATGTAGTAGTTTTCAGCGTAGGATCTGATGGGACGGATGGACCAACAGATGCAGCAGGTGGCCTAGTAGATGGAAGTTCTAAGGAAAAAATAGAGAAGGATTCTTATAGGATTTATCAAATACTAAAAGATAACGATTCCTATAATCATTTAAAAAAAATCGATGGACTTATAATGACTGGACCAACAGGGACTAATGTAAATGATTTTACAGTAGTTCTAATAAAATAATAAAATAGCCTAGAAATGATAAAAATCTAATAGGCGCATAATAAGCGACCAAGATAGCGAGTTTTTGAAGATGATTAATCTCAACCTTAGAAGGACTATCTTGGTCCTTTTATTTATGTACTAACGGATACGAGGTAATGAACTAATCATAAGCTAGATATTTTATAGGATATATTTGTAGCAGGGGCTTGGAAGGTCTTCACAGTTTTTGTCACAAAATAATAATTTTGTGACAAAAGAGATGTGTTTTTCTCGAAATTAATAAAAACCTGCAAAGTATGCTATGGACATGCTTTCACGACGTTTACCCTTGGTTGTATATATTTTTTAAGGCAATTGTTCTAAATGATAATTATTGATATGCCTTTTTCTCATCTTTCTTTTTATTGTAAAGCTTCCGTTTTTTATAATTGTCTAGAGCTTTAATTTAATATGCTGCTCTACACTTTTGAGAGTTTACTTTATTCTTTAATTCTTAATAACAATCCTTTTTATTATTTATTTTAATTCAGACTTACTTTTTATAGCTTACTTTCCAGAGGTTCATTTTTATTAACTAAACTATTTGTCAAGGCTGTTACATTACGCTTTTCTTTTTATTAACTTGTATTTTCGCTCCTTTCATGTGACAATAGTAGTCTAAAATGCAAAAATCCCAAATAAGGCCTAAAATGCCCCCTATTTGAGATTTTAATGTTTAGACATACAAATATATGGATTAGTAGTGTTAAATCGATTTAAGAGGGATATATAGCCCCTCTTTTAAGTGAATGAAGACTCATGTTTCATCTAACTTATTATTTGTCCAAAATAGCTAATATTCTTTAAAATAGGTTATTTATATTTAAATATATAAAGGTCTAGATAAATTATTTCATTTAAAATAATAATGAAAAAGCTCCACTTATTAGACTGACTATTATTCCCGCTGTTAGATTGCCTAGTATTACCATTAATAGTGATTTAAACTTGTTCAATTGTAGTAGGTGGGAAATTAGACTACCTGTCCAAACCCCGGTTCCAGGCAAGGGTATCGCAACGAATAAGTACAAACCAATATATCCATACTTATCTATTTGTTCTCTTTTATTTAACGCTTTAATTTTTATCTTATCTATAAGTCTCTTGAAAAATCCAATTTTCTCTAACAATCTAAATACATATCCTATGAGAAATATAATAGGAATAGCTGGAATAGATGATCCTATAAACGATATTAAAAACGCCTTCTTATAGTGCATCCCTAAAGATAGAGCAACTGGTATAGCACCTCTCAGTTCTATAACTGGTATCATTGATAGGATTATTACAGCCATTTCATGGGTAAAATTCATTTTAAAAAATTCTATAATTTCATTCATATTAAACTCCTTTTAATTCCTATATATTATACCATAAGAGTTAAAATAATTACTCCCATTATGATAATATATAGGTGGAGGTAAAAATGAGAAAAGATATACCTTATTTTTTAAAAGATTTCTTAGATTATTTAACTACTATAAGAGCTCTTTCTAAGACGACAATTGAAGAATACTACCTAGATCTTAGGTTATTTTTAAAGTTTATTGAATATAGGAAAAGCTGCAATGACTATGATGGTATAGAAGATATAGATGTAAAGAATTTTGACCTAGATATGCTTAAAAAAGTAACTCTTATAGATTTACATAGCTACCTGGCTTATAGGGATAATTCTAGAAATAATAATCCCGTTACTAGAGCTAGGAAGATTTCTAGCTTGAGGTCTTTTTATAAATATATGGTTAATATTGCCAAACTATTAGATTATAATCCGGCTTTAGAGCTAGAAAGCCCAAAGTTAAAGAAAAGAAATCCAGTCTACCTGACTTTGGATGAAGCGATAAAGCTTCTAGAAACAGTTAAAAACAATAAAAACCAAACACTCATGAAAAGAGATTTTGCTATTATACTTATATTTTTAACAACCGGAGTTAGACTTTCAGAGCTTTCTAGCATGAATATAAACTCCATTAAAGGATTACAATTTAATGTAATAGGTAAAGGTAATAAAGAAAGAACAGTTTATATGACTGAAGCTTGTAGGTATGCAATCGACCAATATATTTCCGTAAGGCCAAAAGTTGAAGATGAAAAGGCTCTATTTTTAAGCACGAGAAAGACGAGAATGAGCAATAGGGCTATCCAACATATGATAGATAAATACCTTAATGAAGCTGGATTTGATACATCTAAATATTCAACCCATAAATTGAGACATACTGCTGCAACTCTTATGTATAAAGAAGGTGTAGATATAAGAACCCTTCAAAAGGTGCTTGGACATACTTCCGTAGCGACTACTCAGATATATACCCATGTTGAAGATGATGATGTTAAAAGGGCGATTAAAAAGAATCCCCTATCAGAATTAAATTAAAGAAAATCGGCAGGCAGGGGCTAGCCGATTTTTTTTATGGCATATAAAATTATCTTAAAAATATAAACTGAATTATTAGCTAATGTCGTCCCTAAATAGGGCTATTACTTTACCTAATATTGACATAGATTCAGGTATAATTGGCGACATAGATGAATTTTCTGGAATAAGCTTAATTATCCCATCTTTTTTAGAAAACCTTTTGACAGTTGCCCCATCTTCTATAAGCGCTACTATAATTTCTCCATTTTCGCAGGTGTCTTGTTTCCTAACTAGTACTTTATCACCATCAAGAATACCAGCTTCTATCATCGATTCCCCTCTTATTGTAAGCATAAACAGGTCACCCTTCTTGGAATAGTCAGCTGGTATTGGGAAATAGGCTTCTATATTGGAATCAGCATATATTGGCTCTCCAGCAGCTACTCGACCAAGAATTGGTACATCTATGGTAGACTCATTTACCGTTTCTTGATTAACTGAATCATCAGTTAATTCAATAGACCTGCTAATATTATTGATCCTGCTGATTAATCCAGCATCTTCAAGCTTAGCTAGATCATTGTGAACGGTTGATACGGATTTAATATTTAAAGCCTTGCCGATTTCTCGAACAGTTGGCGAATATTTGTTTTTGATTTTAAACTCTTTAATATATAAATAAATTGACTCTTGTCTCTGGTTTAATTTCATGGCACTCTCCTTATTAGGCTAATTATATCATTAGAAAAGATAAAAAACAAATGTTCTTTTATTCCTTGACAAAGAACATTTGTTCTGATATTCTGTTAATAGAAAAAGAACATTTGTTTGTGAGGTGTAATATGAAATTAGTTATTAAAGACAGAAAGAAATTTAATAGATTTATAGCCCTTGTATTTATTTTTACAACCCTTATCTTAAGTTTATTTCTATTTCCTAAAAAAGTTAGAGGATTAAGTTATGATAGGTCTTACTCAATTACAGTTGTATCCGGTGATACTTTATGGGACATAGCTTCTTCCATTAATTCAAAAAAAGACACTAGAGAAGTTGTATACGATATATATAAACTAAATAATATGTCTTCAACTGCTAGGATATATCCAGGACAGGTTCTACAACTACCTATTTATTAAATAAAAATAAATTTTTATTAAAGCAATCTTATATCCCCCATTATCTTATAGAAAAAAGTCGGTGTTGTTATAAACGCCGACTGAAAATTTTCCTTAAAATTCGCAATAAAATAGAAAAGTTTTTATTTTATTTTAGATAAGATATTTTCTTTTATTCAGTTTTCTTAATATTTTTTATTATTAAAATAAGTTTAATAATATAACATTTATTAAAATATAATCAATAATTAATATAAATTTTCCAAAAAAAGAAGATGATTCAAATAATTTTGAACCATCAACTTTTCTTGATAAACTCTCCAACAAGAAATCTATGTATACAAAATAATATAGTAATTATTCTTTTATTAGTTTGAGAATGTCTATAACTTTTTTATTGTTTAGTATATATTTTATTTCTGTTCCTCTTCTTTTAGACTTAAGGATATCATACTGCTTCAATATTCTTAGATGTTGTGAAACACTTGATTGAGAAACACCTAAGGCTTCCTGAAGCGTTGATACATTAAGGCCATCAGCTTGTTCAATTAACTCATAGACAATTGATAATCTCGTTGGATGAGAAAGCGCCTTGAACACGTTAGAGTACTCATTAATGAACAAATCTCCTTCGTTCATTCAATTCCCCCTTTCTTATTATCAATAATGATATGATATGATATAATTTATAAATAGTCAATAATATTCTAGGAGATTAATATGATAGAAACATTTAAAAAGACCTTACTTCTGGTAAATTCTGAAGGTAAATCTAATATACAGGAGAAAGTTGTACAATATTTTACTAAAGAATTTACAGATTTAATACAGAATAATCAACTATTAATTAGATTTACAGTAGATGAAAATACAATTAAAGAACTTTCTAGAGATTTTTCTAAAAAGAATGAAAATTCATTAATAATAGTTGTAGGTGGAGATGGAAGTCTTCATGAAGTAGTCAATTCTATTAACTTATCAAACACATCGGTATCAATAATTCCAAATGGGAGTGGTAATGACTTTGCAAGTCATATTTATGGATCAAAAAGTCTAGAAGAAATCCTCGATGAATTTAAGAATCCCAGTTTTAAAAAGGTCGACATGATAAAGATTAACGACATACTTTGCATAAACACAACTTCATTTGGCTATGAAACAACTGTACTAGCTAAATCATTGGAGATTAAGAAAAAGTGGAATTTTTTGAGGAGCCTATCTTTTAAATTAGCAATCCCCTTAACTATTGGTAAAATGGACCCCATTAATTACAGATATGAATTTAATTTATCTGATGGTAACGTATTAACTGACGAGGGTAGTTATATATTGAATGCTATTTGTAATGGAAGCAGGTTTGGCGGAGGATTTACCCCAGCCCCGATGGCTGAAATCGATGATGGTATTATAGAAATAAACCAATTAGAAAAAGTTGGTCTTTTAGGATTTATTAGAAAAATTTCAGATTATAAAAGTGGAAGGCATATAGATACCTTAGATATTAGTCATAATTCTAGGGTTATTTCAGGAAGTATAATACCTAAAGCTCCACCATTAAAGGGAAATATAGATGGTGAATTATATGACTTTGAAAAAATAGACTTCGAAATTCTTCCGAAGTCTATAAATATAATGTATCTAGATTCCTAATATATTAGTCAATGCTATCATAGCCGCTAGCTTAGCTTGCTCAAATACTACTCCCCCCTGGTAGTAGGCAACATAGGGTGGTCTTATTGGTCCATCAGCCGAAATCTCTATAGAAGATCCGTCAATAAAGCCTCCTGAGGCCATGATAACTTTATCGTCGTAGCCAGGCATTTCCCATGGATAAGGCACGACGCTAGCACCAACGGAGGCTGCCATCTGAATGGACTGGACGAATTTAATTAGCTTTTCTTCATCATTAAAGACGATTGCTTGAATAATATCTGACCTTTTATCATCAAGTTTTGGATAGGTATCATACCCTAGGTCTGAAAAAATTTTACAGAATAGGAGAGCTGATTTTATAGCTTCATTGGTTATATGAGGAGCAAAGAATAACCCCTGCAAGGTAGGCCTTGTTGTATCAAAAGTAAGCCCTGTTTCTTTACCTATTCCAGGGGCGTAAAAATGCTCTGATATTTTCTTAATTATTTCCTCACTTGAAGCTATATAGCCCCCACCAGATGCTATAGAACCACCCGGGTTTTTTATCAAAGATCCAACGCATAGGTCTGCCCCTATCTCTGTTGGTTCCTTATAGTCTGTAAATTCTCCATAGCAATTATCTACCATTATAATTGTTTCTGGAGATTTATCTTTTATAAATCGTATAGCTTGCTCGATTTCACTAATTGTTAGAGCTCTTTTAAGGCCATATCCAGTTGACCTTTGAATCAGAATAAGTTTTATTTTGTCTGAGAGTTTATCTTTCAAGCTAGTATAGTTAATTTTGTTATCTACTAGGTTGATATGGTCATATTTAACCCCTTTATTTATTAAGGAATTTTCACTATTACCAGTAATTCCAATAACCTCTTTTAAGGTATCATAAGGGTGGTCTGTTATTGATAGTAATGTATCTCCAGGATTTAACAAGGCGAAAAGGCTTAAAGCGAGGGCGTGGGTACCAGAAGAAATCGCAGGTCTGACAAAAGCATCTTCAGTCGAAAATAGTCTAGCAAATATTTCTTCAGTTTTCTCCCTTCCCCTATCACCATATCCATATCCAGTTGTATAAGAAAAGTCACTTTGGTTCAGGCCGACATCCTTAAAGATTTTTAGGATTTTTATTTGATTATATTCTTTAATCTCTCTTAATTTTTTATCTTTTTCATCAATAAATTTACAGGCCTCTGTAACAATATCATAGGCATCTTTGGTGATTTTGTAGTGTTTATTTAAAAATTCAAAGTCCATTTAACTTTTTAAATCCTCCAGTATCTTACTTATCATTTCATCTTTTGTCATTGTGGATTTATCCAACCATACTACTTCCTTATTTTTTCTAAACCATGTAAGCTGTCTTTTGGCATACCTTCTAGAGTCTTTTTTTAGGAGGTCTATAGCTTCATCATAGCTCAATTTCCCTTTTATATAGGGGATAATTTCCCTATATCCTATAGCTTTCATAGACTGTTGGTCCTCATTTAGTCCTTGGTCTAGTAAATTCTTAACTTCGTTAACCAAGCCATCTTCAAGCATTTGATCTACCCTCTTATTTATATCTGAATAGAGTTGTTCCCTATCAGTATTTAACACATATAGATAGATGTCATAGTCGTCATTTGGCCTGCTATCAACGGTAATAGTTTTTCCAGAAAACTCAAAAACTTCAAGAGCTCTAATGATTTTCTTTTTGTCTTTAATAGTTAGATTTTGATATTTGCTTGGGTCTATCTCTATTAGTTTATCAAGTAATGCTTGTGGATTTTTTATGAATTGTTCTTCCATTTTCTTTCTAAATTCTTCATTAGGCTTAACATTTGAAAAATCATATTTATAAAAAATAGAATTGATATAGAGCCCAGTACCACCTACGATTATGGGAATTTTTCCCTTTGAAGTTATTTCTTCAATTAGCTTTAAGGCTTGTTCCTGGAAGTTTTGAACAGAAAAGCTATTCATAGGATCGAGAATATCGATCATATGGTGGGGAATATTTTCCATTTCTTCTTTCTTTATTTTTGCAGTACCAATGTCCATTTCCCTGTAGATTTGCATTGAATCTGCGGATATTATTTCTGTATTTAACTTTTTTGCTAGATCTATCGATAAGGAAGATTTACCTACTCCTGTCGGACCAGAGATAATTAATATCTTATTTTTCATCGATTTATTATCCTTTCAAATTCATTAAGGTCTAGGGTGAATTGAATTTTTTTGCCATGATTATTAATATATGGGTTTGTAGACTTATCTAGCCTTGACAATAATTCATAGACTTCTTTATCGGTTAGATTTTTATTTTTGCTTATAGAAGAGGACAAGGCTCTTTTTTTGAAGATTTCCTTATGTTTGTTAATACTTGACTCTCTTGATAAATCGTCTATTAATGATAGGATAAAATCCCTGTCTGCTGGTTTATCTCCTATATATGGAACTGACCTAATTGCTAGGCTATCTTCTCCGAAAATATCAACTTCCAGCCCCAAGGCTGAAAAGCTAGAAAGCTTTTCTTTAATATTTAGCATGTCTTGTAGTGAAAGCTCGATAATTATAGGTGTGACTAGTTTGTTTGTTTTAAGTTGGTCAGTAGCTAGTCTTTTTGATAGGTCATCATAAATTAATCTTTCAAAAGCGGCCCTTTGGTCGACTATTAGAAGCTGGTCTTTAATTAAACTGTTAAAAATAAGGTATTTATTAAATACTTTACTAATAAATTGATACTGATCTGAAATATCTTTCTCAGCCTTATCCTTTTCAGTTATAAAACTTTGCATGTCTATATCTAGATTTGTATTTTCCCCTATACCTTGCTTGGTAAAATTATTTTCTTGATCTTGATTAACTTTCTCTCCTTGAATACTTTCAAAGCTAGGTGCATCTGAATAGGTTATCTCATCAAGATTAGAATCAAGGTCAATTATTTCTACAGAGTCACTGGTATCAAGGTCATCTTCATCCTCATTTTGCTTAAAATATTCCTTTGTGGTTTCATTTTCATAGGTAAATTCAATATTCTTGTAGGCATCAAGGATATTTTTATAGGAATCTCCGGACTGGAGGTCGTAGAAATTTGGTTTATGGTCTTTTTCCTCTCCAGTAACATTTTTTGCTGTCTGTCCTTCAAATAAAGCCTTCCTAATTGTTGACTCTACTAGGTCAAATAGGTCTTCCTCCTTATTAAACTTAATCTTTTGCTTATTAGGAGATATATTAATATCAATGTTTTCCGCCTTTGTTTTAATAAATAGTTGAAAGGCTGGAAACCTTCCCGATGGTATTAGTGAAAGGTAATTTTTCTCTATTATTTTAACAAGATCAGGACTTTCTATATACCTATCATTTACAAATATATATTGCATAGACCTGTTGGCCTTATAAAAATGGCTATTTGATATGAAGCCTTTGACCTGGTAGTCAGATGAAAAGGAGTCAATTTCTATTGAATTGTTTACATAGTCCTGAGAGAACAAGACTCTTAAATTATCCTCAAGGGAGTTTGTGGATAGGGTTGAAAATATCTCCCTGTCATCTTTAATGTAACTAAAACCTATGCCAGGCTTTGAAATTGCGAGGTTATACATTATTGAAGTTATCTTGTTTGCCTCACTAATATCTGATCCCAGGAATTTTTTTCTAACAGGTAGACTGTCAAAAAGACCAGTTACCTCTATACTTGTCCCCTTATTCATTGCTATAGATTTTTTTTCAAGCAGCTTATTATCTTTGTAGGAAAGATAGCTTCCCGAGCTTTCTTCTTCGACCTTGGTATAGACCAAAAGTTGGGATACAGCGATAATTGATGCCAACGCCTCTCCTCTAAATCCCATAGTATAACTATCATAGAGGTCTTCAAAGGAGCTTATTTTAGAGGTTGCATGTCTTAGAAAAGCTGTTTCAACATCATCCTTACTTATTCCACTCCCATTATCGCTTACTTTAATATATGATTTACCGCCGTTTTTAATTTGTACGTTAATTTGACTTGCGCCTGCATCGATTGAATTTTCAACTAATTCCTTTATTATTGAGGCGGGTCTTTCAACTACTTCTCCCGCGGCAATCTTTTGAATAGTTTCGTTGTCTAATAATTTAATTTTCAATCAAATCACCTGCCCTTGTCTTTAAGTCATATAGGTAGTCATAGGCCTCTTTTGCTGTCATATCGTCAAGATTCTTATCAGATATTTCCTTAAGTAAGAGGTCCTTTTCTAAGTTGTTAAAGTTTATAACCACTTGGTTGGCTTTTTCATATACAAAATCGATGTTATTTCCTTCCATTGATTTAAGAATCTGCTTGGCCCTGTCTATAATATTGGAAGGTAGGCCAGAAAGTTTAGCTACTTCGATTCCATAGCTTTTGTCGGCAGAACCAGGAAGGATTTTTCTCAAGAAGATCAGGTTGCCATTTTCTTCAAGGATATCAACCTTGTAGTTCTTAACATTTTCGAGCTTTTCTGCTAGCTGGGTTAGTTCGTGATAGTGGGTGGCAAATAGGGTGTTGGCTTTAAGATTTTTACTCATATACTCAACTATTGCAACTGCAATACTTAAGCCGTCATTTGTGCTTGTTCCCCTACCGACCTCATCTAGGATAACAAAACTATCAGGACTAGCATTATTGATTATATTACTCATCTCTTTCATTTCAATCATAAAAGTTGAGTCTCCCCTCGCTAGGTTATCCGATGCACCTATCCTGGTAAAAATAGCATCGGAAATTGGGAGGTCACATGAGCTTGCAGGTACGAAGGAGCCAATCTGAGCCATTAGTATTATTAGGGCTACTTGTCTCATATAGGTTGATTTACCAGCCATATTAGGCCCAGTAATTATTTGTATCCTATTATCAGTTGAGCCTATTGAGGTATTATTAGGAATAAAAGCATTCATATCAAGGCTCTTTTCTATTACAGGGTGTCTTCCATCCTCAATTTTAATTATCCCCCTGTTATTAAAGCTAGGCCTTGTGTAATTATTTGCCTTTGCTACCCTGGCTAGGGATAAGATTGCGTCTAAAGATGCAATAGTATCAGTTGTAGCCTTAATTCTAAGGGATTGGTCTGCAATTTTCTCCCTGATAGCAACAAAAATACTATACTCAAGTTCCTTGGTATCTGCTTGACTTCCTAGTATTTTATCCGATATTTCATTCAACCTTGTCGTTATATATCTTTCAGAATTTTTAAGGGTTTGTCTTCTTATAAAGTATTCAGGGGCTTGACCAATATTGGATTTAGTTAATTCAATAAAATAGCCAATATTTTTATTATAGGATATTCTCAAGTTCTTTATAGAACTTTCTTCCCTTAGCTCTTTTTCATACTCTACCATTTCTTCTTTACCGTGGACAGAGTCATATTTAAGCTTATCTAGCCTTTCTGAGTAGCCTTCCTTGATTAGGTCGCCTTCAGTTATTAGAATAGGTGGATTGTCTAAGATAGCTCTATCGATAAGCTGGTAAATGTCTTCCAAGCTGTCAATGCTTTTTGAGATTGACTTTAGTCTGGTAGACCTAGATAGGGATAGGAGTTCTTTAATAGATGGTAGTCTGCTTATGGAATGCTTAAGGTTTATTATCTCCTTGGCATTTGCCTTTTGATAAGATATTTTAGAAAGGATCCTTTCTAAATCAAATATCTCATTAAGATAGCTTTTTAGCTGGTCGAAGGTCAAAGTGTCTTCTATAAGGTCCTGGATTAGGTCTAGCCTATCCTCAATCTCATTTTTGTCTATTAAGGGAAATTCTAACCAGGAATTAAGCTTCCTTGATCCCATAGGGGTATTTGTTTTGTCAAGAACGGAAATCAAGCTAAATTTAGTACCGCCATCAGATAGGTTTCTATGAATTTCAAGATTATTCCTGGTCCCCGAATCTATCTTCATAAACCTTTCAGTTTCAATGTATTCTAAGTCATTTATATGCTTTAATTGGACGTTTTGAAATAGGTAGACATAGTCAATTAGCATTTTAGAAGCTATTATAGAATAGTAGTGTTTCTCTAGATTTTTATCAATTTTCTTTCCCAGGGTTTCATTTAAAGCTTCAATAGATTTTTTAACATCTGATAAATCAGGGTCTATAATTGATAAAAAGATATTTTTTTCTCTTATATAGCTATTAAATGTCTTGTCCTCTATATTCTTATTTAAAAGAACTTCACTAGGGTTGACCTTTACAATAAAGTCTAGTAGCTGCCTACTAGACCTAATATTAAGTATCTCAGAGCATTTAAATTCTCCTGTAGTTATGTCAATATAGCTTAGTCCATATGACTGGTTAGAGCTAAAAATAGCAAGTAAAAAGTTATTATCCTTTTTATTTGAGTCTATATCGGTGATGGTTCCAGGGGTTATGATTTTAGTAATAGCCCTTTGGACCAGCCCCTTAGCAAGGCGTGGATCTTCCATCTGCTCAACTATTGCTACCTTATGACCATTTTCGACAAGTCTATTAAGATATACGTCTGCTACATGGTGGGGAACCCCACACATAGGGGCCTTCTGCCCTCCCCCACAGTCCCTTGCTGTAAGGGCTATTTCAAGCTCTTTTGCGACTAGTATAGCATCATCAAAAAACATTTCATAGAAATCTCCTAGTCTGTAGAAGAGAATAGCATCTTTATTATTATTTTTTATATCCATATACTGCTTCATCATAGGAGTTAATTTGTCTAAATCAATTTTGGTCATATCTCCACCTACTTATTCTTACTTTACCTACTTATTCTTACTTTATAAGGTCGCCTTCTAAGGTAAAAGATGTATGATTTGTAACCTTTACATCAACTACTTGTCCTATTAGCGAATCATCGCCCTTAAAGTGGATCAATTTGTTGCTAAAGGTTCTACCGCTTAACATCTCATCGTTGTTCTTGCTAACATTTTCAACGATAACCTTATGAACTTTGCCTTCTTCTTTTTTGTTGTTTTCATTAAATATAGGATAAATTTCGTCTAAAAGCTCTTGGAACCTTCTTGAGGCAACATCTTTAGGGATTTGGTCTTCCCTTTTAGCAGCTGGCGTTCCTTCTCTTGGTGAGTAAATGAAGGTAAAGGCAGAATCAAATCTGGCCTTTTTACAAAGGTCTATGGTAGCTTGGTGGTCTTCTTCTGTTTCTCCAGGAAAGCCTACAATTATATCTGTCGTAATAGCAATATCCGGCATTTTTGCCCTAAGTTTCTCTACAAGTTGAAGGTAATCATCAGAGCTATATTTCCTATTCATTTCTTTTAAGACCTTGTCACTTCCTGATTGGAGAGGAAGATGAAAATGTCTTGCAATCATCTTTATATCAGCCATGGCTTGAATTAATTCATCTGAAAGGTCTTTTGGATGAGAAGTCATAAATCTTAATATGTCAAGATTTTTAACCTCTTTGTCTATAGCATAGAGAAGCTCTGGAAAGCTATGTCCCAAGTCTTTTCCATAGGAGTTAACGTTTTGTCCAAGCAGGGTGACTTCCTTATAGCCTCGATCTGCAAGGTTTTTCACCTCATTTACAATTTCTTCAAGAGGTCTTGAGCTTTCTCTTCCCCTAGCATAAGGCACAATACAATAAGTACAGAAGTTATTACAGCCATTCATTATTGATACATAGGCTGAAAAGTCATGCTGCCTTATATACGCATGGTCAACATCCTTGTATTCTTCAACATCGACTACCATTTGATTTGTAGTCTTATGAAGACTAATTAATTCAGGTAATTTATCAATATTTCTCGTTCCGAAAATAATATCGACATGCTTATATTTTTCTTGGATAACATTTCTTGCTTCACCTGTTGACATCATACATCCACAAACTGCTAGGATCATATTTGGTTTAGATTTCTTTAGTCTTTTTATAGCTCCCAGGTGACCGTAGACCTTAAGCTCAGCATTTTCCCTAATTAGACAAGTGTTATAAACGATAAAGTCTGCGTCATTTTCATCATCAGTTGGCTTGTAACCCAAGTCTTCAAGGATATAGGCTATTCTTTCAGAATCGTGTTCGTTTGCCTGACATCCGTAAGTAAATATTTTATATTTCATAAATCTCCTCATAATATATCTTCATTTATAGTATACACCTAATAATATCATAAATTAGGCTTTTGATGCACTATCCTTAGGCGTCTTATTGATAAAATAAACTCCCAAAACAACTAAAATTAAGCCTAAAACTACATATATGCTAAAGCTTTCTTTAAGAATAATCGCCGAGAATATAGCACCAAAAATTGGGATAAATAACCTTAATATTGTAACCTCTGATGCTTGGTTTTCACTAAGGATCTTATACCAGATAGTAAATGCAAGAGCTGAAAGAAATCCTGAGTATATAAGTAAAAGAATTGCTTCTTTCGTTATAGTAATCTCCGTCTTACTGCCTATAAGTCCCATAATTATTAGAACGATTGATCCTGATAACATCTGCCCACATGTGAGAATTGTGGCAGGTATATTTTTACCTCTAACCTTAACAAAAATCGTAGAAAATGCCATTGCAATCCCTGATATTAACAGGTATCCCTCTCCATTAAAGCTAATGTTAAAATCAAGGCTTTTATTCAAATTTGATACGATTATCCCCAAAAACCCTAAGATAATTGCTAGGACCTTATACTTACTAATCGGTTCTTTTAATAAAATAAATGCTAATATAACTGAAAGGAAGGTTGAAGCTGATTGGAAAATTGAAGACTTTATTCCACTTGTATTACCAACTCCTATATAAAAGAAAATATAGTTTATGGTTGTTGACAATAGTCCTAATATTATTATTGTTTTGATATTTCCCCTAAAGTATTTTAGGTCCTTCTTATCAGTAAAAAGTATATATATTAAAACCAATATCCCTGAGATAAAGAACCTTATACCTGCTAAAAGAATTTTGCTATAAGTATCAGAAGAGGATATTGAAAAATATTTATAAGTCAGCTTTAAAACTGGAAAGGCTGATCCCCATAAGGCCATGGCTACCAAGGCAAGTACTATAGTCTTAATTTTTTTATTATTCATCATTTCTCCTATCTTAAAGTAAATAAATAAGGAGAGTTGCCTCTCCTTATCATAAATTATTATTTGTAATAATACTTTTGTCTATTATTATTCTTCAGTATTTTCTTCAACTTCAGAAGTTTCTTCTACATTAGTATTATCTTCTGCTGGTTCTTCAACAGCTGGTTCAAGGTTTAGACCATCTAAAAGCTCACCAAAGTTAGTTCCGAAAGTATTTTCGTCTGCGAAGTTATCACTTGCATTGTTAACTACTGGCTTTCTTTCTCTTTTTTCTCTTCTTGGTCTAGCTGGTCTATCAAAAGACTTATTATCTCTAGCTGGTTCTTTTGGTTCCATTAGAGCTTTCATGCTTAGAGAAATTCTTTGTTGGTCAGCATCGATATCAAGAATCTTAACTTCAACTTCATCTCCAATATTTAGTACATCTGATGGTTTTTCAACGTGATCTGTACTTACTTGAGATACGTGAACTAATCCTTCAACGCCTTCTTCTAGTCTTACGAAAGCACCAAAGTCTAATAGGTTAACAACTGTACCCTTAACAGCATCCCCAACCTTGTTATTCTTAAGGAATAAATCAAAAGGTTTTTCTTGTACTTGCTTCAAACCTAGGGAAACTCTATTTTTTTCTCTATTAGCCTTTAAGACTAAAGCTTCAACTTCTTGTCCAACTTCTAGTACGTCTGAAGGCTTATCAATTCTTTCCCAGGAAATGTCAGATACGTGGATTAATGCATCAACTCCGCCTAGGTCAACGAATGCACCAAAGTCTACTAATCTAACTACTTTACCAGTAATTTTTTCACCAACTACGATTTTTTCCCAAACGCCATCAAGCTTTTCTTCTAATACAGCCTTGCTTGATAGTACAACTCTTTTCTTTCTTTCATCTATGCTGATGATCTTACATTCAAGAGTTTGGCCAACGAATTGTTTGAAGTTCTTTATGAAATAAGTTGTAATTTGTGATGCAGGAATGAATCCGTTAATTCCCATAACAGTAACTACAAGGCCGCCAGTATTATCTCCAGTAACTTCAGCTTGTACTTTTTCATTATTTTCAAAAGCACCTAATAGTTTCTTCCAATTCTTTAAACCTTCTACTCTTCTTGTGGATAGAGCAACATTGCCTTCACCATCATCCAACTTAATTACAAAAACATCAATTTCTTGACCTTCAGAGAATGCTTTAGTTGGATCTAAAGCTTCTTCCTTTGACATCTCATCTAACTTGATGATTCCGTCAGCACGGTATTTAATGTCTACAAAAACTTCTGTTTCTTTAACATTAATTACTGTTCCTTTAACAATATCCTTAGGATAAATCCTAATCATACTGTCTTCTACTTGTTCCATAAATTCTTCATTTGTTAAATTGTCCATTATTATTTGACGACCTCCTAATATTCAGTAGGGTAAAATTACCCACTGTCTTTCTCTATTGTATAATAAAATACAAAGTAATGCAAAAATATTTTCTAAATTTACATTACTTTGTGATTTTTATAAAATACTATATTTAAAATTTTTGATTTTCTGTAAAATATTTGATGAAATAATACTAATTATATTCAATTAACTAGCAATTAAACAATCTCATAAATTGACTTGTAAACGTCTTCGGCTATTTTATCGTAAGCTTGTCTTTTGTCTAAATCTTTGTAGTCATTTATCTTAATTACGGGTTTGAAGTCTAGTCTCATACGTCCAAAGAGCCTATATCCATTAACTATTTCAAGTGGAAGGATGTCTGCATTAGCCTTTAGAGCTATATATCCTATACCATTTTTTATGTTTTCTTTTTTAACTTCTTTCACCCTTGTTCCTTCTGGGAATATCCCCAAGTACTTATCTTCATTTAGAACTTTTACGCACTTTTTTACAGCCTTTAGATCAATACCTTCCCTATCTATAGGAAAAGCCCCTAATTTATTCATGAAATAGGCTAGAAACTTGTTATCAAAAAGTTCCTTTTTGGATACAAAATATATATGATTCTTTCTAAACCCTAGAGCTAGAGTAAAAGGATCCATAAGGTTAATATGGTTAGAACATATTATTAGCTTGCCTTCTGGTAGGTCTTTGGGTTTATTTTTTAATGTGAAAAAGAAAAATATTTTATATATTGGCCATAGTAAATAGTATAAAAATTTATATAACATTTTTTTCCTCTAAATATTTTATCATTTTGTCTACAACTTCATTAATTGAAAGCTCAGATGAGTCAATCTCTATAGCGTCCTCTGCCTTAATTAGTGGGGAAATCTTTCTATTGCTATCATAGTCGTCCCTTCTTAGTATATCTTCAAGGATTTCCTCATAACTTGAACTAGTTGACCCAAGTTGAAGTAATCTTCTTTTTGCCCTTGTTTCGGCTTTAGCTGTTAGAAAAAACTTGATTGAAGCATCTGGCAAGACATGACTACCAATATCTCTACCGTCTACTACAATGTTAGACTTACTCGAAATCCTCCTTTGTTCTTCAACCAGCCTTTCTCTTACCGCTTTATAGCTAGAGATTAAGGAAACATTTTTAGTGACCTCTTGGCTTCTTATCTCCTCGTCAACATTAATACCATTTAGGTAGAAGCTTCCATTTATTATATTAAGCTCAATATTAGCAAGCTTTTTTTCAACCACACCTTCATCTTCTAAATCGCTTTTGTTTTGTAAAAAATAAAGGGTGTAGGCCCTATACATAGCCCCAGTATCTAGGTATTCGAAATTGATTTTATCAGCTAGTAATTTTGATATTGTCGATTTTCCAGCCCCGGCTGGTCCATCAATTGCTATTGATTTATACATCACTTCCTCCATTTGATGAGTTAATACCAGCAAGATAGGCTGTTGAATAGGCGACCTGTAGGTTGTAGCCACCAGTATAGGCATCTACATCAATAATTTCTCCCGCAAAATAAAGTCCTTCAACTAACTTGCTTTCCATTGTGGAAGGATTGATTTCCTTGATATTTACCCCACCGCTAGTAATTATAGCATATTTAAGGTCATTTAGACCCTTGAAATTAATCTTAAACTCCTTAAAGGCCATAAGTATACGGTGTCTTTCTTCCTTACTGATTTGATGGCCTTTTTTATCCCTATCGACTTCTGCCATTTCTAGCAAGGGAACTATTAATGGTTGAAGAGTCAAGGCTTGAATAATAGTAGAGATATTTTTATTGGGTGACTTTGAAAGTTCCCTTACAAGTCTTTTATCTAAGGTGACCTGGTCTAGAGCAGGCTTTAGGTCAATATGCATGTCATTAACCTGGTCTTCATTTTTATTGATTATAGAAGAAGCTGTAAGGACAATTGGACCGCTAATCCCTTTGTCTGTAAAAAGCATTTCCCCAAAAAGTGAATACTTCTTCTTTTTTATCTTGTAATTTAGGCAGACATTTTTTAAGCTGACTCCTTTTAAATCCTTAATGAATTGGTCTTTAAGGATAATATCTACAAGGGCCGGTTTAGGAGTAATTATCTTGTGACCAAGAGACCTGGCAAAGTCGTAGCCTTCCCCTGTCGATCCAGTTACTGGGTAAGACTTACCTCCAGTCGCTATTATGACCTTATCAAAATTTAATATGCCAGATTTTCGAGTATGGACTGAAAAACTTTGTCGATTTTTTTCGATTTGTGTTACTTCAGTATTAAGCATAATTTTAACTGACTTATTATCTAATATTTTATTTAGGGTCTTGATTACATCTGATGACTTATCGGAAACAGGAAATACCCTATCCCCTCTTTCGACTTTAGTTCTAAGACCATTGTTATTAAGCAGGCTGATAATATCTTGGTTAGTAAAAGAATTAAAAGCTGAATACATAAACTTTTTATTAGTAATTACCTGGTCTAAGATTTCAGTCATTGGTCTTATATTTGTGATATTACACCTGCCTTTACCAGTTATATAAAGCTTTTTCCCCAATTTTTCATTTTTTTCAATCAAGTAGACCTGGTTAGACTTATCAGCGGCATATATTGCCGATATCATGCCAGCAGGTCCCCCTCCTATGACGGCGATTTTCATATTTCCACCTCAAATTTATATGCTATATAGGTAGGTTATTTCATCGTTTGTTAAGTGCCTATATTGACCTTCTTTTAAGCCAGCTAGATTTAAACTGGCAATAGCAGTTCTCTTAAGGTCAAGGACATGATAGCCTAAGGCATGAAACATCCTCCTAATCTGTCTTTTTTTTCCTTCTGAAATTTTTATTATTATTTTTTTTTGATTATCAGTAAAAGTTAAATAAGAAGGTGCCGTGATATAGTCCCCTATATCAATCCCCCTTCTAAACTTACTCTCAAACCCCCTATTAAAATCCTTGTTTAACAAAACTTCATATGTCTTAAAAATCTGGTTTTTAGGGTGCATTATTCTATTGTAGAGGTCTCCATCATTTGTGATTAAGATTAAACCCCTGCTATCCATATCCAACCTTCCTATTGAAAACAACTTGTAGTCAAGGTCAATTAAGTCAAATATAGTCTTATCAGCAAATAGATCATTATTTGTGCAGGCATATCCTTTAGGCTTATTAAGCATTAGGTAGATTTTTTCTTCTACCAATGATATTTTTATATCATCAACTGTTACATAGTCATTTTCTTCTACCTGGTAACCTGGTTCTGTTAAAATTTCACCGTTTACCTTAACTCTTCCGGCATCTATTAGTCTATCCGCTTGCCTTCTGGAAGATATCCCACACTTTGCTATATACTTATTTATCCTCATCTACTAATTCTTCATCTCCTATTAAAAATTCATCTAGAGCTTCTAGTTGGTCAACGGATGGAAGATCTTCAATTGAGGAAATATCGAATAAGGACAAAAATTCGTTTGTTGTCCCATATAAAATTGGCTTTCCTATTTTTTCTAACCTTCCGACTTCTTTTATGAGTTTCTTATTGAGAAGGGTATCGATAGAGCTATAGCTTTTAACCCCTCTAATATCATCGATCTCAACTCTTGTTATAGGTTGCTTATAAGCTATTAGGGCAAGAACTTCCATGGAAGAGTTTGATAAGGTCTTAGACCTTGTCTTCTTTAGCAATTTAGATATGAACTTGTCGTGGTCTGGTCTAGTAGACAATTGCACATAATCATTATAGTTATTAAGAACTATTCCCCTTCTATAATGGTTATATTCTTCTTCTAATTGATTTAATAACTTCCTAGTATAGGACCTGTCTTTCTCAATTATTTTCGCTAATTCATCTATATGGATTGGCTCAGCCCAGACAAAAAGCACAGCCTCTAAAATTGAAATATATTCTCTATCGTTCATCAGCTTCCTCTTCATTAAGTTTAACTTTTATCTCTAATGTATCCCTATCTTGTAAAATGTATAGTTTTTTTGTCTTTGATAATTCCAGGATAGAAAGAAAAATGACTATTACTTCAGACTTGTTTTTCGCCCTTTTTATAATTGAACTAATATTTAGCAGCTTTTTCTCAAGAAGCTTGTTTTGAATCTTACGGTTGTAATCTTCTAAGGAATATTCCTCGACATTAAGGATCTTATCCACCTTAAACTCAAATTCATGGGTAGATTTAACTATAAGTGATTCAAGGCTTAATTTTAAAAGATCTACATCGTAGACAATTTCATCGTCGATTTCTTCTTCCCTATACTTATTAAGATCTTCTTGAAGCTTAGAATGTTTTTTAAGTCCTTCTTTTTCGAATTTTCTCAATTCAATTACTATTTTTTTTATCTTTTTATATTCAACCAATCTTCTTACAAGCTCATCCTTGCTTATTTCATCTTCCTGGTCTTCTTCAAATTCTATGCTGTCTTTTACAAGACTTTTGGCTTTTATAATTAACAGGCTTGCAGCTATAACTATAAAATCAGTTATTTCATCTGAAGGAATCTTCATAGAATTGATTTCTTTAATATATGAGTTTGTGATTTCCGATATCCTAATATCATAGATATCCATTTTTGATTTTTCAATCAAATCTAAGAGCAAGTCAAAGGGACCATAGAATTCCCCAGTTCTAACATTTTTCATAATATATTCTCAAAATCCAATTTATTATATCCATATTTTAACTAAAAAGACATATATTTTTTCTACAATATTAAAAATAAAGCCAGTATTCCTATTAATCAAGATAAAGGCTATCAAAAAAATATAAGAGTATCGCTCATACTTATATATAAAGTATTCAAATTTATATGGTAAAATGCTTGCCAAGACCTTTGACCCATCAAGGGGCGGAATAGGTATAAGGTTAAATACCATAAAAATCAGTCCATAAATAGCTAGCAAGTTAAATAAATGAGCAAAAACGCCCAAGTGATTATTAAACTTAACTAATATGGCAATTGATATAAAGGCTGTTATAAAGTTTGTAACAACCCCTGCAATAGAAACTAGGAAAAGTCCGAGTCTCCTATTTTTGAAATTTCTTTCATCAATGGGTACAGGCTTTGCCCATCCAAACTTGAAAACTATAAGGCAAAGAGTTCCTGCCAAGTCTAAATGCCTAAGTGGATTAAAGGATAACCTCCCCATATCTTTAGCCGTCCTATCCCCATTTAAATATGCCACATAGCCATGGGCAACTTCATGGGTTATTAGAGTAAAAAGAAGGGCAAAAACCATTATCAATGTTTCCGTTATCTTAGTCATATTTTATACTTCCTAGCTGCAAATAGAATGCCTATAACAGTTTTAGCATCATTGATCTCAAAGTTTTCAACCATTTCAAGAGCCTTGGTTAAAGAGACTTCTTCCACCTCTAAAAATTCACTTTCATCAAGATCTAATTTTGAAACTTCAAGTTGGTCAGTAAAGAAAATAGATAGTTTTTCATCAGTAAACCCCGGGGAAGCGTAGGCTTCAACTACCAATTCAAGGTTTAGAGGCTTAAATCCTGCCTCTTCTTGTAATTCTCTAGTTGCTGTATCTGAAATATTCTCACCTACCTCAACAATTCCTGCTGGTATCTCATAAATTGCCTTATTTATAGCCTTCCTAAACTGTTTAATAAGGATAATGTTTTGTTCGTTTGTAATGGCTACAATCCCTACTCCCCTAGCGTGTTCAACTATCTCTCTTTTAGCATATATCTGACCAGGAAGCTCGACTGTCTCGACCTTGACCTTGATTATCTTTCCCTCATAGATTTTTTCTGATTTAATAGTATGTTCTTCAACTACTTTATTATGATTCATATTATTTCTTAGCATTTGATATTAATTCTTCGGCCGATTTAATGGTTGAATCGGTAATCGTAGAACCACTTATCAATCTTGCTACCTCCAATATCTTTTCTTGATCCTCTAGTTTACTAATCTTAGATAGGGTGTTTTTATCATTCATTGTCTTTTCGATTAGATAGTGGCTGTCGGACTTACATGCAATTTGAGGTAGATGGGTTATTACAATCAACTGTCTCTTTTTTGAGATTTTAACAAGCTTATCTCCTACAACATCTGCCGTCATCCCGCTAATACCAGTATCTATTTCATCAAATACAAGGGTCTGGACATCTTCATAGTCTGCTAACACCGCTTTTAATGCTAACATAAATCTAGAAATTTCTCCACCAGAAGCAACTGAGGCTAAACTTCTCATTTCCTGACCCTTATTAGTTGAAATAAGAAAGTCAATCCTGTCAAATCCTTGATCACTAACCTGGTCAGTCCTCTCAAGCTCAATTATAAAATCAATATTTTTCATATTCATTTCCTTTAGCTCACCTAGGATTTTTTTCTGAAGTTGTCCTATTATTTTTTTTCTAAGATTATGTAGCTTATTAGCAAGGTCTATGTTGTCCTCATCGATATCCTTAATTTTAGTGTTTAATTGTCCTCTTAAAGATTCGATGTTATTAATCTTATTGAGTTTTTCTCTAGCATGTAGATAGAAATTTTTAATCTCTTCAACATCTGCCCCATACTTTCTCTTAAGATTTTGAAATTGAACAAATATATCTTCAATTTCTTTAAGTCTTTCTTCGTCTATATCAATAGTATATGAGTATTGGTCAATGTCTCTTGACAAATCATTTACCGCCTCACTAATATCTACAATCCTTTCCTCAAACTCCTTAATCTGACCATCATATTGGTCAATATCGACAAGGGTTGTATAAATTTCATTTATGTAGTCCTTCAGTGAAGACCTTTGATATCCCTCTGTAAAGATTGCTTTTATCTGGTCGATACCCCTGATTATCTCAGTCATATTGGCTAGTTTCTTATACTCGATATCTAAATCCTCTTGATTAAAATTATCAAAATCAAAAGCCTCTATCTCCTCTATTTGAAACTGTAAAATATCAGCTTCCCTTAAAGCTTCTTCTGGATTTAAATTGATCTCAGATAACTCCCTTTCATATACCTGCTTTTGTTTAAGGTTAGCTCTTAAGCTTTCTTTTATCTTTATACTTTCTTCATCAAAAGAATCTATAATCTTCAAGTAATTAGACTTATTCAAGACAATTAGTTGGGAGTGCTGCCCATGAATATCCATTAGTGACTGACTTAAGTCTTCAAGGTCAGATATGTTAAAAGACCTATTATTAACTTTTATAATAGATGTGCTTGGACTAATTTTCCTGCTTATAATTATGTTGTCACCTTCAGATAGTCCATACCTTTCTAACAAATCTTTTTGATTGTTAATTGGGGTGAAAGTCGCTTCTATCACTGTCTCTTTAGCAAAGTTTCCAATTATTGACTTGTTGACCCTTCCACCAAGGACTAAACTCATAGCCCTTAGTAAAATACTTTTACCAGATCCAGTTTCACCGGAGATAATATTTAAGCCCTCTTCAAAGTCAATGTTTATTTCATCGAAAAGGGCAAAATTTTTCAAATATAAATTTATCAGCATATTAAATTGAAATATTCCTAATTTTTTCTACGATGTCTTCAAGTTCATAGCCATCTTCAACTTCAATAAATATTGTATCATGACCGGTTATAATACCAGCTATACCTTCTATTTTAGCATTAGTGATAGTCCATCCACATACAGTTGCAGTGTAGGAAATTGTTTTAATAATAATCATTTCCCTATTAATTTTAAGACTTAAAACTGCGGATTTAAAAATTTTGTTCAGTCTTTCGTTAAGGCTGTCGTGCATAGTATCTAAAACTGTGTATTTATAAAGTCCATCAGGTGTTTGAACCTTAGTGATACGCAATTCCTTAATATCTCTGGATATTGTTGCTTGAGTCGCTGTAACCCCATTTTCCTTCAATAATTCTGCTAGTTCTTCTTGTGTCTCTGTATCGTGATGTTCGATCAACGATAGGATTAGTCTTTGTCTATCATATTTTTTCATTGTTTTCTCCTTAATACTCTCTCCCTATTAAGTATTTAACCAGTTTAACTAGGAAATCATTTCCCTCATATCGCTGTAGTATGTCAATAGCTTTTTGACTGTAAGAATTTATTAGCTCGACTGTATCTTTTTCACCTGCATAGGAAATATAAGTTATTTTATTGATTTCCTTGTCCTCATCCAAGTCTAATAAATCATCCTGTAGTTGAAAACATAGGCCAATGTAGTAGCCTAGCTTTTTCATATCTTCGACAATATCTTCATTTGAGTTAGATAGGTAGGCCCCAGCTATACAGGCTGCAGTAATTAGAGCTCCCGTCTTTTTTTCGTACATATCTAATACTTCATTGCTATTTTTTGAAAGCTCTAAAGAATCTATAACTTGTCCGCCAATCATTCCATGAATACCTGAATATTTAGATATTGCTTGACCAGCCATACTTGCATAGTGCATTTTCTTATAATCTTCAGATTTAGAAACTTGATCAAACAATATTTCATAGGCTTTATTAAGAAGGCTATCTCCAGCTAAAACAGCCATAGCTTCTCCATATTTCTTATGAACAGTAAGCCTACCTCTCCTATAGTCATCGTCATCCATGCAAGGAAGGTCATCGTGGATAAGAGAATAGTTATGAATTAGTTCTAATGCAATTGCAAATTCTATAACGCCTTCTTGAAGATCGCCAGCAGATAGCATTTTTGCTACTTCTATTAAAATAATAGGTCTTATTCTCTTTCCTTCTTTAATAGAGTAATTCAAGATTTGTGAAAACCCGTCCTCATCCCCGAAGTAGTCGATAAATTTACTATTGAAAAAATCTAGACTTTCTATATATTCTGCAAACATAATTAATCCTTCATACTTTCAATTTCTAGCTTTGCTTCATCTAAGATTGACTTCAACTTGCCATATACTTCCTTGCTTTTCTTGTACTTTTCCATGGCTTCATCAAGGCTTATATCTTCACTTTTCATGCTTTCAGAGATAGATAAGTATTCCTTATAGTATTTTTCATAATCTTTTTTATCAATCATATATTTGCTCCAATACCTCAATCTTATATTTATTAAAATTATTTGCAATATAGTAGCTATCGCCAACATTTACATTATCGAGGTCGATTTGTTTACCTGATAAGTCTAGTAATTTTATCATGTGACTTTCCTGTATTTGAATAAAGTTTTTCTCTATCTCGTCTCTTAAAAAATCTATCTTATTTTTTTTAAGCTGAATTTTCCTATTAATTAAAAAATAAAGAAAATGGTTTATTTCTGAAAGCTTCGATAAATCGTTGTAGATAAATTTACTAGGTGAATTATTCTCTATTTCTAATTTTAAGAGATTTAGATCTTTACTTTTATCATCTAATATTCTTCTAATGAATTTATCAGAGTCAACATTAATTGAGTTTATCTCTGCTAAGCTATTCGAAAAATTTTTTGCGATGTATTCGGCAGCTTTAGTTGGCGTAGACAATCTTAAATCACTGACTAGGTCTGCAATAGATAAATCCCTTTCATGACCCAAAGCAGAAATAAGGGGGGTTCGAAGCTTGAATATGGCATCTGCTATATCTTCTTCGAGAAATACACTTAGGTCTTCGTTGGACCCCCCGCCCCTAGTCAGGACAATGAGGTCAAGTCCCATCATATCAAGCACTTCCAATCCCTTGCATATGTCATCTTTAGCCTGATCTCCTTGAACAAATGAAGAATATAGGCTGATTGTTGCCAGTGGATAGGAAGTTGTCAAAATACTAATGAAATCAGTATATGCTGCGGATTTGTCACTGGTTAGCAGACCGATATTTATAGGAAATTCTGGTATAGGTTTTTTATTTCTTTCGTCAAAATACCCTTTTTTTTCTAGCTTGTTTTTAAGTTTCTCCAGTTCGATTGCCTGGATACCTTGTCCAATATTATCTATTGATTTGACAATTATTTGATACTTGCTTGATCTAGGATAAATCGTCAGCGATCCTTTAAGCTTTATCTGATCTCCTGATTTAATATCTATATCGTCAGAAAAATAAATGCATGATATGAGATCCTGATCTTCTTTTAAATCGAAGAATAAGAATCTATTTCTATGGCAATTTGTAACTTCTCCAACTATATAGACATTATTTAAGATGGGATCTGTAGTTACCGACCTTTTAATATAGTTATTTAGCTCTTTTACTGATAATGGTCTTCTCATTTCTGGTCCTTATCCAGAGAGGATAAGACTCCATTTATTAATTTATATGAGTCTTCCCTGGAATACTTCTTTGCAATTTCTACAGCCTCATTTATTGAGACGTTCGTAGGAACTGTTTTTGAAACTACAAACTCATTAACTGAATTCCTGATGATTGCCCTATCAAGGGCAGGTATTTTGTCTATGCTCTTATTTTTAAGATACTTATTAATAAGTTGATCGATAAACTCTAGATTATTAAATGTTTGAAAAAGAGAATCACTTATAAAGTCCTGTTGCTCAAGATTGTGGTTAAGGAGAATGCCTTCTACATCTTCAGAAGTCAATCCCTTTATATCCATTTCATAGAGGACTTTAACAATCCATTCCCTCTGAGTCTTTCTATCCATCTATTAAACCCTTGATAGATACTCTTCAGTCCTTGTATCTATTTTTATCTTGTCACCAATATTTACGAATAAAGGAACGTTAATTTTAGCCCCTGTTTCAACTACAGCTGGTTTAGTTGCACCTGTTGCAGTATCTCCCTTAAATCCTGGTTCTGTTTCTGTTACTTCTAGCTCAACAAAGTTTGGAGCTTCCACAGAAAAAGGCTTTTCTTGATAAAATCTTATTGTCGCCATCTCATTTTCCTTTATAAATTTTATGGCATCTTCAACTGATTCGTATTCAAGAGGAATTTGGTCGTAAGTTTCTGGGTTCATAAAGTAATAAAGGGTTCCATCGTTATATAAGTATTGCATTTGCTTAGTTTCAATTCTTGCTTCTTGGAACTTATCATTAGGATTGAAAGTTACATCCTTTGCTCCACCATTCATTACAGATCTTATTTTTGCCCTAACAAAAGCAGCTCCTTTTCCAGGCTTTACGTGTTGGAAATCAACGATTTGCCACACATCTCCATCCCATTCAAAAGTAGTTCCTTTTCTTAAATCATTTGCTCCTATCATAGTATCCTCCAATTAATATATATTCATCATAAAGTATATCACTTTTTTACTTTATACTCAACAAAATGCATTAATATTAGACATTATATTAAATAATTTATAGCTTCATATATATGGTCTTCAGATAGATGGTCCTCCCCTTCATAGTCAGCTATAGACCTTGAAATCCTTAGCAAATGCCCCATTTTCCTTTCTGATAAGCCGTAGTATGCCTTTAGGTCTACTAATATGTTATTGAGGTTACTTTCAAGCTCCATAGATGAAATAAAGGTAAGGTCATCGACAAGGCCGTTATAATATATTTTGCTAGTTCTATATCTTTGTCGCTGTATATTCCATGCTTGTAATATTTTATTTTTGATTTTATCTATATCATAATTATTCCTATCTACGTCCTTTGTCCCTGGTTCGTTATCTACTCTTATAGAGATATGAAATCTCTCCTTTAATGGATAGGACATCTTTCTTTGATAGGCATTTATTTCACCTTGACTGCAGGTGCATTTTTTTACTTGGCTATATAAATTCCCACAGGGACATGGATTCATGGTCGCTATTATTGTAAAAAAAGTATCTAATATTACCTCTTCTTTATTCATGTTTATTTTCACCCTATTTTCGTCCATGGGGATCCTTAAATTATTCAGAAGAGGATTCGAAAAAAGACATATTTCATTCATTACCAGAAATCCCCTATCCGAGTTTAACAAGCAGGAATCTTGCCTTTGACCCCCTATCAACTGTTTTGGAGTTAATGAGGGATACACATAATTAAAGTATGGTCTATTAATAAAAGTTTTATTTCCCCTGTTATTTGCATTTAAGTATAAAAGATCTTCATCCAAGGATTGAGGTAAAATTGACTCTATTGCTTTAACTGCATAGGTTTTTCCTGACCCCGATGCCCCTTCAATTAAGATGTGATGTCTTCCCACTATAGAGAGGATAAGGGCCTTTACCAGCTTCTCCTGTCCAACTATATCATTGATGTCAGGTTTTATTGAAGCAATGTCTTTGTATATAATTTTATCAGGAGCCTGAAGCTTCTTATATCCTCTAAAATATTCGATCAAATCAGAAAGATTTTCAGCCAATAAAACTTTTGTCTTATCGGCATATATATTATATAAATCTTTCTTTTTGGGGATAATAAGTTTTTTAACCCCTAAATCTATAGAGGATTTAATTATGCTATAGCTGTTGTCAAGTTCTTTTAAATCACCATTTAACATTAAATGTCCTATGTATAGAAAGGTTTTATCTAACTTTATATATCCTATCAATTCTAAAATGGCAAGTAATATTGGCAAATCAAATAGGTCATAATCATTCGATATACAATCATTAATATTAATAAGAATCCTTCTAGGTGGTAATCTCAAGCCCATTGACTTAAGAATTGAAGTTACCTTGTCATAAATCTTTTTTGAATATGCCTTAGTAGACCCGAGGACTGAAAAAGCAAACATGCCCTTTGACATGCTTGCTTCAATTTTCACTAATTTACTTTGAAAACGGTTAGTTGAAATAGAATAAAGTTCAGTATACATATCCTAGTCTCCTTCAAAAATAATCTGATAATATTTTTTTATTTCGGAGCTCATAGGAAGTTCAAATTCCATAACTTCGCCACTTATAGGGTGGTGAAATTTTAAATAGTAGGCCTGTAATAGTTGGTGATTAATTTTATACTTTGGTCTTTTGCCACCATAATCTCCATCTCCTAAGATTGGATGATTAATGTAAGAAAGATGTACTCTTATCTGGTGGGTCCTTCCTGTATGAAGGTTAATATCCAGATATGAAAAACCATTTTTTTCCTCCAAAACCTTATAAGACGTGTGAGCGGATTTCCCTGTATCATCTACAGCCATTAGTTTTCTATTCCTAATATTTCTAGCTATGGGATATTCCAAATCCCCTTCTTTATGAGTAAAGATACCGCAAGCTATGGCCCTATATTTTTTTACTAGGTCTCTGTTCTTGAAAGTTTCTGATATTTTTACTGCTGCCTCATTTGTTAGGCAGATTATCATAAGGCCAGAAGTATTGAAATCAAGCCTATGGACTATGCCCTCCCTATCTTCACCATTTATATCACATAGGCTATTAAAATGATATTTTAGGGCATTTACAAGGGTCCCTGTCCTTATGGTGGCGGTAGGATGGCTAAGTAGATTTACAGGCTTGTTAATAATAGCTATATGGTCATCCTGGTATATTATTTCCAAATCTATGTCTTCTGCTTCTATGGGCTTGATTTTGAGGTCCTCAAGGTTAAATTTTATTAAATCTCCATCTTTGACCAGATATTTAGGCTTTTGCTCCCTATCATTAACAAAAACCTTTTTATCCTTAATTAGTTTTTGCAACTTAGACCTAGAATAATCTTCTAAATAATCAGTCAAGAAACTATCTAGCCTAATATTTTCAGATAAATCATCAAGCTCGACCTTAATCTTCATATCTACCACCCCAGTTTATCTCGGATTTTCCTAATTTTTTAAGATAAGAATTTATTCTTGAAAATGGCTTGCTTGAAAAAAAGCTATGCCTAGCTGATAAAGGTGATGGATGACTAGATTTTATTATCAAGTGTTTATTACCATCGATCAAGGCCTCTTTTTTCTGGGCATAATTTCCCCATAGTACAAATACTAAGCCTGAATAATTGTCAGACAAGTATTTTATTATGGCATCCGTAAAATTCCCCCATGGCAAGTCTTTATGTGAATTAGGTTTTTTTTCTTCGACTGTAAGGCTGCTATTAAGCAAAAGAACCCCCTGCCTAGCCCAAGAAGAAAGGTCTCCATTAGTTGGTATAGGTAATCCCAGGTCATCGTGTAACTCCTTAAAAATATTTTTTAGGGAGCCTGGCAATTTAACCCCAGAATTTACTGAAAAAGCTAGCCCATTAGCTTGCCCCCTATTATAGTAAGGATCCTGTCCTAGGATTATAACCTTTAAATCTTCTATCTTACATAGGTCAAAGGCTCTAAAAACATCCTTGTCTTCAGGGTAAATTATAGCGCCTTTTCTTCTTTTTTCTACACTAGACATAATATTTTCTAGCTTTTCTAGGCCATAGGCTTTTTCGAAGATATCTTTCCAAGCATTAGAAGATATCATTTTTCTCACCATCAGTAAAAATTATATAAATAGCTAAAATAATAGCTGCAACGGTTAAATAGACATCTGCCAGGTTAAAAACTGGGAAATTTATTCTACCTCCCAAAGGACTTTGAATAAAGTCTACGACATAACCATATCTCAGCCTATCTATCAAGTTTCCTAAAGCTCCTGCAACTATTATAACTAATGTAAACTTATAAAAACCGCCAAGTTTGTTATAATTTTTTAATATAAATCCGGTCATAAATATTACAAATATAGAAGCAAGCATAGTAAAAACCCAGGGATGACCACTTAAAAATCCGAAAGCTGCCCCCCT
Source organism: uncultured Peptoniphilaceae bacterium (assembly GCA_964345835.1). GTDB lineage: Bacteria > Bacillota > Clostridia > Tissierellales > Peptoniphilaceae > JAAYEL01. The sequence continues at coordinate 135,724 of CAYFSL010000001.1, forward strand.
ATTTTCAACGTAGGTAAAATTTAACCAATTAGCTATAATCTCTTTACTTGTTCCCTTAAAATGCTTAATAGCATATGACTTAGTAAGCTGGTCAAGGACAACAGCTATAATTCCAATAATAATATACATAATCCACCTATATTAACTTTCTAATTTTAATCCTATCTTTATTCTTTTTCGTACTCCCCAAATGTTCAATATAGTAAAATCTACCATATCCCCTTACAGAAATACAAGAATTTTTTTTAACTTCTTCTGCAGGGTTATCGCAAATAACATAATCATGCTTTACTAGGCCTCCAGCTATCATTTTTTTTGATTTGTCCCTAGAGATGCCGCAGCTAGCTGAAATAAAAGCGTCCATCCTTAAAGAAGAAAGGATCAGATTCTCTTCCCTATATTTTATTAAACTGTCTTCAAGATAAATACTGTTCTTAAGTTTAAAATCCACATTTAATCTTTTTATTTTTTTTACATTAAAACATATGAAATCTGCAATTTCTCTAAGAACCGATATCTCTATTAAATTATCGGAAATTAAAATATCTCCAAGGAGACTCCTGTCAATTCCTAAGGACATTAGGGCACCTAAAACATCCCTGTGAGTTAAGCCATGGCTGTTAGCTTCAAGATAAACTACAGCCAGATGATCCCCTAATTCATCAAAAAAATCTATATCAATATTTGAAAAAAGAATTACTTTCCTCTCCGACATAGAGCTAGACTCAAAGACATAATAAAAAAAATGATTTAAATTCATTAGAGGAATCAACAAATTGACTTCATTTGGATTTAGGAAGCGACTCTTATGTATCTGACCATAGTACATCCTATCGCAAATATCTATATATTTTCTATATAAAATTTTACCTTCTTCACTATTAATAAAACTTAAGTTACCCATAAAATAACCCTACCACCTAGACCCTTTTTAATATAAACACCATTATATTTTCTAAATAAAAATAAAAGAGCTCTGCTGAGCTCTTGCTTGAATTATAATTGGTGCATATTTGAATTTATAATTTCATCCTTTAGCTTACCATCAATCTCAGTACCTTTAGGAGCTAAAACGTAAATATCTTTTGTAACATTTTGTAGAGTTCCATTTAGAGAATAAAGGCCACCGCTTACAAAATAAAATATTTGAGTTTTCTTATCTACTTCTAACATTTCTAGATTTAATACTACAGACTTACCTTCCATAATATCATCTAAAACAAGCTTTGCATCTTCATAGTTTAATGGCTCTCTTATTGAAACATACATCTTAGCATTTTTATAATCATTAGAGGATGAATTTGGCCTCCTAAATGATTTTTCCTCCTTTTTATTATTATCATTAAAAGCTGGCTTAATTTCTTTCTTAAATGAATCTTCTTGCTCATTTTTGAGAGGTTGAGCATATGATTTATTAAAGTTAGAATCACTTGAAAAATCGTTTACCTGTGTGTCATCTGTAACAACTTTTTCATTATCGCTATAATCATCTAAGTCATCATAGTCATCATAGAAATCATCTTCAAAATAGTCTTCTTCTACTCCGACAAATTCTTTTACCTTATCCCAAAAAGACATAATTCCTCCCATTATTTAAATATTTTACTTCCTATACGAACGAGGTTTGACCCCCTACTAATAGCTAGTTTGTAGTCATTAGACATACCCATAGATAGTATTTTTATATTACCATCATTATACCCTATTCCTTTATAGAATTCGAATATTTTTTTTGCTTGTTCAAAGACTTTCGCAATTGATTCTTCATCATCCGTGTTTTCAGCCATTGTCATAAAGCCAATAACATTGATATGGTCCATATCCTCAAGTTGATCCATAAAGTGACCTAAGTCTTCCTCATAAATACCAGTCTTTGTTTCTTCTTTTGATATATTTAATTGAACAAGACAATTGAAGACATACCCATCTCTCTTACCAATCTTTTGTAGTTCCTTAGCTAGAGAGATCCTATCTAAAGAATGGATTAAACTAACCCAACCACTGAGATACTTTACTTTATTGGTCTGTAGTCGTCCAATCATATGGTAGTTAAATGAATCAGCAAAACGCTCTTTCCTTGCTAGTAGGTTTTGTACTTTATTTTCCCCGATATCTTTTATGCCAAGCTCAATTAGATCTTCAAGTCTTGAATCATCAACGGTTTTTGTGACTACTAGAAGACTTGCCTTACCTTTAATTTCGTCTTCAATTTCTATAATATTATCTCTTATGCTAATATTTATCACCTACCTTTAGACCCGATGGATCTAATATAATACTGGAATATTCTTTCAATTCAAAAATATTGATATAAGAATCATCTGAAGCCTTATATCCTATCTCTTTATTGTTTTTTTCAACTTTTTCAAGATAGGCCTTTGAGTAAATATCCTCTTTCTTAAAGAGGCAATAACTATAATTGTCATTCTCATAAACCTTCTTAATCCTAGCGTATTGGACCCTAGCGTTTGATAGGTAATAAACACCTTGGTCTTTATTATTGTATACAATAGCTTCAGAAGGAATTTTGATAAGTTTCATCTTGTTAATTTCTATATTTAATTCTTTAATTCGATTTGTCAAAGCATATTCAATGCCTTCATTCATTGTAAATATTAAATATTGTCTTCCTGCTTTTGTCCTTATAATCCTATAATCACTCGCATTAAAAGATTTTTTTGAATCCCTAAAAGTAATTGCAAGATCCTTTACTTTGATACCTTTGTATTTCTCAATATCCTCTACATATGCAAGTATATAGTAAAATTTATTATCCACAAATTTCTTCTGTCTATAATTTAAGTTAATTCTTTTATTATTGATTAAATCTTCATCAAATAGGTTACTAAGGTTATCAGCTGTTATAATTTCTTCATAGCCATCGGTGAAATTTGCTAAATATCCTGATTGAACAGCTCTTACAGGACCATTTAAGTCATCAATATTTCCTTGTTCATAAAATTTATTCTTTTGGTTAATGCTATCATTTGAACTAATATTTAACTTATAAATTTCAGTAGAAGCTATATTTCTCGCAAGTTCTTCTATATCAAAAGCCTGGCTATTGGGCTTATTTGACTGTAAATTTAAAGACCTGTCTTCAATCCTTAAATCTTTTTTATCGGCTATCTTATCTTTATTTCTCAATAATATAAGAGAAGGCTTAGCATCCCCCTCCTTTTTATCATTAGAAATATCTAGAAGACTTTCATTAAATATACATATTCCTCTTGCATCTAGATTGATAGGTACCTGCTCGCTTGCTCCAAGATTGTATAAATTATTCTCTTTTTCTTTTGTTTTGCTATAATTATAAATAATTATACTTCCAAGAGTTAAAATTATCACCAATAGAATAATTTTATTCCTCAAGCTTTTTTTTGTCTTCATACTAATACCTACAATTATCTAAAAATCAAATTCCTCTTTTTTTGCCTTTGACATCATCATTTCAGCAGCCTCAGTTATTGAAAGATTCTTATATAAAATCTTATATATGACATCCGTTATCGGCATATAAATATCTTTTTCTCGGCTAATTTTATATAAGGCTAAAGTGGTTGGAACTCCCTCTACCACCATCTTGATTTCATTTTCAAGCTGGTCTATTGTATGTCCCTTACCAATAAGTTCTCCAGCCTTTCTATTTCTACTATGCTTTGAAGTAGCTGTTACTATTAGGTCACCAAGTCCAGCCAAGCCATACAGGGTGTTTCTCTGGCCACCCATCGCTAGACAAAATCTTGACATCTCATGAATTCCTCTCGTCATAAGGGCTGCTTTGGGGTTATCCCCTGCATCAAGTCCATCTAGCATTCCTATACCTAAGGCTAGGACGTTTTTTATGGCTCCCCCATACTCTACTCCTATAAGGTCATCATTAGTGTAGACACGTAGGGTATCTGATGAGAAAATTGACTGTAATTTTTTATTTATATCTTCATTTTCAGAAGAAATAACTACTGAAGTATATTTGTCTTCTATTACCTCTTCTGCGTGAGATGGTCCTGATAGGGTTGAATATATGTTGTCAGGAAGATATTCCTTAAAGATTTCGGAAATCCTTTTTCCACTATTTTTTTCTATTCCTTTTGATAGATTTACTATTATGGAATTCTTATTAAATTTGCTAGCGTGATTTTCTAAAAGTCCCCTTATATTTTGTGTGGGAATTGCATTAATTACAATTTCACTATCTAAGACTTCTTCTATGCTATCCGTAGCTTTTATTGATTGACTTAATTTATGTCCTGGCAGATATTTGCTATTTTCATGGTTAAGGTTTATTTGATCACAATCTTCCTTTTTTCTAATATACATAAGTATTTCATGTCTGGATGATAGATTATGGGCAACAGCTGTTCCCCAGGAACCTCCACCTAGAATAGATATTCTCATTGCTTATCCTTTCTTTATTGAAATTCGGTTTTCTTCGCCTTTTATCAGTCTTTTGATATTGTCCTTATGTCTAACTAAAATTAAAACTACAAGGGCTGCAACCATAATTACTAGACTAGTATTTGACCAGTAAAAAACTATGGCAAAAACTAAAGCTAAGAGAGCAATCACTATAGAAGTCAACGACATCAACCTAAAAGCATAGTTCATAGCGAAAAAAACCACTAATCCTATAGGTATAAATAGGGGCATATGGTAGATTAGGACTCCTCCAGATGTGGCGACCCCCTTGCCCCCCCTAAATCTTAAAGCCATGGGGAAGCAATGGCCAATTACAACCATAAAGCCAGCCAGATATATCCCATAAGGTTCGTTAAACAAACTAGCTATAAAAACTGCAAGATATCCCTTACCAATATCAATTACTAGGGTCATTAAAGCTGGAATAAGACCATAAGTCCTCAACATATTTGTTGAGCCAGCGTTTCCGCTCCCCTTAGTTCTTATATCTTCCTTAAATCTGGTCTTACTAATTATATAGGAAGCTGATATACTACCTATACAATAAGCAATAAGGGAAATTAGGAGAAGCTTCATTATTCAAACCCCCTATTCCTAGCCTCAAAAATCAGTGGGACGCCTTCAAAATTAAAGTTTTCCCTGATTTTATTCTCTATAAATCTAACATATGAAAAATGAAGTAATTCCTTGTCATTTACATAGATAAGGAATTTAGGAGGTCTTGTGGTTACCTGGGAAACATAAAATATCTTTAACCTCTTTCCCTTTTTTGTCGGTGGAGGATTAACTAGCATAGCATCTCTTAATAGGGAGTTTAATACACCTGTTCTAACCCTAAAGCTATAGTTCTCATCGACCTCATCAATTGTATCGAATAATTTATCTATACGAAGTTTCTCTTTTACAGATATAAAGACGATTGGAGCATAAAGGGCAAAGGTCAATGAGTTTCTTATATGAGCTTCAAAATTTCTCATAGTATTAGTTTCCTTTTCAACTAAATCCCATTTGTTCACTACAATTATTGACGCCTTTTTATTGTCGTGGGCATATCCCATTATTTTGGTATCCTGCTCAGTAATTCCCTCCGTTGCATCTATAAAAAAGAGACATATTTCTGACCTGTCGATGGCATTATAAGTCCTGATTACAGAGTATTTTTCAACCCTGCTATCTACAGACCTTTGCCTTCTCAAGCCAGCTGTATCTATTAAGTTATATTTTTTACCGTTTCTCTCAAAGTCAGAATCAATTGAATCCCTGGTTGTACCTGGAACATTTGATACTATTACCCTTTCTTCTCCTAGCAAAGAGTTTACAAAGGAAGATTTCCCAACATTTGGCTTCCCAATTACTGCAATATTAAGCCTTTCATCATCTTCTTCTAGCTTATTGTATGGGAATTTGTTTGTTATTTCATCTAGAAGATCTCCTAAACCAAAGCTTTGTTCTGCGGAAATAATCTGAATATTATCAAAGCCAAGGGAATAAAATTCATACACGGTTGCTGGATTGTCTTTAGAGTCAACCTTATTTATTACCAGGATTATCTCTCTTCCAGACCTTCTTAATTTATTTGCAATCTCTTCATCTAAACCTGTTAAGCCTTCTCTACCATCGACAACAAAAAGAATTAGATCAGAAGATTCAATTGCAATATCAGCCTGGTATTCAATTTCTTTCGAAAAATTACCTGAGTCGTCTAACTCAAGGCCACCTGTATCTATTATGACAAATGAATTGTTTTGCCACTCAACCTCGCTATATAATCTATCTCTGGTAACTCCAGGATTATCTTCAGTTATAGAAAGTCTTTTTCCAACTAGCTTGTTGAATAGGGTTGATTTACCTACGTTAGGTCTTCCTATAATTCCTACTATTGGTCTTGGCATATTACCTCCTTAGAAGTTTAATGGCCTTTTTTCGACTAAATTTTTAACGTCTAGTTTAATTTCATCTACTGGCCTTCTTTTTAATAATGTGTCTGTTATTAATTTCCCAACAAGTTTACAATCTTCTTCATTAAACCCTCTAGTTGTTATTGCAGAACTTCCAAGTCTAATTCCGGATGCCACAAATGGGCTAAGCTTTTCATTAGGAATAGTATTTTTGTTGGCTGTAATATTAACCTCATCTAGAAGGTGTTCTGCCTCTTTTCCAGTCAAACCTACACTAGAAACATCAGCTAAGATTAAGTGATTATCAGTTCCACCACTTACCAACCTTATATCTTGTGCAATGACATCGGCAAGGACCTTAGCATTCTTAACAACATTTTGTTGGTAGATCTTGAAATCATCGCTTAAGGCCTCCTTAAAAGCTACCGCCTTTGCTGCAATAATGTGTTCAAGTGGTCCACCTTGTGACCCAGGAAATACTGCCTTATTAAGCTTTTTTTCATACTTTCCATCAGCAAGGATAATAGCCCCTCTTGGTCCTCTTAGGGTCTTATGGGTTGTGCTAGTGATTACATCTGCTATATTTATAGGGCTAGGATGTAAACCCGTTGCTACTAAGCCGGCTATATGAGCCATATCGACCATCAAATAGGCACCAACTTGATCAGCAATTTCTCTAAATTTTTTAAAATCGATTATCCTTGAGTAGGCACTTGCTCCAGCGACAATCATCTTTGGCTTTTCCCTCATAGCTATATCTAAAACCTGGTCATAGTCAATCATCTCACTTTCAAGATCTACCCCATAATGAACGAAATCAAAATAGGATCCTGAAAGATTAACTGGTGACCCGTGAGTAAGGTGACCACCTTCTGATAGGCTCATTCCTAAAACCTTGTCCCCTGGTTTTAAAAATGCAAAATACGCACTGAAGTTGGCATTGGAACCTGAATGTGGTTGAACATTCGCATATTCTGCTCCAAATAGTTTTTTTACTCTTTCTATAGCGAGACTTTCAATTTGATCAACAACCTGACAACCACCATAGTATCTTTTACCTGGATAGCCCTCAGCATATTTATTTGTCAATATGCTTCCGGCAGCCTCTAAAACTGACTTAGAGACAAAATTTTCTGATGCTATTAGCTCAATGTTACTAAATTGTCTACTTTGTTCCCTACAGATTAAACCATAGATTTCTTCATCAAAATCGCGTAAATGTTCCATTCAAATCTCCTTAATCAAAAATGCTATTTATTTTCTTTAATTTTATAAATTTATTCTTATCTAATTTTTTATCTATCAGGTGAACAAGTAGGTAGGATATGGCTAAGAAAACCAGCCCTACGGCAAATGAAAATAAGTCCCTGTTTGTTTCACTAATACCTATATTCATCTTATATCCAATGTAGACTCCTATGACAAGCATAATAAGTGGGAATATATATAGAAATAAAGTATTTAATAACATGGATTTAGGGTCGTAGCTTATTTCTACAAAATCTCCTACCTCGGCAGCTATATCATTATTTAATTCTAGGTTAAGTATTTTGCTTTCACATCCCCCGCAGGTTGAACAGTCTCCGCAGGCAGAATTTCTTGTCATAACAACCTGGATTTTATCATTTTCAATATTACTTACTATCCCTCTTTTACTAATGGTCCTCAGCTCCTTAATATATCTTTTATTATTTCTGCTGCAAGGATATAACCAGCAACTGCTGGTACAAAACTAGAGCTTAATGGTGTCGACTTGTTACTTGTATGATTTCTTATCGATTTAGCTATAGCTTGTTCCTCTGAACAAACGACTTTCAAACTATCAACTGACCTCTTTCGAAGCTCTCTTCTCATCACCCTTGCAAGGGCATCATTTTTTGTTTCATAAATATCCATAACCCTTATTTTACTAGGGTCAAGTCTGTTTCCAGCCCCCATTGAAGATATTATTTTGATTGAATTTTTTTTGCAATAATCAATAAGCGACAATTTGCCTGTTACCGTATCTATAGCATCAACTACATAGTCATAATCTTCTAGCTTAAAATCTTCTGGAGTATTAAGTATCTTTTTTATCCTATATTCAACTTTAATTTGAGGATTTATCTCTCTTATCCTGTCTCTTAAAGCTAAGCACTTATAGGATCCTATATTTTTTCTAGTCGTAAATACTTGCCTATTAAGATTGCTTTCATCAACCCGATCAAAATCAACGAAGCAGATAGATTTTAACCCGAACCTAGCCAGTGATTCTATAGTTGCAGCACCAACACCGCCGCAACCGAAGACTATCACTTTTTTATCAATTATTCTATTAAAATCATCTTGTCCCAATAGGCCAACTGTCCTCGAAAATTGCTTATTCATTTCTAATGTCAATATTCAACTCTTCCAATTGTTCCTCTGAAATTACGCTAGGTGCTCCTGTTAATAGGCAGGTTGCAGATTGAGTCTTTGGAAAGGCTATTACATCCTTTATACTATTAACATTTAGAAGGGTCATTACCAACCTATCTAGACCATAAGCAATGCCTCCATGTGGTGGAGTACCATATTTTAAGGCCTCTATGAAGAAGCCAAACTTATTGTTAACATCTTCTTCAGAAAGATTTAAGGCTTTAAACATCTTGTTTTGTAGGTCTGAATTATTAATTCTTATAGAGCCACCACCTATCTCATCTCCATTTATTACAATATCATATGCCTTGGCCTTACAAGTCTCTGGTTTACTCTCCAATTTATCTATATCCTCATCTACTGGGTGAGTAAATGGGTGGTGTTTAGCCACGTATCTTCCTTCTTCTTCGTCATACTCAAATAGTGGGAAATCCACTATCCATGTGATAGCAAAATCGTCATCTTTGAAGTCTACATGGTCAGCCGCAACATGAACTCTTAAACTTCCAAGATAGTCAAGAACTTTTTCCTTTTTATCTATCATTAGGAGAATAAGGTCATTTTCCTTAGCTTCAAATCTTTCTTTAAGATTATTGATAAATTCGTCTGTAATAAATTTATTTATACTTGAGTTTACCTTCATACCCTCTTCAAATTTAATCCAGATTAATCCAGAAGCATTTAGCCCTTTAACATACTTTGTCAATTTGTCTAATTGCTTTCTTGAGTATTTATCTGCAAGACCAGTGAAGTTGATTGCTCTTACCTCTTTGCCTTCGTCAATAGAGTTCTTGAATAGGTCGAAATCAAGTTCTCCAGCAATATCTGTCATATCCTTAATCTCAAATCCATACCTTAAGTCTGGCTTATCACTTCCAAACCTTTCCATAGCTTCCTTATATGTCATTCTATTAAAAGGTATTTCCAGGTCTATCCCCTTTACCCTTTTGAAAATATATTGGATAAGTCTTTCATTAACTTCTATAACATCATCGATGTCAACAAAGGACATTTCAATATCAACTTGAGTAAATTCTGGCTGTCTATTTGCCCTAAGGTCTTCATCTCTAAAGCATTTTACTATTTGAAAATACCTGTCAAATCCAGAAATCATCAACATTTGCTTATAAAGTTGAGGAGACTGTGGAAGGGCGTAAAATTGACCCTCATTTACCCTTGATGGAACTAGATAATCCCTTGCTCCTTCTGGAGTAGGCTTTCCTAAAAATGGAGTTTCTATATCAATAAATCCATTATCATATAAGAAGTCCCTAATGGCCTTGCTAATTTCAGCCCTTAGCATAATATTTTTTTGCATGCTAGGCTTTCTTAGGTCAAGAAACCTGTATTTAAGTTTCATTTCTTCAGAAACATTGTCGTCATCTTTAATATAAATTTTAGGGGTTTGAGCAGTATCTAAAAGCTTTAGCTCTTCAGCAATTATTTCAATATCTCCAGTTGGGATATCAGGATTTTTTGATTCTCTCTCATTTACCCTCCCTCTAACGGCAATTACATACTCAGACTTTAGAGTTTTAGCCTTGTTATATAGGTCTTGGTTATCATCACTTTTAAATACTATCTGAGAAATTCCCTTTCTATCTCTTAAATCAACGAAAACTAAGGGTCCCAAATCCCTTGATTTTTGAACCCAGCCCATTAAGACTACTTCTTTATCAAGGTCTTCAATCCTTAGGTCCCCGCAATAATCAGTCCTTCTTAAACTTCCTAATGTATCCATATTTCCCCCTCTTATACTAAAAATGGATTGTTATCTTTTTCAAATCCAATGGTACTTTCTGGTCCGTGACCCGGATAAACTATAGAATCACCGTCTAAAACTAAAATTCTCTCTTTTAAGCTAGTTATCAAGCTTCTATAGTCTCCCATTGGAAAATCAGTCCTGCCAATTGATCCATTGAAAAGACTATCACCTGTAAAAACATGCTTACCAATCTTATAGTTCACGCCGCCAGGAGTGTGTCCTGGAGTTAATATATAGTCAAATATATCGAATGTACCTCTAATACCTTCTAAGTAAATATCTGCATCAAATGATAGGCTTTTACTTACCATATTAGACAGGTTAAGGTTGCTATTATTCAAAATTATCTTCTCATCCTGGTGACAGACCACTGGTACTTCATATTTATCTAAAAGAGCTTGTAAGCCCATGATATGGTCAAAATGTCCATGTGTCAGCAGGATATATTTTAATTTTAATCCCTCTTTTTCAATAATATTCTGAAAATTTTTAAGTTCACTTGATGCATCAATTATATAGCAATCTTTATTGTCATTTATTACTAAATAGGAGTTTGTCCCCATTGCATTGTTATCATCTTTTATTATTCTCATATTATCCTCAATAAATTTTTTTCGAATCTAATTGTATAGTTACTGGTCCATCATTAATTAATGAAACATCCATGTCTGCCGCAAATTTTCCTGTTTTGACACTATCAACTTCTTCTTCAAAAGACTTGATAGCTTCATCATAATAATGCATTGCCTTTTCCGCTTTAGCAGACTGGGTAAAGTTAGGTCTTCTCCCCTTTCTAGCATCTCCATAAAGGGTAAATTGGGAAACGACTAAAAGCTCCCCTGAAATATCCTTAACTGAAAGGTTCATCTTACCTTCACTATCGGAAAAAATCCTCAGGTTAACAGTCTTTGTAATTATATACTCAAGGTCTTGGTCACAATCTTCTTCAGAGACTGCCAAAAGGACTAATAAACCTCTTCCGATATTAGAAAACTCTTTCCCATCTATTGTGACACTAGCCTCTTTAACTCTTTGTATTACTGCCCTCATTATGTCTTCACCCTATATACATCAATTGTTCCATTTATCTTTCTTATCTTGGCAAATAACTTGTCAAGGTCTCCAGCCTCTTCAATCTGAATCACAAGGGAAATAATAAATCTATCGTCCTTGCTCTTTCTGGCACTTACTCCTTGCAGGTTAAAGCCTTCTCTAGAAAATAGCTTGGTAACCTCGGCTAAATATCCTGGGTTATCTAAGCAGATAATATTAATCTTTACTGAGAATTTTTCACCCTTAGTGCTATCCCACTTAACCTCAATTAACCTTTCTTTGTTCTCTATATTTAATATATTTTTACAATCTATCCTGTGGATAGTAATCCCCCTTCCCATGGTAATATATCCTACGATTTTATCACCTGGCACAGGGTTACAGCACTTGGCAAACTTGGTGTCGAGGTTAGATATCTCATCTATGCTAACCTTATCTCCAGTTTCATTTACATGCTTGTCAACATCTTCACCTTCATAGTCGGCAATGGTTTTCTCTTCTATGGCCTTTTGCTCATATTTAGACTCTAGTTTGTTAATCACAGAGCTTAAATTGATTGACCCATATCCTATCCCAGCATAAAACTCGGGTAGATTCAAAGAATTATTCTTTTGGGCTATTTCCACCAACCAATCTTCGATTAATATTTTAGAAGAATCATATCCCCTTTTCCTAAGCTCTTTTTCTAATTTTTCCCTGCCAAGTTCAATATTAATATCTTTCTTTTGCTTTTTGAAATATTGTTTAATCTTGGACTTTGCCTGGGATGATACAACCAAGTCTAGCCAATCCTTGCTAGGCCCTGTTGAGTTAGTGGAAGTAAGAATCTCTACAATATCACCAGTCTGAAGCTTATAGGACAAGGAAACAATCTTTCCATTTACCTTGGCTCCCACACAGGTATTACCGACATCTGTGTGGACCCTATAGGCAAAATCCAGAGGGCTAGACCCAAGTGGAAGGTCAATTACATCTCCCTTTGGAGAAAATACATACACTTCGTCAGAGAAAAGGTCACCTTTAAAATTATCCATGAACTCCTTGGAATCATTATAATTTTGGCCCCATTCCATAAGCTGTCTTATCCAATTTAGCCTATTGTCAAAGTTTGATACCTTTGATTTACCTTCCTTATATTTCCAATGAGCAGCTATCCCATACTCAGCAATCTTGTGCATTTCATAAGTTCTTATTTGGACTTCGAATATCTGCCCTTTTAAGCCTATTACAGTAGTATGAAGGGATTGGTACATGTTCTGCTTGGGCATGGAAATGTAGTCCTTAAATCTACCAATTAAAGGCTTCCAAATATTATGGACAATCCCTAAGACCGCATAGCAGTCGCTTATATTTTCAACTATAACCCTAACAGCTATCAAGTCATAAATGTTGTCTATGGTAGAATTTTGCTTTTTCATCTTGTTGTAGATACTATAAATACCTTTAGGTCTACCTGTGATGCTAAACTTGAAATTGAGCTTGCTAATTTCTTTAGTAAGGATTTCGATAATATTTTGTATTACCCTCTCCCTTTCTGACCTCTTCTGGTCAATCTCATTTACTATAGAAAAATAATCAATTGGGTCAATATATTTAAGGCATAAGTCTTCTAATTCCCACTTAATTGTGTTAATCCCCAACCTATGAGCAAGTGGGACATAGATGTCTAGAGTTTCTTTTGCCTTAGCTATTTGCTTTTCCTTATTCATATACTCAAGGGTCCTTAGGTTATGTAACCTATCGGCCAACTTAATAATAATCACCCTTATATCATTGGCCATAGCTAAAACCATTTTCCTTATGGTTTCTATTTGGGCTTCTTCCTTGCTTTGATTCTTTAGCTTAGTAAGTTTAGTAACACCATCAACAAGCTCGGCTATTTCCTCACCGAACTCTCTTATCATCTCTTCTTTTGTGTAATCTGTATCCTCTAACACATCGTGCATTAGACCAGCGCAAATAGTCTCATCATCCATTTGTAGGTCAGCTAGGATTTCAGCTACCGCTACTGGGTGAATAAAGTATTCTTCACCAGAATTACGCAACTGTCCCTTGTGCATATCCCTAGCTAGGTTATAGGCCTTTGTAATCAAAGGAACATCAGCATTAGTATTATATTTTTTTATGGTGTTTATCAACTTATCTAACATTATCTTATCTCTTCCAATATCAACTGAATTTGCTCATTATTTCTAAATGTGTTTATTTGTAAATTATAAACTATATCAATGGACTTGTTAACCATTTTGTCAAGATTTCTCTCAATATCTCTAATATTGAATTTCTTAGCAAAAAAATTTAAGTATAAATCTGGCTGAAAATTAATTGCATCAAGGCTAACACCAGCCTGGCTAAGGGAAATCTTCATAAGATTTTTATTTTTCCCCAAAATAGCTATATTATTTATTATAACATTTTTTGAGGCAAATTTCGGCTTCTCAAAACCCTTTCCAAATGGTTCAAGTTTTTCTATCTCTTTTATTAAATCTAGACTTATAACTCTGAAGTCTAAGCCTGAATCTATATTTATTATCTTTGAAAAATCACCTTTTTCTAATGGGCTGTTCTCATTTATTAAACTAGCTATAAATTCAAAATCGTCATAGTTAATTGTAAGCCCACATGCCATTTTATGGCCTCCAAAGGCAACATAATGGTCCTTAAACCTACTAAGTTCCTTATGCATATCATAGGCTTCTATAGATCTGCCAGAACCTTTTAGTAAATGACTGTCATCTTTGTAGGCATCCGTAAATACGAGAGTTGGCTTATGATAAATTTCTTTTAACCTGCCAGCAACTAAGCCACATATACTCTCATGGACATCCTCCATGTATACAATTATTATATCCCTTTCTTCTAGCCTATCTTTTTTTATTAAGTTTACGGCCTCTTCAAGGGCTTCCAGGGTTATCTTCCTCCTATCCTGGTTCAAGGCTATAAGCTCCCTCACATATTCAGGTAAATTTCTACTGTCGTTGTCAACAAAAAGCTCTACAGCTAATTTAGCTGTAAATAATCTTCCTGTCGCATTGATTGTCGGACCTATAATAAAGCCAATAGAATATACATTTATTCTTTCATTTAAATTTAATTGCTTAAATAATTCAAGAAGCCCCGGATTTTTAGTCTGGTTTAGCCTTTTTAATCCCTCAATTACGACTATTCTATTTTCATCCGTAAGATCCATTACATCACAGATTGTACCAATTGCCGCAAATTGCAAGAGATCTAGTATATAGTCCTTTTCCACCCCGAGTTCTATCCCATATCTCATAAAAAATGCCATAACAAACTTGTAAGCAACTAAGGCACCGCAAATTCCCTTTAAAGGGTAGTTACAAGCCTTTTGAGATGGGTTAATAACTGCATATGCCCTTGGAATTAGCTCTTGCCCATCTTCTTTAACAAGTTGATGGTGGTCCGTAACTATGACGCAAATCCCTTTATCCATAGCATATTCTACCGCTTCAAATGCCGCAATCCCATTATCACATGTAATTATTAGATTAACCCCGTCTTCTATAGCATGGTCGACTATACTAATATTTAGGCCATATCCATCATTTATCCTATCTGGAATATAGTAGTCAATTTTATCGTAATAGCAACTAAGACCCTTATAAAGAATAGTTGTAGAAGTTACTCCGTCAGCATCATAATCTCCTACAATAAGTATCTTCCCATCGTTTGACATGTAATCAAACATTTTATCTACCGCCTTGTCCATGTCTTTTAGCAAAAAGGGGTCATACATATTTGTTAGGTCAGAATCTATAAAGCTCTTTACTTTTTTATCATCAACAACATCTCTATTTGCGAGAATAAGCCTTTGGATTTTGCTAAGCTCTCTGTATTTTTTTAGCTTATCATAATTATTTTTTTTGTTATATACAAACCATTTGGACATGATAGATTATTTCTTTCTCCTAATTTAAATTATTATTCCATACTAAGAAAATGAAAAGCAAAATACTTTTCATTTTCTAAAAAAATTATTAACTAGTCTAATTATTAAAGTTCTTTAGTGTCTTCATCATCATAAGACTTAAAGCCTTGGTCTTCTCCGTAGGTTTCAACGGGATCCTTATCCCCTTCTCCCCCTGCTTGATGACCATTAAGTGGGGTTACAATGTAACCAAGAGCGTTAAGTATAAATTCAATTTCAGCTCCATTCCCAGTTTCCAGGGTAAAATACACATCGTCAAGAGCTACAACTTTACCTTTTATACCTGATCTTGTAACTACTTCATCCCCTATCTTTAGTCCGTCAACCATGTCTTTGAATTGTTCTTTTTGCTTTTTACTAGGCTTAATTATTAAGAAGTAAAAGGCAAGTGCTAGGATTGCTATATAAACAATTCCTAGAGAAGATCCAAAGCTCCCATTTGCTTGTTGTTGTACTGCTAGTAAATCCATTATTTGTCCTCCATTTCATATCCAAATTTTTCATAAAATTCTTTCTTATATTCTAAAAACCTATCATCTAATATAGACTGTCTGATATTTTTCATTGTTTGTAAAAGGAAATGCAGGTTATGAATAGTGATTAACCTGGCTCCCAAAATCTCATTTACATTTACTAGGTGCCTGATATAAGCTCTTGTATAATTCTTACAAGTATAGCAGTCACATTCATGGTCAAGTGGGGTAAAATCCTCTTTATATTTGGCATTTCTTACAACTAGATTACCTCTAGAGGTTATGGCAGTCCCATTCCTTGCTATTCTTGTTGGAAGGACACAATCAGCCATATCTATCCCAGCTTCCACCGACTCAAATAGGTAGTCAGGAGTCCCAACACCCATATTATACCTTGGTTTATCCTCAGGTAGCAATGGGGTTGTAAAATTTAATATATCAACCATCATTTCTTTAGGCTCACCTACACTCAAGCCCCCAATAGAAAATCCGTCGCAGTCCCTTTTAATAGTCTCCCTAGCACTTATCTCTCTCAAGTCCTTATACATACCACCTTGGACTATTCCGAAAAGAGCCTGGTTATCATTTGTGTGAGCATCCACACACCTATCCAACCACCTAAGGGTTCTTTCCATTGACTGTTCAACATACTTTCTATCTGCAGGGTAGGCTACACACTCATCAAAGGCCATCATTATATCTGATCCAAGATTTTGTTGGATTCCTATTGATTTTTCAGGTGAAATGAAGTGCTTGCTCCCATCAATATGAGACCTAAACTCAACACCCTCTTCAGTGATTTTTCTCATATCTCCTAGGCTGAATACTTGAAAGCCTCCACTATCTGTAAGAATTGGCTTGTCCCAATTCATAAACTTATGGAGTCCGCCTGCTTTTTTTACCAGGTCATCACCAGGTCTTAAGTATAGGTGGTAGGTATTTGCTAAAATGATTTGAGCTTCGATTTCTTCTAGTTCCTCTGGAGTCATGGTCTTGACCGTAGCCCTTGTACCGACTGGCATGAAAATTGGTGTTTCTATATCTCCATGTGGAGTATGAATAATTCCAGCCCTGGCGTTACAATCACTAGATTTTTTTATTAGTTCATATTTAATAGCCATTCAATCTCCTTACTTAATTAGCATTGCATCCCCGAAGCTAAAAAATTTATATGAATGTTTCTTTGCTTCTTCATATGCATTCATTATTATCTCTTTTGATGCGAATGTCGAAACCAACATGATTAAGGTCGACTCTGGAAGGTGGAAATTTGTAATCATTGCATCCACAATCTTAAATTCATATCCAGGATAAATAAATATATTAGTTGAGTCTGAACAAGGGATTATCTTTCCATGCTTGGTCATAACAGACTCAAGTGTCCTTACAGAGGTTGTACCAACCGCTATTATCCTCTTATTGTTGTCCTTTGCCCTATTAATCTTCTCGCATGCTTCCTTATTTACAATATAGTATTCGCTGTGCATAACATGATCTTCAATATTGTCAGCAGTAACGGGCTTAAAGGTACCATAGCCTACATGTAAGGTTACATAGGCAATATCTATGCCTTTATCCTCAATCTTTTTAAGTAGGTCTTTGGTGAAATGCAGGCCTGCTGTAGGTGCAGCAACTGAACCATCAAATTTGGCATAAACAGTTTGGTAGCTGGACTTGTCCTTAAGCTTTTCAGTAATATATGGTGGTATTGGCATAGAGCCAATCTCCTCCAAAATATCCTGGAAAATCCCGTCAGCATAAAATTCAATAATCCTATGTCCTTCATCAGTTATATCTTTGACCCTAGCGGATAATTTATCCGAAAAGATAACTTCTGTATCGACTTTCATTTTCTTACCCGGCTTAACCAGGCATTCCCACCTGGCATCCCCCATATCCTTAAGTAGTAGGACCTCTATTGACTCTTCTTTACCAGGCCTATGGCCAAATATTCTGGCTGGAATAACCCTGGTATCATTTAAGACTAGGCAATCCCCGGGATTTAAATAATCTATAATATCATAAAATTTCTTATGATCTAATTCCTTATTATTCCTATTAACTATCATGAGCTTAGACTCTTCTCTGTTAGGCTCTGGATGTTGAGCAATAAATGAGGGGTCAAGCTCGTAGAAAAAATCTTTTGTATTCATCAATTTTCCTTATTTTTATTTTTCTTCATATTTAAGTCCAAAATGGTCATAGGCTTTCTTAGTAAGCACCCTTCCCCTTGGAGTACGGTTAATAAAGCCAATTTGTAGTAGGTATGGCTCATAAACATCCTCTATGGTTACAGATTCTTGACCCGTTGAAGCAGCAATAGTATCAAGACCAACAGGACCTCCGGCAAAATTTTCTGCCATTGTCATTATGATCTTCTTATCAAGCTTGTCAAGGCCCATATCATCGATTTCTAAAAAGTCTAGCGATTTTTTAGCCAGGTCTATATCAATTTTTCCATCTGCCATGACATCGACATAGTCCCTTACTCTTTTTAAGAGTCTATTGGCAATTCTAGGTGTACCCCTAGATCTTTTCGCTATTTCCAATGCCGACTGTTCATCAATATCTAGGTCTAGTATATCCGATGACCTCCTAATTATCTTTTGTAAGGAGGTTGGATCATATAGGTCAAGTTCCATTAGAACACCAAACCTGTCCCTTAAAGGTGAACTTAAGAGACCTGACTTTGTAGTTGCTCCTACAAGGGTAAAAGGCTCTAAATTAATCCTCAAACTTTGAGCACTTGGTCCTTTACCGACAATGATATCTAAGGCAAAGTCCTCCATTGCAGGATAAAGGACTTCTTCGACATTTTTATTAATCCTATGGATTTCGTCTATAAATAGGACATCATTTGCCTGAAGATTGGTTAAAATACTAGCCAAGTCGCCCGCCCTTTCAATTGCAGGACCTGAGGTTACCTTAATATTTACCCCCAACTCATTGGCGATTATATTAGCCAATGTAGTCTTTCCCAATCCTGGTGGTCCTTGTAATAAGACGTGGTCAAGGGATTCATTCCTATTTTTGGCAGCCTGGATAAATATGTCCATTTTCTTCTTAACCTTATCCTGACCTATATATTCGGTCAGCCACCTTGGCCTTAGACTATATTCATTTTTTTCTTCTTCATTTATCGACTGACCGCCGACTATCCTATTTGTCATCTAATCACCTAAATCTTTTTCAATGCTAACTTAACAATATCTGAAAGTGGAGTGTTCTCGACGTCGATCTCCTCTAGGACCTTTTGGGCTTGGCTCTTTGGATAATCAAGCTTTATCAAAGCCTCTAGGGCAAATTGATAGTTCTCGTTAAGATTTGATTTTTTTATTTCCTCTTCCCTCGGCTCTATTAATTCGGATAAGTCAAGCTTGTCCGAAAGCTCCAATATTATCCTGCTAGCAGTTTTTCTACCTATACCTGGAGCCCTAGTTAGACTATTTATATCATTTGTAACGATGGCTTTTTTAACCTCATATTCACTTAGAACTGAAAGGATTGATAAGGCAGCCTTTGGACCTACAGAAGATACTGATGTAAGACTTAAAAATAGCTTGTGTTCTTCTAGGCTCATAAAGCCATAAAGATATACCCCATCATCTCTAACTACGAACTCGGTGTATATCTTATGGTTATCATTGATATTTAACTGGTCTATGTCAACCTGAGGCATATGTAATTTATAACCAATGTTATTTGTCTCAAGAATAACATAATCTTTTTCTATTAGTTTAATTTCTCCTATTATATATGAATACATTTCTACCTCATCCTAAATTCTTCCTTCAGTCTACCAGTAAAACTGTGGCATATAGCAACAGCAAGTGCATCAGCAGCATCATCAGGCTTAGGTATTCCAGAAAGATTTAAGATTCTTTTGACCGCTTCTTGCATCTGGTTTTTGTTAGCCCTACCATAACCAGTCAGGGCTTGCTTTATCTGTAGTGGAGTATATTCATAAAGGCTTAGGCCACTTTTCTTACAGGCTAAGACCTCTACCCCTCTAGCCTGAGAAACATTGATGAAAGTCTTAGTGTTCTTCTCATGAAAGAGTTTCTCAAAGGCAACTTCTTGGGGCTTATACTGGTCTATAAGACCAATTAATTCATCATAGATTATTTCTAGCCTTTCATCAGTTGAATATCTAGGCCCTGTTTGTATGGTCCCATATTCTAATAGCCTGTAACTATTGCCAATAATTTCTATTAGACCATAGCCAATAATTGCTATCCCTGGATCTATTCCCAATATTATCATAGGTATCTTTTTAAGACGCTGTCATTCAAGGAATACCAATACTGTTGAATATATGCCTCTTTTAGACTCCTATTTATATAAAATTTAGACTTATCATATATGTGCTTTAGTTCTTTAATAGTAAGGCTTTTACCCTCTAACTTTAAAATTCCGGAATTCTTATAATCCATGACCATTTGCTTATCCATATAGTAATTTACTCTATAAATTTTTTTCTTTATAAATTTATCCATGAAATCACTAGCATATTTTTCAGCAATAATAAGATCCTTATTACTATAAAGAAAGTCTGTCATTTCTTCCTTGAATTCCTTCACCTTATCACTTTTGCTGTTATGAAAAAGAACCTTCATAACAGATAACTCTGCAGAAGTGTACTCTGAAAGGGCAAGCTCTTCAAGTTTGTCAATTAGCTTATAATTGTAAAAAGCATTCCTATATGCCTTAATAACGAAGGCTAATTCAAGCCTATTCAGGTCATCACTCACTAACCTGTCAATCCCGTCGACAATAGATTTCTTATCGTCTCTCCCCCTGATGCTTCTTCTTAAGCCAGTTAAAAGAGCCTTGGTAACAGAATACTTAGGTACTAGGTTATCGCAAATATTGTTATTATCTAACCAGGACAACAAAAGAAATATTGAATTGGGATCATCATTATATAAAAATTGATATTCAAGACTTTGTTCAAAA
The DNA here is from genome assembly GCA_964345835.1 of uncultured Peptoniphilaceae bacterium. Taxonomy (GTDB): domain Bacteria; phylum Bacillota; class Clostridia; order Tissierellales; family Peptoniphilaceae; genus JAAYEL01. The sequence goes on from CAYFSL010000001.1 coordinate 156,634, forward strand.
TTCTTATTAGTCCTTATCATACCTTCCTCCCACAATTTGGTCTTTTTATTATACTATAAATGGAGAATCTTATCTATTAAAATTACAAATTTATTACAAAATAAACCATAAGTAGAACAAATTATATAAAGCAATTAATATAAAGTACGTATAAAAAAATAAGCACCAGTTAAGAAGATAACGGTGCTTAAATCCTTTATAAAGGATATTTAAAATGGCGTACCATAAAGGATTCGAACCCTTGGCCTTCTGGTCCGTAGCCAGACGCTCTATCCAACTGAGCTAATGGTACATGATTATTAATTATAGAATATTAGCCTATTAAATTCAAGGTTAATAGTGACTTTTATAAATAAAAAAGGCTACTATTAAGTAGCCTTGGAGCGGAAGACGAGATTCGAACTCGCGACCCTCGCCTTGGCAAGGCGATGCTCTACCACTGAGCCACTTCCGCAGATGGTAGCGGTGGACAGACTTGAACTGCCGACACTGCGGGTATGAACCGCATGCTCTAGCCAGCTGAGCTACACCGCCGTGCAACTTAATGCAACATTAATTATATTACCATCATTTTGTTTAGTTGTCAACTATTTTTTTACAATTTCCTTAAAAACTTTACAAACATAGTCAAGTTCAGCGTCTGTCATCTTAGTATCAGATGGAAGGCAGATGCCATTTTCATAAAGTTTCTTAGATACCCCAGTACCTATAAAATCATATTTCTCAAAGAAAGGTTGCATGTGCATTGGCTTCCATACAGGTCTTGCCTCTATATTATTTTCATCTAAAGCTTCGATAATATTTAGGGCATCGTAATCATCTGAAACTTGTAAAGAGGAAAGCCAATAATTTGGAATATTAAAGTCATTGGTAGGCATCATTTTTATGCCTGGAAGGCTTTCTAATTCTTCCTTATATTTGTTATAGATTTCAGTTTTTCTTCTAATCCTATCTTTAAGAACCCTCATTTGTCCCCTACCTATACCGGCAGAAATATTTGAAAGCCTGTAGTTATAACCAACATCTTTATGTTCATAGTGTCTTACTGGTTCCCTAGATTGGGTCGCCCAATATCTAACTTTTTTTATTGCTTCCACATCATCAGAAACAAGCATTCCACCGCCTGAAGTTGTTATTATCTTATTGCCATTGAAAGAAAAAGCTCCAAACTTTCCGAAGGTTCCTGTTGCCTTTCCCTTATAGGTGGTACCTAGGGATTCGCAAGCATCTTCAATTAATATCGCCCCATGTCTATCACATATTTCTACTATCCTATCAAGGTCAGCTGATATACCATACAAATGGACAACTATCACAACCTTTGTATCAGGATATTTTTCAAAGGCCTTTTCTAATTGGTCAGGATCCATGTTCCAAGTTTTCTCATCACTGTCGATAAATACAGGCACACAATCCTCATAGATAACTGGATTAACTGTTGCAGAGAAAGTTAAATCTTGGACAAAGATATGGTCTCCTGGCTTAACCTTGCTTGCTTTTAATGCCAGGTGAATAGCCGATGTTCCTGAAATCAAGGCAGCAGCATCCTTGGCCCCTACAAAATCCGCAACAGCCTTCTCAAATTCATCTACATTTTTACCTAGTGGGACAACCCAATTAGTGTCAAAGGCTTCTTTTACATATTCTCTTTCGTAACCTTCATCGCTCATATGTGGTGAGGCTAATAATATTCTTTTATCCATTAATTTCTCCTAAACTAATTTATAATCATATCTAAATAAACAAACAGATTATATATCAGTCATTTCATTTAATCAATATATTACTAATCAAGCAAATCAACTTTTTCTATCCTATCTCCGTAAAAGTTTTTTATCTTAAACTCTCCGCCAAATATTCCTTTTTTATATATAAGCTCACTATTTTCATCAATCGCAGTTTCTAAGGTCTTTGTTATATATATCTTTACTTGGTCATCATGAATAAGCTTGAACTTGTCCTTGTCTTTACTTTCAAAAGCAAACACGGGTTCAATATATACAGGGTTCCCAAAATCAACAGTACAGCAAGCCTCATTTACCTTACTAACAGGTATAATAAAAAGCTCCTTTTTTGAATTCTTGTTCATATATTCAATTGCGTTTTTATTAATAATCATTAATACCCTCCATTTTATTAATATTCCTTATAATGATTTCCAAGCAAGTTTTATCTTATGTTTTAATTGATAGTTAAAATTACTCTCCTGATACATTTACATTGTCAAATATTACAGCCTTTGGAATAGATGAAAGCTTTCCAAAATCCTTTTCCTTGGAAAATCTCATCTCTTTTTGCCTGTTAAATATATTCTCAGAAATTGCCCCTCCAGTAATGTATTCTTCTACACCATCATGAACGTATCTAGCCAATCTAAATTCTCCTCCGAAGTCACCTGTAACTGGATCCATTAAGAATGATGAGAAAGCAAGGATTTCAATGTAATCTTCTTTCTTGTAGTCTTCAAGAGATAGGTCTCCTGCTTCAACTTCAAAAGTATTAACAGTCCCCTTGTTCTCTATTCCTAGGTAATGAGAAAACCTTGATGAAGACCTTATATCCCTACATACACCATCTTCATATAGGGTGTAAGCTTCAAGCCTCTTTCCTTCTGGGTCTACAGGGACAGCAAAGGTTGAAGATTCTAGGCTAGGGTTTAATCTGATATTTAGTTTTTCTTTAGCATCTTCACCAAGGAAGTTTTTACCACTTTCAAATTTAGATATCTTGTTATAGATCATATTATCTGATGCCTGGTAGATATAGAAGCTTAAAAATTCTTCTACTGCATCACCGACAAGGATTGTCCTTATATTGTCTATTTTTTTATTCCTAGTTGCCTTGCTTCTACCATCTGTCTCTTCCAATTGAGCCTTGATAATTTCTTCGATCTTTTCTAAATCAATATTTGTCAAGCTATAATCCCTAAATATCTCTACTGGCTCTTGACCAGAGTTTGAGTCTGTGACTATCTCAAAGGTAAATTCACTATTTGGATAGGTCACGTCAACCCCTTTTGAAGTTAATACCCTTTTTTCTCTTTCAATAGCAAATATTTCAGCTGAATTCATCTTGGAAGTAAATCCATAGTCTTTATAAAGAAGCTTATACAAGTCGTCGTACTTGTCCTCTAGGTCGGATAGGTTGCTATATTCTGTAATTTCAATATAGTCCTTACCATCATTTTCTGGAAGGTCATACCATTTATTTTTTACAAAGGAGCTGGAAAATATAGCACCATCAATCTTTTCTTCAACTTCATCAAGACTGTCTGTTGATGAAAGAAGGATAGCTGAATCCCCCTTGTATTTTTCTCCATCTTCTTCAAAGTCAACAAATATTCTAAGACTGTACTCATGGATATCTGTAGCCCTATTTATATCTAATTTTTCTTTTATAAAAAATAATTCTTTTGAGCTGGACCTGGTTTCTGTTAGGGTCCAAGCTGAAATATCCTTCTTTTTATTTAATAAATCTATTATCTTATTTATCATTAGTTTAAATTCCCCCTTGCTTTGATATATGAACCACCTGTAGAGGTCTTAACCCATTCTTTCCAGCCCTTACCACAGTAGCCTGAACCTGACAGCTTTAATCCAGCTGAAACTGCACTTATTGACTCTAGTAAGTCTGGAACATAACCTGTTAAGTAAACTGGGCTTACTACTTTACCTGTTAGTTTTCCATTCTTTATTTCTCTTCCCTTGGCTGCCACGCATTGAATTCCCCAGTTTTTAGGGTCTTCCATACCTGATGAAAAGCCTTCTAGAAGATATCCAAAGTCGATGGATTCTATCATATCTTCAAGGTCGTCATTGCCTTCTTCAAAGAAGGTATTAGTCATCCTAGTGTAAGCCTTTCTCTTATAGGATTCACGCTTACCATTTCCAGTAGGATTAATTCCTAATTGCAGGGCTGAAAGTTCATCACACATACCGCTGACAAGGATTCCCTTATCTATTATGATGGTATCTGAAGCAAGGTTACCCTCATCATCAAAGGAGTAACTAGAAACTTCACTTGCAGCCCTTGCCCCATCATGCATTATTACCTTGTCAGAGGCCACTCTTTTATTCATATATTCCTTACCCTTGGCCCTATTCTTAACATACATATCCATTTCAGCCCCGTGACCAAAGGCTTCGTGAGCAATTAAACCTGTGAAATCTGGGTCACAAATAATATCATACTCGCCTGGTTCAACCCTTGTTGCACTTAAAAGTTCAACAGCTCTTTCTGCGGCAGTATCAGCTAGTCTTTCTATATCTTCTAGCAATTCATAGCCTTTTAATCCAGAAGATGATAGGAAATCTTGCTTAACCCCATTATCATCACCTGCAACAGCAGCCCCAAAGCCTGTTGCATAAATATAGCTTTGGTATAAATCTTTATTTTTAGATAAAAATAACTTATTTACTTGGGTTACAGAAAGATTTAGCATAAGTTGAACGACTTGACTATATTTAGCCTTAACTTTGTCATGCGACTCTGTCAATGATTGAATTATTTTCTTAGGGTCTTCCATGCCAGGTATTATCTCAGCTTGACCTACAGAAAATATTTCTGTTTTTTCGTCCTCAGGCTTCCTGGTATATCCAAGATTAGGACCAGTTTTAAGGTATTTTTGCCTATCATCTTTAGCAATTTCTTTTACTTTACTAACAACTTTTTCTATTTCAACCTCGTTAAAAGAGTATTCGCTAAATCCTGAATCTTGCATAACTCTGATAACAAAGCCCTTTTCACAATCGTTAGACGGTCCTAAATTAACCCCGCTTGTGCTTACTGTGAAAGATGACCCTATGACATCTGTCCCAAGTATAGAAACATAGTCAAAATCAGGGCTAAGCCTATCTATTATTTCTTTTAGTTTCTCTTTATTATCCAATAAAAAATCAGATGTTTTTAATTTCATATTATCTCCTTATTTTTTAGCCATGC
>CAYFSL010000002.1:0-15191 GCA_964345835.1 uncultured Peptoniphilaceae bacterium
GCCATTTTTATCCTCCTTAAGCTTTTTTGCCTTCTAATACTTTTTCTTTTATGCTATCTGGCACTTTTTCATAGTGGTCAAATTGCATTGAATAGGTTGCACGACCTTGTGTGTTTGAACGTAGGTCAGTTGCATAACCAAACATTTCTGATAAAGGAATATATGCTGTGATTACTTGAATACCATCCTTAGCATCCATACCTTCGATTCTTCCTCTTCTTGATGATACGTCTCCCATAACATCTCCAAGATATTCTTCTGGAGTTGTTATTTCTACCTTTTCAGTTGGCTCTAATAGTTGTGGACCCGCCTTTTGTACTGCATTCTTTAATCCCATTGATCCTGCAACTTGGAAGGCCATTTCTGATGAGTCAACTTCGTGGTAAGAACCATCGAATAAGGTTACTGTCAGGTCAAGTATTGGGTAGCCTGCAAGAACACCTGATTTACATGCTTCAACTACACCATGTTCTACAGACTTGATATATTCTCTTGGAACTACACCACCTACGATGGCATCCTTGAAGACTATACCTTGTCCTGGTTCGCCTGGCTCTACTCTTAGTTTAACATGACCATATTGACCACGTCCACCTGATTGACGAACAAATTTACCTTCAGCTTCAGCTTCCTTACTGATTGATTCTCTATATGAAACTTGTGGATTACCAACATTAGCTTCTACCTTAAATTCCCTTAGAAGTCTTTCTACGATAACTTCAAGGTGAAGCTCGCCCATTCCAGCGATTATTGTCTGTCCTGTTTCGTGGTTTGTATATGTTTGGAAAGTTGGGTCTTCTTCAGCTAACTTACCTAAGGCTATAGCCATCTTTTCTTGTGATGCCTTAGTCTTTGGTTCGATAGCAACTGAGATTACTGGTTCTGGGAATTCCATTTGTTCAAGGATGATTGGTGCATCTTGGTCACAAAGGGTATCCCCTGTAGTAGTATCCTTAAGACCTATAGCTGCAGCTATGTTACCAGCAGAAATTGAAGTGATTTCATTTCTTTGGTCAGAGTGCATTTCTATAATTCTTCCAAGTCTTTCTCTTTTACCTTTTGTTGAGTTGTAAACATATGATCCAGCTTCTATATTACCTGAGTAGACTCTGAAGTAGGTTAGCTTACCAACATATGGGTCTGTAACAACCTTAAATGCTAGTGCTGCGAAAGGTGCATCAACATCTGATTCTCTTTCTTCGATAACATCCTCTTCTTCAGTCTTCTTAGGTAAAACACCTGTAATGTGAGGTACATCTATAGGTGATGGCATATAGTCTACCATTGCATCTATTAGGAATTGAACCCCTCTATTTTTGTAGGCTGATCCACAAAGTACTGGGAAAATATCTCTGTTAATTGTAGAAACTCTTATAGCTTCTCTCAATTCTTCTGGAGTGATTTCTTCCCCATCAAGGTACTTCATCATGATATCTTCATTAGAGTCTGATACCGCTTCTATTAGCTCATTTCTTAGCTCTTCAGCCTTATCTTTCAACTCAGCTGGAATCTCTTCCTTCTTGAAGTCCTTTCCAAGGTCATCATAGTAAATTTCTGCTTCCATTTCAACTAAGTCGATTATACCTTGGAAGTTGTGTTCTGCCCCTACTGGAATTTGAACTGGAACAGCATTTGCTTTTAACTTATCTCTGATTGTGTCAACTGACATAAAGAAGTCTGCACCTGTAGCATCCATCTTATTTATAAAACAAATACGAGGTACTCCATACTTGTCAGCTTGTCTCCAAACAGTTTCTGATTGTGGTTCTACACCGCTTTTTGCATCGAATAGGGCAACTGATCCGTCTAGTACTCTTAGAGATCTTTCAACTTCTACAGTGAAGTCAACGTGGCCCGGAGTATCTATTATATTAATCTTGTGGTCTTTCCAATAACAAGTAGTAGCGGCAGAGGCAATTGTGATACCCCTTTCCTTCTCTTGATCCATGGAGTCCATTACTGCACTACCATCATGGGTATCCCCCATCTTGTGGATCTTACCTGTATAGAAAAGTATTCTTTCAGTTACAGTGGTCTTACCAGCATCGATGTGAGCCATAATACCAATATTTCTGATTTGTTCTAATTTAACGTCTGGCACTTTTAACTCCTTAATTCTTCTAGATTAATATCTATAGTGTGCAAATGCCTTGTTTGCATCTGCCATCCTATGCATTTCTTCTTTTCTCTTAACACTTGCACCAGTATTATTAGCTGCATCAAGAATCTCAGATGATAGTCTTTCTACCATTGTCTTTTCTCCTCTATTTCTTGAGAATAGGGTAATCCATCTCAAAGCTAGAGTTTGACGTCTTGCAGGTCTTACTTCCATTGGCACTTGGTAAGTAGCACCCCCGATTCTTCTTGCTTTAACTTCCAATAATGGCATTACGTTATTCATAGCTCTTTGGAATACTTCTAATGGATCCTCTCCGCTTTTTTCAGCTACTACTTCGAAAGCAGAGTAAACTATCTTTTGAGCAACACCCTTCTTACCATCTAACATGATGTTATTGATAAGCTTAGATACTACCTTGTCACCATATACTGGATCTGGCATTACTTCTTTTTTAGGCACATTTCCTTTTCTTGGCACTTTTCTTCCCTCCTTACTAAAAAATAATTCATTGGTACTCGATGATTAAATTCCTCGATTCACCGTAAGTGCAGCTGTTGATATATAAATCTAAACAATATGCACTTCAATTTGCTTAATTATATTAAGCTTTCTTAGCGCCATACTTAGATCTAGCTTGCTTTCTTCCTGATACGCCAGCTGTATCTAATGCGCCTCTAATTATGTGATATCTCACACCTGGTAAGTCCTTTACCCTTCCACCTCTTATAAGTACAACACTGTGTTCTTGTAAGTTGTGGCCGATACCAGGAATATATGACAATACTTCTGCTCCGTTAGTCAATCTTACTCTGGCAATCTTTCTCAATGCTGAGTTAGGTTTTTTAGGTGTTGTTGTTCTAACAGATGTACAGACGCCTCTTTTTTGAGGGCTGTTGTTAGGTGTGTTCATCTTCTTCAAAGTGTTGAAGTTGTAACCTAAAGCCGGAGTCTTAGACTTCTTAACTTCTGATTGTCTATTCTTCCTAATTAATTGGTTAATTGTAGGCATATTTTCCTCCTTCTGTTTAAATTTATATATCAACTTAGTTGATATTAATTAAGTTGAAAGGTCTAAAAAAAGACCTTTCAACATAACCTTTACCATTTTATCATTAGTGTTTTTTTATGTCAAGCACTTAGCCTATCTTGTAGTTTCTTCAAGATTTTCTTCAGTTTCTTCTTCTGAAACTTTTTCTTCTTGCTGGTGGGCGTGCTTTATCTTTACATTAACATAGTTTTTGATTCCAGTTCCTGCAGGAATTAGCTTACCTATTATTATATTTTCCTTAAGGCCAATCAAGTTATCCTTCTTACCCTTTATAGCTGCATCGGTAAGAACCTTTGTGGTTTCTTGGAATGATGCCGCTGATAGGAAAGAATCAGATGCTATAGAAGCCTTAGTAATACCTAAAAGGATATTTTCAGTCGTTGCTGGTGTTTTTCCTTCAGCAAGAGCTTTTTCGTTAAGTAGGTCTACAGTTCTCCTGTTAACCATAGATCCTGCTAGGACATCTACATCTCCCGAATCAACTATATTTACCTTTTGAAGCATTTGTTTAACAATGATTTCGATGTGCTTGTCGTCAATATCTACCCCTTGTAACCTGTAGACCTTTTGAACTTCCTTAACTATATATTCTTGGACAGCGGATGGTCCTATAAGTTCAATTAACTCATGAGGATTAATTGAACCCTCAGTTATCTTGTCTCCAACCTTTATTTCATCACCATCGCTCACGATAGGATTGATGTTGTAAGGAATCGCATATTTTACCTTGCTTGCTTCTTCGTCATCAGACTCTATATATATTTCAATCTTGTTGTCTGAGTCATCGACCCTAACAATACCTGAGTTTCTAGCTATAATCGCTTGTCCCTTAGGCCTTCTAGCTTCGAACAACTCCTCAACCCTCGGAAGACCTTGGGTTATAGCACCAGCTCCTGCTACCCCTCCGGAGTGGAAGGTTCTCATCGTAAGCTGGGTACCAGGTTCACCAATTGATTGGGCAGCGATAATACCTACCGCTTCCCCAATGTTAGTGGTCTTTCCTGTAGCAAGGTTTCTACCATAACATTTTGCACATACACCATGTTCGGCCTTACATTCAAGGACTGACCTAACCTTAACCTTATCAATTATGATGGTCTTTTGTTCCCCATCAAATGATTCAAGCTTGTGTTCCTTGGTGATTTCTTCAGCCATATTTTCATTTATAATTTCATTCTTATGGACAATTATTTCACCAGTAACTGGGTGAAGGATATCTTCGAATGATGTCCTACCAGTAATCCTAGCCTTTAATGACTCTATCAGCTCATTACCTTCCTTAAGGTCAGTAAGTTCAATGTAAGAATTTGTCCCACAGTCATCTTCTCTTACGATTACATCCTGTGATACGTCTACCAGCCTCCTAGTTAGATATCCAGAGTCTGCTGTTCTTATCGCTGTATCTGAAAGTCCCTTTCTAGAACCGTGGGTTGAGATAAAGAACTCTTGAACTGAAAGTCCTTCTCTAAAGCAAGCTTTTACAGGTATTTCTATGGTAGCACCTGTTGTTGACGCCATAAGACCACGGATACCTCCAAGCTGTCTAATTTGTCTGATAGAACCCCTGGCACCTGAGTTAGCCATGATTGCTATAGTATTTGTTTTTTCTAGGTTCTTAAGAAGTTCTTTTTCTATATCTTCTGTGGCCTTTGTCCAGGTCTTAATTACCTGGTTGTATCTTTCATTTTCAGTGTAGAAACCTAGGTTGGTATCTTCTTCTATTTGGAAGACCTTTTGTTCAGCTTCCTTAATTATAGCTTCCTTGGCTTCTGGTATGGTAACATCTGACATCGAAATTGATATAGCTGCAAGGGTAGAATATTTGTATCCCAGGGTCTTAACATAGTCAAGTAACCTTGCAGTTCTTATATTTCCATGCCTGATGAAACATTTTTCAATAATCTCAGAAAGTTTCTTACTGTCAACTAGGACATCGACTTCTAAGGAGTATTTATCCTTATTTCTGTCAACATACCCTAAATCTTGAGGTATTCCTGAATTGAAGATAAATCTGCCGACTGTTGACTCAACTAGCCTTCCCCTATCTTCTTCATTAAGCTTCTTTCTTATCTTAACTATAGAGTGGTGGTTAATAACCTTGTTTTCTAGGGCCTTTATCATTTCATCATAATCATTAAAGACGATATCAGTTTGTTCAGCCGTAAACATTGAGGTTAGATAATATGCTCCTAATACCACGTCTTGTGAAGGGGTTGTTATAGGCTTACCATCTTTAGGAGCCAAGATGTTATTAGTTGACATCATCAACAACCTTGCCTCAGCTTGGGCTTCAGCTGATAGAGGAACGTGGACAGCCATTTGGTCCCCATCAAAGTCCGCATTGTATGGCGTACAAACTAGTGGATGCAGCTTAATGGCCTTTCCTTCGACAAGAACTGGTTCAAAGGCTTGAATACCTAGCCTGTGACGGGTAGGCGCCCTGTTAAGTAGGACAGGGTGGTCCTTGATTACTTCTTCTAAAGCCCCCCAAACTTCTGGGTTTCTCCTGTCTATTTGCTTCTTTGCAGCCTTGATGTTTTGTACCTTATCAAGCTTTACAAGTCTCTCAATTATAAATGGCTTGAAAAGCTCAAGGGCCATTTCCTTAGGAAGACCACATTGGTAAAACTTTAATTCAGGTCCAACTACGATAACAGACCTTCCTGAATAGTCAACCCTCTTTCCTAGAAGGTTTTGCCTAAACCTACCAGATTTACCCTTTAGCATGTCTGATAGAGATTTTAGTGGTCTATTAGAAGCCCCTGTTACAGGCTTTCCTCTTCTTCCATTGTCAATTAAAGCGTCTACAGACTCTTGTAGCATCCTTTTTTCATTTCTTACAATGATTTCTGGAGCCCCAATATCAAGGAGTTTCTTAAGCCTGTTATTCCTATTGATGACCCTTCTATAAAGGTCGTTAAGGTCTGAAGTTGCAAACCTTCCACCTTCAAGTTGAACCATAGGTCTTAGGTCCGGTGGAATAACTGGTAGAACTTCTAGACACATCCATTCAGGCTTGTTCTTTGATTGGATTAAGGCTTCAACAACCTCCAACCTTCTGTACAGACGAACCCTCTTTTGCCCGCTAGCCTTTTCTAAATCTGCATTTAATTTTTTTAATTCTTCTTCTAGGTTGATCTTCTTAAGTAGGGTTTGGATGGCTTCAGCACCCATACCCGCTTCGAAAGCTCCGTCATACTCTTCGTCCAACCTGTTGAATTCTGTTTCAGTTAGGACATCTCCTAACTTTATTTCCTTGCATTCGCCAGGGTCGGTTACGATGTAGTTGGCAAAATATAAAACTTTTTCTAGAAGCTTTGGACTCATATCTAATAGAAGGCCCATCCTTGAAGGGATGCCCTTGAAATACCAGATATGAGATACTGGAGTCGCCAATTCTATATGGCCCATTCTCTCTCTACGGACCTTGGCCTTGGTAACTTCGACCCCACACTTTTCACATATTACGCCCTTATATCTAATTCTCTTGTACTTACCACAATTACATTCGTAGTCTTTAGTAGGTCCGAATATTTTTTCACAAAATAGCCCTTCTTTTTCAGGCTTAAGTGTACGGTAATTTATAGTTTCGGGTTTTTTTACTTCCCCTTTAGACCAGTCTCTAATCATATCTGGAGAGGCTAATCCAATTTGCATTGCTTCAAAACTTGTTTTTTGTTCCAAGAAAATACCCCTTTCTTCGGCTAAGTCTATATGATTCAGCAAGCTCTTAAGTGACCATATGGTCACTTAAGACTTATAATTACTCTTCATCTAGTTCTGTTAATGAGAAACCATCATCTATTTCATCGTATTCATCGTCATCATATTCTTCATCATCTGAATCGTCTGCTGACTCATCACCCCTGATTAAATACGATTTTTTCTCAGGAAATACCTCTTCTTGTTCACTCATCCTATCGATTTGAGCAAAATCTTCAATCTCATCTATATCTTCGGCAAATTTAACTTCTTCACCATTTTCGTCTAATAGCTTCACATCTAGAGCAAGGGCCTGTAATTCCTTAGTTAGAACTTTAAAGGATTCAGGTGTTCCTGGTTCTGGAATCTTTTCTCCCTTTACTATTGCCTCGTAGGTCTTTACCCTTCCTACGATGTCATCTGACTTAACAGTAAGCATCTCTTGAAGAGTATGTGATGCTCCGTAGGCTTCAAGAGCCCAAACTTCCATTTCCCCAAACCTTTGTCCACCAAATTGTGCCTTACCTCCAAGCGGTTGTTGGGTTACCAGAGAGTATGGTCCTGTTGATCTTGCGTGAATCTTTTCGTCTACTAAGTGGTGAAGCTTCAACATATACATGTAACCAACGGTTACATCTGAGTGGAAAGGCTCTCCAGTTCTTCCGTCCCTCAGTCTAATCTTACCAGTCTTAGAATATCCAGCTAGCTCAAGAGCTTCTTCGATGTCCTTGTCACTTGCCCCATCAAATACTGGAGTCGCTACATGCCATCCAAGCTTCTTGGCAGCTAGTCCCAGGTGGACTTCAAGAACTTGACCCAGGTTCATACGTGAAGGTACCCCCATAGGGTTAAGGACTATTTGCACTGGATCACCATTAGGTAAGAATGGCATATCTTCTACTGGCATTATCCTTGAAATAACCCCCTTGTTACCGTGACGACCACACATCTTGTCTCCAACGGAAATCTTTCTCTTTGTTGCTATATAAACTCTTATAACCTTGCTGATTCCTGGAGATAGTTCATCTCCATTTTCCCTAGAATACTTTTTAATATCAACTACCACCCCAGTTTCCCCATGAGGAACCCTTAAGGATGTATCCCTTACTTCTCTGGCTTTTTCGCCAAATATAGCTCTAAGGAGTCTTTCTTCTGGGGATAGTTCTGTTTCTCCTTTTGGTGTAACCTTACCAACCAGGATATCTCCTGACCTTACCTCTGCTCCAATCCTGATGATTCCTTCTTCATCAAGGTCCTTACGCATTTCGTCCCCAACACTTGGTATATCTCTCGTAATATCTTCCGGTCCAAGCTTAGTTTCCCTGGCCTCACATGAGTGTTCTTCAATGTGAACGGAGGTTAGGATGTCGTCAACAACCAGTCTTTCATTAAGAAGCATGGCGTCTTCGAAGTTATAACCCTCCCAGGTCATAAAGGCGATAAGGATATTCTTACCAAGGGCTAATTCCCCCATATCCGTAGAAGGACCATCGGCGATAATATCTCCCGCCTTAACTCTTTCCCCCTTCTTGACTATAGGTCTTTGGTTGAAAGTAGTACCTTGGTTAGCCTTCTTGAACTTTAGAACTTCATATATATCGTACTTGCCATTTTCATCTGGCTGGTCTTTTAACACCTTTATCTTGTTATCGCCTACATAGTCGACTACCCCATCGTTTTTAGCGACTATGGTTACCCCAGAGTCCTTAGCAGCCCTGTATTCCATGCCAGTTCCTATAATTGGGGCTTCCGCCTTTAATAGAGGAACGGCTTGCCTTTGCATGTTGGCTCCCATCAAAGCCCTGGTTGCGTCGTCATTTTCCAAGAAAGGAATCATGGCAGCCCCTACTGAAACTAGCTGTTGTGGGGATACGTCCATGTATTCTATATCTTCCTTTAAATATATATCGTTGACACCATCAATCCCCCTGCCAGATACACGGTCATTGATGAAAATGTTATCATCATCTAATGGTTCGTTGGCTTGGGCGATAATAAACTTGTCTTCTTCATCTGCTGTCAGATAATCTATCTCATCTGTTACTTGTCCAGTTCCCTTGATTACCTTTCTGTATGGAGTTTCAATAAAACCATAGCTATTAATCCTTCCATAGGTTGTCAAGGAGGTAATCAATCCGATGTTTGGACCTTCTGGAGTTTCTATTGGACAGACTCTACCATAGTGGGAGTCATGGACGTCTCTTACTTCGTAACCTGCCCTATCCCTTGATAGACCACCAGGTCCTAGAGCTGACAGCCTCCTCTTATGAGTTAACTCACTCATAGGGTTTGTTTGGTCCATAAATTGTGATAGTTGTGATGAACCAAAGAATTCCTTAATGGCTGCAGTGACTGGTCTTATATTAAGTAGTCCTTGAGGTGTTAGCATTTCTTGGTCAGATGTTGTCATCCTCTCCCTAACTACCCTCTCCATCCTTGATAAACCAATCCTGAATTGGTTTTGTAGGAGTTCACCAACTCCTCTAACCCTTCTATTTCCAAGGTGGTCAATGTCATCAATCATTCCCACATTGTCATAAAGGTTTAATTGGTAGGAAAATGAAGCAAGGATATCATCATAAGTAATGTGCTTTGGTGATAATTTGTCTTTTTCTCTTGCTATTAACTTGATTTTTTGCTTGTCTGTCATATCATCTGTAAAGTCTTCTATTAGCTTTACCATAGCAGGATATGACACCTTTTCTGAAAGCCCTATATGGCTTAAGTCTAGATCTTTTATTTCTTCAAAGGCATTTAGGTCAACGAAGTGGTTACCTACTACTCTTACCACGACTTCAGATTCCTCATCAACCTTAACATCAACGGAATTAATTCCAGAGTTTTCTATCTCTATAGCCTTCTCAAGGGTGATGAAGTCGCCCTTATTAGCAAGGATGTCCCCATCTTCACTTATAATGTCACTAGCTGCATAATTATCTCTTATTCTTTCCCTTAGGGCTAACTTTTTATTGAATTTATACCTACCAGCCTTAGCTAGGTCGTATCTCTTTGCATCAAAGAAAAGGTTGTTGATTAGTGGTTCAGCCGATTCTTTAGAAGCAGGGTCTCCTGGCTTTAATTTCTTATAGATTTCTATAAGGGCTTCGGTAGAATTTTGCGATATTTCTTTTTCTAATGTGTTTTTTAGAGCCTGAGAGTCGCCAAGAGCTTCTAAAATCTCTTCATCACTCTCAAATAAAAGAGCTCTAATAAGGGTAGTTGCCGGAAGCTTCCTGGTCCTATCTATCCTTACAGTAATAGCACCAGCGGCATCGGTATCGTATTCGAGCCAGGCTCCCCTGTTAGGGATAACAGTAGATGCAACCGTCCTCTTACCTGATTTATCATAATCATCACTAAAATAAACGCCGGGTGACCTTACAAGCTGGCTGACGATAACTCTTTCAGCACCATTAATAATAAAGGTACCGTTCTTGGTCATCAAAGGGAAGTCTCCCATAAAGACTTCTTGTTCCTTTATTTCTTTAGGCTTACCGTCTTCCATAATTATTAATCTAACTTTAACCTTCAGAGACTTGGCATAGTTCACGTCCCTGTTCTTAGCTTCTTGCTCGGAATATTTTAAATCGTCTTCAAAATAGAAGTCTTCAAACTCAAGGAAAATGTTTTTAGAATGATCTTCTATAGGAGAAATATCTTCAAAAACTTCTTTTAGGCCTTCAGTTATAAACCACTCATAGCTGTCAATTTGAATATTAAGCAAGTTTGGCAATGATAGTGCTTCAGGTATACGCGAAAAACTTTGTCTTTCTCTTTTACCATACATCATTGTATGATTGTTCATAATTTATCCACCCCTCATTTCATAAATTAGTGACTGACTTTTCTACATAATAAGCTGCTAAACAGGAAATTAGCATAAAAACCCATATTAATATGGTATTTTAGTATTAGATGAATATACCATTAAACCCCAGCTAATGTCAAGATGTTTTTAAATATATTTTATATTTCACCTGGCAAAATATGGTAAAAATTAAATTTATTTGACAAATCTCCTAAAGTTCTTATAATTGTTTTTTATTTTAACCTAGATACAAATATGAATAGTCATTACAATATTCTTCATATACTCTATAAATATTCAGAGAAAAAAAAGAAGGCGTGAAAATTAGTAGTTTTCACGCACCAGCTATAGATATGATTTATTCTGTTATTCAGCTTTTCTCTCAATCCTCTAAACTATCAACTTGGATATCCCCTTGATGTCTTTAAGTAAAATCTTGTTTCTAGCTAAAATCTCTATGTAGCCTACCTCTTCGAACTGCCTTAGCTTCCTACTCATGGTCTCTCTGGCTACCCCTGAATATGACCCTAGTTCCTCCTGGTTCAACTTTAGGTTCAGAATAATTCCATCCTCAGTTTCTTCCCCGTAAAATTTTATGAGATTTATTAATGTTTTAGCCACCTTCATGTCGGCATTTATAACTGAAAGCCTATCAACAAGAGCCTCTGCACGCCTTATCCTCTCGTAGGATTTTTGTATCATAGAAAGCAGGAAATCTTTATTGTTCATAAGAACATTCTTAAAGTCTCTGTTGGAAATGGTAACTACGGTCGTCTCTCTCAAGGCTATTCCATCGTACACGTAGGTATCTCCAGATAGGAGGTTTAACCCCCCTATAAAATCTCCTGACTGATAAAGATACATCATCTGCTCTCTTCCATCAGATAGGTTAAGAATTATCTTCATAAATCCAGAATATATGATAAACATCTTATCCGCAGGCCTTCCCGACCTAAAGACATAATCTCCTTTTGAAAAATGTAGGACCTCAAACCTTGACTCCATCAACTTAAACTCTTCGTCTGAAAGGTTGCACAAAAGGGGTATTACCTTATAATTTAGGCTTCCATCCTTATATAATTTATCCATAAAAAAACCTCCACCCTAGTATTATATTCTAAAATGGAAGTTTTTGCGCCATTATTAAATTGTACTAGCTCTTTTTTCTTTCATAGCCGCCAAGACAACCTTCTTAGCAATCATAGCCTCTCTTATCCCAAGGTCCTTTACCCCATCGAGCTTGTAATTTATCCCCATTTTTTCATACTTAACCTTGCCCATACTATGGTAGGGAAGGATATCGACATCCTTTATTGACTTATACTTGGCAAGCTCGTGACCAAGCCTTATAAGCAACTCTTTGTCGTAGGTGTATCCAGGTACAATGACATGTCTTATCCATATATCCTTATCATTATCATTTAAGAATGATAGGAAGTCCAATACTTTCTCATTGCTATGACCAGTCAGCAATTTATGACCTTCAGGGTCTATTTGTTTGATATCTAGTAAAAATAGGTCTGTATATTCTATTAACTCCTTGAACTTGTCGAATAGGTCTTCATTTTTCCTGTCGAAGGTTATGCCCGAGCTATCTAAGGCTGTGTGAATCTTACGCTTTTTAGCCTCCCTAAAAAGTTCGATTACAAAGTCGATTTGAACAAGGGGCTCTCCCCCAGATAGGGTTAGGCCTCCATCTTTCAAAAAGGGTCTGTATGACTCATATTCATCCAGGACCTGGCTTACGCTGATAGGGGTCCCTCCTGACCTTGTCCAAGTATCAGGGTTGTGGCAGTACAGACACCTCATAGGGCATCCTTGAAGGAAAAGAACATACCTGATTCCCGGTCCATCAACCGTTCCAAATGTCTCCTTTGAATGAATATAGCCTGTTACCATTACATGTCTCCGTGGAAGGTCCTTGAGATTACGTCGTTTTGTTGCTCTCTAGTTAATTTGTTGAAGTTTACAGCATATCCTGAAACCCTTACAGTTAACTGTGGGTATTTTTCTGGGTGCTCTTGGGCGTCAAGAAGCATTTCCTTAGAAAATACATTCACGTTTAGGTGGTGACCCCCCTTTTCCATATATCCATCTAACATAGTTACCAGGTTATCTATTTGTGCGTTTTTTTGATCCATGATTTTATCTCCTTTAAATTATTCTTCATCTATTCCTTCGTGTAGGGTCGGTACTGAACATGCCATGTTAGTACAGTCGTCTAGTACGATGCTTTCTAGGTCTATATCTAAGTCTTCTAGGTCCAGGTCTCCTGTAAATACCCTCATATCCTTTCCAAGGGCTCCAGGGATTATGGAGAAGGTATTACTTACCCCATCTTGAGCGTGGGCGTATGGGATTTTTGCGACTGATGAAAGGGATGCAAGAGCCCCCGATTCATCTCTTTTATGCATTGGGTTTGCTCCTGGGGCAAATGGGGCTCCTGCCCTTCTTCCGTCAGGAGTATTACCTGTTTTTTTACCGTAGACAACATTAGATGTGATAGTTAGTATCGAAGTTGTTGGAACGGAATCCCTGTAGAATTCATGCTTCCTAATCTTGTCCATGAAGGACTTAACAACATATACCGCCAGGTCATCAACCCTGTCATCGTTGTTTCCATACTTTGGATAGTCCCCCTCTATTTCGTAGTCAATTACTAGGCCGTCTTCATCCCTTATTGTTTTTACCTTGGCATGCTTAATAGCTGATAGGGAATCGGCTACTACTGATAGGCCGGCAATTCCTGTTGCAAACCACCTCTTCACATCCCTGTCATGCAGGGCCATTTGGATGGTTTCATAGGCATATTTATCGTGCATATAGTGGATTACATTAAGGGTTTGAACATATAAACCAGCTAACCATTCCAGCATATCCTCGAATTTTTCTATGACTTCATCATAGTCTAGGTAGTCTGAACTTATCGGTCTATATTTTGGTCCTACCTGTTCCTTACTCTTCTCGTCTATTCCACCATTTATAGCGTAAAGTAAGGCCTTTGCAAGGTTGGCTCTAGCTCCGAAAAATTGCATTTCCTTACCCACCCTCATGGCAGATACACAGCAGGCTATAGCATAGTCATCCCCATATGATGGTCTCATCAAGTCATCATTTTCATATTGGATGGAAGATGTTTCTATGGAGATCTTTGCACAGAACTGCTTAAATCCTTGAGGAAGGTTGACTGACCATAGGACTGTTAGGTTAGGTTCTGGTGATGTCCCCAGGTTCTTAAGGGTATGAAGATATCTAAATGAGTTCTTTGTAACCAGGGACCTTCCATCAAGGCTCATTCCACCAATTGCCTCTGTAACCCAGGTAGGGTCTCCTGAAAATAGGTCATTGTACTCTGGCGTTCTTGCAAACCTGACCATCCTCAACTTCATGATAAAGTGGTCTATTAATTCTTGGGCCTCTTTTTCATCAATTAGACCTCTTTCAAGGTCTCTTTCTATATAGATATCCAAGAAAGTAGAGGTCCTTCCTAAAGACATGGCTGCCCCATTTTGAGTCTTTACTGCTGCCAGGTAGGCTAAGTAAGTCCATTGAATAGCTTCTTGGGCATTTTCCGCTGGCCTTGAAATATCAAAACCATAAATATTACCCAGCTCTTTAAGCTCTACTAGGGCCCTGATTTGCTCTGATAATTCTTCCCTCAACCTAATATTTTTTTCTGTCATGATAGTTTGAGTAGATGCCTTTTGTTGTTTCTTATCTTCTATTAAAAAGTCTACACCATAAAGGGCTAGCCTCCTGTAGTCGCCTATAATTCTTCCCCTTCCATAGGCATCTGGAAGGCCTGTTATAATACCTGAATGTCTAGCCTTTTTCATCTCAGGAGTATAAACGTCAAATACCCCCTGGTTGTGGGTCTTCCTGTATTTGGTAAATAGGTCGTGCATCTCTTCAGACCTTTTGTAGCCATAGGCTTCAAGGGCAGTTTCACTCACCCTGATTCCTCCAAATGGTTGGAAGGACCTCTTATATGGCTTGTCAGTTTGAAGTCCAACTATTTTTTCAAGCCCCTCGTCAATATAACCCGCACCATGGGAGGTTATAGATGAAACAATGTCATTGTCCATGTCCAGGACCCCTCCATTGGCTGCTTCTTGCTTATTAAGGTCCATTACTTTTTCCCATAGCTTAGAGGTCGCCTTAGTAGGTCCCTCTAAGAAACTTTCATCTCCCCTATATTCCTTGTAGTTTTGGTTGATAAAATCTCTAACATTTACTTCTTTTTTCCACTTGCTTCCTTTAAAACTTTCCCAAGCCTTCATAATTACCTCCATTTTCTAAGTAATTTATATGTAGTTAAATTAAATAAGTTTATACATGTATTTGTTACATCATTATCATAGTTTGGATTTAGAAAAGTTTCAGTGATTTGAATCACAAACGATAATATTATAGGAAATAAGTAAAGTTGACTAAAGACCATTGAAAATTAACAGAATATTTTCTAGTATTTACTGTTTTTTTACTAGCGTCCTGTAATAATCCTGGTGAAAAAG
>CAYFSL010000002.1:15291-29576 GCA_964345835.1 uncultured Peptoniphilaceae bacterium
TGAAAAAGGCTATACAAGGGTTGACCTTGCAAAGAAATAAGACTATTAAATTTTCAATATTGTGGGTGTAAAATTCACTTGATTAGCCTACATAAAAAATTAACAGGGATTAGAAAAACTAACCCCTGTTTTTATGGTTAAATAACTTTTGATTTACAAATATTTTTTCAAGAATTTTCCAGTATAAGATTCCTTTACCTTAACTATTTCTTCTGGGCTTCCTGTGGCAACTAGGCTGCCACCACCGTCTCCCCCTTCTGGTCCAAGGTCTATAATATAGTCTGCCATCTTTATGACATCCAAGTTATGCTCAATGACAACCACAGTATTGCCCGCCTCTACTAATTCATCAAGAACCTTGACCAATTTGTGGATATCGGCTGCATGAAGGCCTGTTGTAGGCTCATCAAGGACATAAAGGGTCCTACCTGTCGACCTCTTTCCTAACTCTGATGCAAGCTTTACCCTCTGAGCTTCGCCACCTGAAAGTTCAGTAGATGACTGACCAATCTTTATATATCCAAGGCCGACATCTTTAAGGGTCTGAAGCTTATTTCTGATATTGTCATGGGCTGAGAAAAAGTCTACCCCCTCATCTACAGTCATTTCCAAGATATCTGCAATGGTCTTACCCTTGTACTTTACTTCTAGGGTCTCCCTATTATATCTCTTACCACCACAGACATCGCAAGGGACATAGACATCTGGCAAGAAATGCATCTCAACCTTGATTACCCCGTCTCCCTTACAATGTTCACACCTTCCCCCGGAAACGTTAAAAGAGAACCTCCCCTTGTTATAGCCCCTGATTTTAGCTTCATTGGTCATGGCATAAACATCCCTAATCAGGTCAAAGACCTTGGTGTAGGTAGCTGGGTTAGACCTAGGAGTCCTCCCAATTGGGGACTGGTCTATTTCTATGACCTTGTCAATCTGGTCTAGCCCTTCAATGGAGTCGTGAAGGCCTGGCTTAGGCCTAGACTTATGGAGAGTCTTCATGGCCCCTTTATAGAGGATCTGATTAATTAAGGATGACTTTCCAGAACCAGAAACCCCTGTAACTAAAGTCAAGGTGCCTAGGGGAATATCTACATCTATATTTTTAAGGTTGTTCTCCCTGGCCCCCTTTATCCTAATAAATCTATCGGACTTCCTCCTGGTTTCGGGCAGGGCTATTTTTTTCTTACCTGATAAGTATTGTCCTGTAATAGACTCACTTGCGTTAATTATATCTTCATAGGTACCCTGGGCGACAACCTCTCCGCCATTTACTCCTGCCCCTGGACCTATATCAACAATATAGTCAGCCATCCTCATGGTGTCCTCATCGTGTTCGACAACGATTAAGGTATTTCCAAGGTCAGTTAGGTTTCTCAGGGAATGAAGCAACTTCTCATTATCCCTCTGGTGAAGGCCGATACTTGGCTCATCTAGGACATAGACAACACCAACAAGGCCTGCACCTATCTGGGTTGCCAACCTAATTCTCTGGGATTCTCCACCTGACAAGGTCCCCGCTGACCTTGACATGGTCAGATAATCTAAGCCTACTTCTATCAAAAAGTCCAGCCTTTGCTTAATTTCTTTAATAATGGGTTCGGAAATCTTCTTTCTCCCATCGTCAAATCTAACCTGATCAATCCACTTTTTCGAATCACTTATGGATAAATCGGTAACATCTATTATAGACTTACCATCTATAGTAATCGCTAAAACCTCGTCCTTTAGCCTCTTTCCATGGCACTTGTCACACTCAATTTCTGACATGAACTCGTCAAGTTTAGCCTTGGCAGCATCAGACATGGCGGTCTTTCTTCTCCTATGAAGGTTATTAACAACCCCCTCCCAAAGGATGCTAGTGGTCTTCTCCCTATTTTGAAAATGGGAGCCAAACCTGATGGTAATCTCCTGGTCAGACCCGTACAATATCTCGTCAACCATGGCCTTTGGGGCTTCTGAAATAGGTTTCTTATCAGAAAATCCATACCTCTTTGCAATAGTTGAAAGGATTTGATAATAGTAGGTCCCCGGCTTTGCGGATGCAAAGGGTGCAATTGCTCCCTGGGAAATGGATAGGTTCTTATCGGGAATTACCAGGTCTATATCAACCGAATTGTGAAAGCCCAAACCATTACAGGCATCACAGGCTCCGAAGGGGGCATTAAAAGAAAACATCCTGGGAGATATTTCCCCAAGGGACATATGACCATTAGGGCAGGAAAGGTTTGATGACATTGTAAAGCCCTCTTTATCAATAACATCTATATAGACTACCCCGTCCGATGCTTCTAGAGCATTTTCAAGGGAGTCAGAAAGCCTTGATTCTATTCCCTCTTTTACTATAAGCCTATCCACTACAAGACTGATATCATGCTTGTAATTTTTATCAAGGTCAACCTGGTCAAGTGTTAGGTCATAGCTTTCTCCATCGATTACAACCCTTGAGTAGCCCTGCTTTCTAATATTTTCTAATAATTTTTTATGCTGGCCCTTTTTAGCCTTGACTACTGGAGCAAGAACTAATATTTTGCTTCTTTCCTCCAACTTCATAACCCTATCAACCATCTGGTCTATTGACATGGCTTCAATATGAGAACCACATACAGGACAATGGGGAGTTCCCGTCTTTGAAAATAGGAGCCTTAGGTAGTCATAAATCTCTGTAACTGTCCCAACCGTTGACCTGGGATTCCTATTTGTTGTTTTTTGGTCTATTGAAATTGAGGGAGAAAGCCCTTCTATATACTCGACATCAGGTTTATCCATCTGCCCTAAAAATTGCCTAGCATAGGAAGAAAGGGATTCAACATACCTTCTTTGTCCTTCTGCATAAATTGTATCGAAGGCTAGGGATGACTTACCGGACCCACTAAGCCCAGTAACTACAATCATCTTGTCCCTAGGTAGGGTCAGGCTAACATTTTTAAGATTGTTAACCTTGGCGTTCTTAATTACTATCTTATCTAAACTCATTACTTATCACTCATTCCATAATCTTCTTTTATCTTCTTTATCTCATCTCTAAGACTTGCCGCCTTCTCAAAGTCAAGGTCGTCAGCAGCCTTATACATCTCTATCTCAAGGGTGATTAAGATTTCTTTTACCTGTTTAATAGAGATGGCATCTTTTTTATTGTATTTTTCTTCGGTTTCTGCAGCCATAGATACGGTAACTATATCGGATATGTCCTTGATGATGGACCTTGGAACTATTCCATGGTCTTCATTATAGGCCATCTGGATTTTCCTTCTCCTGTCAGTTTCTTTTATAGCCCTATCCATGGACCCTGTTATTTCATCTGCATACATAAGGACCCTTCCGTTTGCATTTCTTGCAGCCCTTCCTATGGTTTGTACTAAAGAGGTTTCTGAACGGAGGAAGCCTTCCTTATCTGCATCAAGAATAGCTATTAGGGAAACTTCAGGAATGTCTAGCCCCTCTCTTAAAAGGTTGATTCCGACAACGACATCAATTTTTCCAATCCTTAAATCCCTTATTATCTCTACCCTATCAATGGTTTGGATGTCCGAATGGAGGTAGGTAACCTTAATTCCCAACCCCTTCATAAAGGTGGTCAGGTCTTCCGCCATTTTCTTAGTTAAAGTGGTAACCAGGACCCTATCTCCCTTGTCTATAGTCGCATTCACCTCGGAAACTAGGTCGTCTATCTGGTTCTTAGTCGGTCTTACTTCAACCAAAGGATCTAAGAGACCTGTCGGCCTTATGACCTGTTCAACCTCAAAGGCCTGGTGGTCCTTCTCATATGGCCCTGGGGTCGCAGATACAAATAGGACCTGGTTTAACAAGGACTCAAATTCATTGAATTTAAGCGGCCTATTATCAAGGGCAGATGGTAGCCTAAATCCGTAGTCTACTAGGTTCTGCTTCCTAGACCTATCCCCCTCATACATCCCCCTAACTTGGGGAATGGTTACATGGGATTCGTCCACCATCAAGACGAAGTCGTCTGGAAAATAGTCAAGTAAAGTGTAGGGCCTACTCCCAGCTGGTCTCTGGCTAAGGTGCCTAGAATAGTTTTCTATCCCAGAGCAAAAGCCTATTTCAGTAAGCATTTCAATATCGTAAAGGGTTCTTTGCTCAAGTCTTTGAGCTTCAACTAGCTTATTCTGTCCATTCAGCTCATTTAACCTTTCTGAAAGCTCTTCCTCAATCGATTTAACTGCCAGGCTTATCTTTTCCCTAGAAGTAGCATAGTGGGAGGCTGGAAATATTAAAATGTGGTTAAGCTGGCTTATAACCTCTCCAGTCAGGTAGTTTATCTCAGAGATCCTGTCTATTTCGTCTCCAAAAAACTCCACCCTATAAACGTTTTCAGTAGCATTAGCAGGAAATATATCTACCACATCCCCCCTTACCCTAAAGGTTGACCTTTGAAAATCAATATCATTCCTAGCAAATTGGATATTGACCAGTTTTTTTAAGACCTCATCCCTGTCTATTTCCATGCCAGGTCTTAGGGAAACAGTCATATGCTCGTAGTCTATCGGGTCTCCCAGCCCGTAGATACATGATACAGAGGCCACTATAATTACATCCCTTCTCTCAAAAAGAGCCGCCGTAGCGGAGTGCCTCATCTTGTCTATCTCATCATTTATAGAAGAGTCTTTAGCTATGTAGGTATCAGTAGCTGCCACATAGGCTTCCGGCTGGTAGTAGTTGTAGTAGGAAACAAAGTACTCAACAGCATTGTCTGGAAAAAACTCCTTAAACTCTGTAAAAAGTTGGTAGGCAAGGGTCTTATTATGGGCCAAGACCAAAGTCGGTCTATTAACTTCTTGTATGACATTGGCCATGGTAAAGGTCTTTCCAGAACCAGTAACCCCTTTTAGAGTCTGATATCTCTCCCCTCCCTTAATCCCGTCAACAATCTTTTTTATAGCCTGGGGTTGGTCCCCCATAGGCTGGTAATTAGAAACTAATTTGAAATCCAATATCTCTCGCTCCTTATCTAGAACATTCGTTCGTCAATATATTATATAGCAAAATCAAATTCTTGTATATCCCATTAGTTAGTCTCTTCTTTTTGCCATATCTATAATCTCATCAACAGCGATAAATATTGCTAAAATTTCTTCTTCATAGCTATCGTCATGGACTGTAAGTACGAAGGTGTCGCCCCAAGCCAACCATTTCCTATATATTTCACCTACTAGCCTTCCAGCATTATAGACTTTGAAGTTCAAGGAAAATATATCTCCCCTTATATCTAGGTCATAATCCCTAGAATATAAGCTCAACTTCCTCCTAAATATTGATAGGTTCTGCCTTATTCTTATGGACTTACCGTCAGCAAAATTTACTCGGTACTTTGGCAAAAAGAGCTTTATCCCTCTTTTTATGGTAAAATTTGTCCTCCCTGTAAGGCTGGTCACCTTTACCCTATTTCCTATTAGCTTAAAGTCCTGGTCCACCCTATATAATTGGTCTCCATGCTCATTCAAAACAGGATAGCGGTCTGTAATTTTAATAACCTTTTGCTTTATATATAGTTTTTTCATCTTGACCTCCTTTTAAAAAATACAAATTTACACTTACCCTGTCTATACCCAGTATCTCCTCCTAAAATGCAAGGTGTATACACAATATCAGTTCATAAGTCAATCAAAAAAACTGGCAGGAAAATGACCAAGTCATCCTTCTGCCAGTTGATAAGAGGCAATTATTCTCTTGCCCCAATCTGATTATTTACTTCGATTTACTTCAATATATCAATAGCTTCTCTCAGCTGGTTGTCATCATCAAGGTGCTTTGGTCCGATTGACTTAGCCTTTTCATTAAGCTTCACTTCTTTTGTTGGACTTATTCCAACTCCATGAATCTTATTACCCTTTGGGGTGAAAAACTCAGATATGGTTACTTTTACACCACTGCCATCTTTTAGCCCTACTATCTGCTGAACTACCCCTTTACCAAAGGATTTTTCCCCTAGGATTTCCGACCTATTAAAGTCTTTTAAGGCTCCTGATAGGACTTCAGAGGCAGATGCTGACCCAGCATTTATTAAGGTTACCATTGGCATTTTTTTATGGTCGGCGTCAGACTTGTAAGTCTCTCCACTTCCATCCTTATATTTGGTCTGCATAACTACTCCTTCTCCTAGAAGGTAGTCGGCTATTTTGATGGTCACATCTAATAGTCCACCCGGATTATTTCTCAAATCTAGGACCAGACTTTTAGCCCCCTTCTTCTCTAACTCTTCAAAGGCCTTAACAAATTCATCATAGGTGTCAGCTTGGAAATTAGTTATCTGGATATATCCAATTTGGCCTTCAAGCATCTGTGAATGAACAGATTCAACATGGATTATCTCCCTAACTAGGTCAAAATCCATCCTCTCGTCCTTTCCATTTACAGTCCTCATGACAGTTATCTTGACCTTTTCACCAGGATTTCCCCTCATGTGCTTGACAGCCTCATTCATATCCTTGGCCATAAAAGTCTTTCCATCAATCTCAACTATCTTATCTCCAGCCTTGATTCCAGCCTTTTCAGCAGGGGTATCTTTTATAGGGGCAACCACCTCTATATATTCTCCACTAGCAGAGCTGACCTCTATACCTACTCCTCCAAATTCCCCCTGGCTTTGTTGCATTAGCTCCTTGTACTCATCCTTGTCATAGTAGACTGTATAGACATCTCCAAGGGATGAGACCAGTCCCTTATAAATACCTTCCTCCAATTTCTTTTGGTCAATATCTCTAAGGTACTTTTGGTCCAATATCTTAATAATATTTTTTATCTTACCATCAATTTCATTACTTGATAACTTTGAATTTATCTCTTCCTTGCTAGTTGGTCTAGTCACTCTAGATGGACTAATTATATCTCCCTGACTACTAGTTCCTAAAAGGTAGCCTGCCCAACCAACAACAAGCATAAGCAAAGCCAAGAGTAGGGCTTTAGCATATTTTCCCATATCTTCCTCCCCGGTCTATATGGCCTATTTTTCAAACTTCTTTCTTTCTACGCCCTTAAAGAATAAGGAAACCGTTCCTGGACCTGTATGGGATGCTATAACTGGACCAATATCACAAATCATGATCTTGCCCTCAAGTTTAGGGAATCTCTTCTCTAGCTCAGCCTCAAGTTCCTTGGCGTCATCAAGGCAGTTAGAATGGCAGATAAAGCATTTTCCATCATAGTCATTGCCATTATCCGCATAGTCTTCCATTTGCTTTACAGTAGCTAGCATGGCCTTTTTCTTACCTCTAACCTTATCATATGCAATGATCTTTCCTTCGTTATCAAACATTAGCATAGGGCATATTTTTAAGATACTACCAATTGTAGCTGCTGGTCCTGAAATCCTTCCCCCCCTCCTAAAATGGTCTAGGGTGCTGGTATATAACCTGTGGTGGATTGTTAGCCTATTGTCTTCAGCCCATTTTTTTGCCTCATCAAGGGTCTTTCCTTCATCCCTAAGGTCACAAACATAATCTAAAAGCATTCCAAAGCCTGTTGAAGCACAAAGGCTATCAACTAATTCTATTCTACGACCAGGGTGATTCTCTAAAACCATATCCACAGCTAGTCTAGCATTATTAATAGATTGGGTCATCCCTGTCCCAAACACCAAGTGGAGGATATCCATCCCTTGAGCCTTCTCTAACTGGTCTTCAAAAAATTCCACATACCTTGCAACATTTAACTGGGAAGTCTTGGGAAGATTTTCTTCTATCTTTTCATAGAACTCCTCCATGCTTCCTTCTCTCTCCCACATATCATCGACAAACTCTTCTTCCTTTATCAGATAAGTGTAGGATATTACATCTACATCCCTTTCCTTAAGATATGATAAAGGAAGGTCTACTGTCGACTCACTTGTCAACCTAAATTTAGCCATAATTTCTCCTAAAAATAATTAAATATAATAACTGTATAAATAATATAACACTGAAAATAAAAGCTTATATTCCTCTTTTACTATCTCATATAATTGTGTATACAATTTGTTGGAATAAAACTTCTTAAATATAACCAGGGTAAAAATTCCCCTGGTTGTCACTAGGTCCCTCGTAAAAATCTATAACAAATAGAAAATAATATAAAAATCCGACTAAAAGCCGGATTCCTAATATCCATTATATTACAGGTCAATCTCCAAGATAATCGGGGTGTGGTCCTGCCTATCTCCTGAATTTATCATTTCAGACCTAGTAACCTTGTCTTTAATCCTATCACTTACCAAGAAATAGTCAATTCTCCAGCCTGAATTGTTGATTTTACTAGTCTTTACCCTCTGAGCCCACCAGGTATAGACGCCTTCAACAGGACCATGCAGGTGCCTAAAAGTATCGGTAAATCCCTTTGATAATAGGTTGGTAAAGCCTGCCCTTTCTTCATCAGTAAAGCCTGCTGACCTCCTATTTGTATCAGGATTTTTAAGGTCTATCTCTTCATGGGCCACATTAAAATCCCCAGTTGCAATAACAGGTTTATCCCCATCAAGGTCTTCCAGGTAGTCTGCATAGAGCCTATCCCAGACCTGCCTAAACTCTAGCCTATCAAGGTTACTGCCCGCATTGGGTGTATATACATTTACAAAATAGAAGTCTCCAAAGTCCAGGGTCATAAGCCTTCCCTCATAGTCCATTGGCTCTGGGGCTCCCAGCTTGGGTAAGATAAGGTCTGCCTTCATCTCTTTCTTGTAAAGAACCATGGTCCCTGAATAGCCCTTTCTTGCAGGTTCTTTTGAGGTCACCCACTCATACTTGTAGCCTGGAAAGTAGGCTTCCAGCTCTTCCTTGTGCTTCTTAGAGGGCCCTGTCATAGGTAGCTTGGTCTCCTGAATAGCGATTATATCCGCCTTGTCTGCCGCAATTGACCTTAGAACCTCCCTGGACATTTCAGCCCTAGCAGACTGGCCTGTCAAAGCTGCATTTAGTGAATCTATATTCCATGAAATTAATTTTAACATCTAGTACTCCTTTAAAAATATTTACAACCTATTATAGCATAAATAAAATTTTGCTTCATTTTACTAATTTGACAAGGCCTTAACCTACTTGTACAATTTCAATGAGGTGAATTATGAAAAAAAATGATATTAGCATTTTAGAGATTTTTCTTAGTTTCTTAAAGATATCATCCTTTACTTTCGGTGGTGGCTACACGATTATACCGGTAATAAGGGATGAATTTTCTACTAAGAGAAACTTAATAGATGAAGATGAAATGATGCAAATTATAGCTATTGGTCAATCAGGTCCTGGTGCCATGGCCATAAACACATCTATCTTGACAGGGTATAGGTTGAAGGGAATCAAGGGAGCTATAGCTGCCACTCTGGGAGCAGTCCTTCCCTGCATAGTGATAATATCCCTTGTTTCAATCTTTTATAAGCAATTTAGCAGCAATAAATACATACAGTTTGCCCTTAAGGGGATGAGCGGGGCTATCTCTGCCATCTTACTATTAACGACCTATGACCTATTTAAGACAGCAATAAAAAAAGATAGGGTTTACGCTGTAATTTCTATGCTAGTAACCTTTGGCCTAGCTATGTTTACCAGCCTTTCAACTTCGATAATAATCCTTATTTTAGCTCTTTCTGGTCTAATAATATTTAGCTTAAAAAAGGAGGATAGCAAATGATTTTACTAAACCTATTCCTGTCCTTTTTCCATATTGGGGCTATAGCCTTTGGGGGTGGTTATGCAGTGCTTCCAGTCTTGGAAGAGGTTATTGTCACTAATCATGGCTGGCTTACTAGCAAGGAAATAATTGATATAATCACCATTTCCCAGATGACTCCAGGACCTATAGCTATAAATGCTGCAACCTTTGTTGGAACCAAGGTAGCAGGCCTTGCTGGGTCTATCGTTGCAACTCTTGGAAATGTCCTTCCCCAATTTATCCTTATGCTACTTTTAGCAAGGCTGGTATTTAGCGATAAAAAAATAACTTTTATGGACAATATTATTAGGGGCTTAAAGCCTGGTATGGTAGCTCTGATATTTATAGCCAGCTTGAGTATGGTCAATAACTCCATCTTTAACTCTGCCGATATCATGGCAGGACTTAAGCCCTATCTTTCTAAAGTTAGCCTGGTAGCCCTTATGACCTTCATCCTAGCCTTTATCCTTCGCAGGAAAAAGGTGGGCATAATCAAAATTATTGCCATTTCGGCAGGCCTAGGGATTATTCTTTCCCTTTTAGCTGAAAATATCGGCCTATCCGCCTTTTTGTAATCTACATTATTTTTAAAATACACAAACCCAAGGGCCTTATAACTGGTCCTTGGGTTTTTTACTTTCTTTTAATTTTAAAAATTAACATTATTCACCAGCACAAATATACCCCTTAAACAGCTTGCCTAACCCATAAAGGATAGGTTAAATTCTGAATATCCTAGCCCTGATGAAATAATTAAAGCCAAAAGTCATAAAAATCTAAACTAGTCCATATACAGAACTGGCCTTTTCTCTTCCAGGCTTTTTTTGATGTCAATTACCCTCTGGTTAGACGACCCTCTAAAAGCTAATTTCAAATCCTTTAACTCTTCTACAAAAAGTCCGTCTACAAGGACGTCACACTCTTTTAAAAGGTCTAGCTTCTTTTTATCAATAAGAATCTCTTCAAAAGTGTAGCCTGAATAAATCCAGATATTCTTATCCACTTCCTTTTTTATCTGCCTCACAATTGATGTAAGGGCAAGGTTTTGCATGGGTTCTCCACCAAGGAGGGTTAGACCTGAAACTGACGGATCTTTTAGATAGGCTATAACAAGGGAGGTTTCCTCATCTGTCCATAGGCTACCATGGGAAAAATCCTGGTAGTCGCCATTAAAACATCCGGGGCACTTATGGCTGCAACCGGTAACAAAGATACTGGTCCTTATACCTTCACCATTTGCTATGTCATACTTTCTAATCTGTCCATATCTCATATGTGAAGCACCCTGGAACTTATTTCCTTTGTCCTTCCTTCATTCCAGAAGTTTTCGCCCAGGTAGCCACAGGTACGCCTGATAACTGTAAGCTTGGACCTGTCCTTGTTGTGGCAATTTGGGCATTCCCATTCATTATCCTGGTTAACCTTTATTTCCCCATCAAAGCCACACTCATGGCAGTAGTCGCTTTTAGTATTAAACTCAGCATACATGATATGGTCATAGATATATTTTACTAGGGTCTCTACGGCTTCTAGGTTGTTGGTCATATTAGGGATTTCAGCATATGAAATCATCCCACCTCTCGATAGCTCTTGGAATTGAGCTTCGAAGTCGAACTTATCAAAGACTGATATATGCTCCCTGACATCGACATGGTAGGAATTGGTGTAAAAGTCCTTGTCTGTTACATCCTCTATCTCCCCAAACCTAGCCCTATCTATTGAACAGAACCTGTGGGTCAAGCTTTCCGCAGGAGTGCCATATAGGGCAAAGCCAAGACCAGTCTCTTCCTTCCATTGGTCTTTTAGCCTGTTCATCTCCTTCATGACTTCTAGGGCAAACTTCCTTCCTTCGGGACTGGTATGGGTCTTTCCAACCATAAGCCTAGTCATTTCATATATGCCTATATAACCTATGGAGATAGTTGCATAACCGCCTTGTAGAAGGTCATAAATCTTTTGTCCCTTACCAAGCCTTGCGATGGCACCGTATTGCCAGTGGACTGGACTTACATCGCTAGTCGTATCTTTTAATAGGTCATACCTCAGCAAAAGAGCCTTCTTAACTAGGTCCATCCTCTTGTAGAATATGGACCAGAACTTGTCCATATCCCCCTGGGCAAGGATGGCAATTTGCGGTAGGTTAAGGGAAACAACCCCCATGTTAAACCTTCCATCAAAGACATATTCCCCCTTCTCATTCTTCCAAGGGGCAAGAAAAGACCTACACCCCATCGGGGAAAATACATTTCCTTCATAATATTTTCTCATTAACTTGGCTGATATGTAATCTGGATACATCCTCTTGGCTGTGCACTTGACTGCAAGCTTTGTCAGATAGTAATACTTTGAGTCTGGATGGACATTATGGTCATCCAAGACGTAAATTAACTTAGGGAAGGCAGGGGTCACATAGACTTCCTTGTCATTTTTTATTCCCTCATACCTTTGTTTCAGGATTTCTTCAGTTATAAGGGCGGCTTCTTTTTCATATTCATATCCAGGGGTAAAGTTCATAAATAGGGTCACAAAAGGAGCCTGACCATTAGTGGTCATAAGGGTATTTATCTGATATTGGATAGTCTGAATCCCATCCTTTATTTCCTTCTTAGTCCTCTTCCAGGCAATCTCTTCGGCCTTGGCATAGTCTGGTTCAATCCCGTAGACTTCCCTTTGCTCCTCAACTACCCCCTTAAGGTATTTTTCAAAGGACTTTCTAGCAAAGGGAGCTAGTATCCTGTCTATACCATTAATGCTTTGTCCCCCATATTGACCACTAGCTACTTGGGCAATAATCTGGGTGGTTACCGTACATGCAACTTGAAAACTCTTTGGGGAATCAATTTTTTTACCGTTTATTACCGTACCATTTGTCAACATGTCTTCAAGGTTTACAAGGCAGCAGTTAAACATGGGTTGTACTATGTAGTCCATATCATGGAAATGAATAGCCCCTGTATCATGGGCCAAAACTATGTCTGCAGGTAAGATCAATCTCCTCGCCGTATCCTTCGATACTTCACCTGCTATTAAATCTCTTTGGGTGCTTACAACCTTAGCGTCCTTATTGGAATTTTCGTCTAGGACATCCTTATTAGATTGGTTAAGAATACCTACAACTTCATCGTCTATGGTATTATTGTGCCTCCTAAATTCTTGGACAGACCTATAGCTTTCATAGGCCTTAGCAGTTGCAGGATTACCATAATTTATAAGCTTATAGTAAACTTGATCTTCTATCTTATGAATAGTAATAGGCCCACTAAGTGTCCTTGCTAAATCCTCTATTTCATTTGCAATCTTTAGGGCCTGCCCCTCTTCATAAACTCCAGAAAATGAGTTCATAGCCTTTTCAATTGCAATAACTATCTTTTCCTTGTTAAATGGAACGCTAGTACCATTTCTCTTTATTACTTCCACCTTTCTCCCTCCTTTATCTATATATATTATGATAGGTCGAAGAAGCTTGAATGTCAAGGGGAAATACTATATGTAGGGTTATTAACTAAATAACCACACAATAAATTGTATATTACTTGTTTATTTTATTATATAAGCAAAAGAAAACAAACGCTCTTTTTTTCTAGTGAAAAAGAACGTTTGTTATGGTGGTCTGTATGTGAAAAAAGAATATTTTTCAAGTCTACATTACTTTTTAGAACTTATTTATCTCTAAAAAAGAAGTATTCTTTATCTGAATTATCGGGTTTATACTTTAAGTCTTTCATATCCCACGAATTGTTCTCAATGGATAAATTGTCATCCCATTTTTCTTCATGCTTTACTAGGGCATCTTCATCAATTTTTCCTTCATAGAGTTTTTTCTCTTTTATATTATAGATAAAGCTTCCTGTTTTTTCCCCTCCTGGGTTTTTGTTTTTAGGAGAATTTGAAGCTATAGAGATATATTGAAAATACAAGTTTTTTAAATCTTTGGTAATTGAAACGTCCATAAAGTCACTTTCAGTACTTTTAGGTTCAAAATAATTTGAAACAAGTGGTTTATTATCTTTATAATTTATTAAAAATACTCCAACACCTGGCACATCTATGCCTACTATTTCATTACTTTCATAGAAGATAAAACCAACATCTGCTCTTTTTAAGGCATTGGAATATCTAGCTTCTGATATAGTATCGGTCTTATCTATGCCTTTACTTAAAATATAGTCGCTTTCTTTAAGAGATCCAGCTTCATTTTTCTTAGTTGTACTTGAGCTGCATCCTGTTAATAAAAATGAAAGAAGCAATAAGAGTAATATTTTTTTCATTTTCTGTTCTCCTATCTTAATCTAGTGAGTCTTAAAACTCTCTTTGCGTTACTACCGTATATTAATGGAGCTTTAGTATTATCGTTAAACACCCCTGGTGCTGTTCTACCTGTTACCATAGCTCCGTATGAGCTTCTTCCATTATATGAAAGGGTGTATAACTTAGTAATAATGGTTGAGTGCCTCCACGTAGAACCATTATGGAATTGAAGAACATCACCCTTTTTAAATGTAGGTGTGGAGTTAGTAGGATATGGTCTATAAGTAACAGACACGGCACTAGGTCCAAATCCAGAATTACCGTTTACGAACGAATAAAATTCTTTTACACCAGACCATGATGGTGTTCTATCGCTAAAAGAATTAAAATACCAACTCCTT
>CAYFSL010000002.1:29676-89005 GCA_964345835.1 uncultured Peptoniphilaceae bacterium
TCTGTTAATGGAATTTCAGGTATTAATCCTTTTGAAGTTATTTCATCGTTTAAGAAGTAAAGACTTTCTTCTTTAGATTTAAATTTATCGAAATTACTAATTAAATGATTTGCTACTTCATTATAATCATCAGATTTCATTAAATCTTCATCAATATAGTTATATCGTTCATAATACCTTATTATTTGGTTTTTACTATCCTTGTTAATAATATCAAATTCGTATATAACACCTTCAATTGATTTTTAAAGCTCTCCATTACAACCTACTTTATAATATGTTTTTTTCATTGTATACTATTTCACAGTAATAGTCAATATATATGTAATAATATTTATAAATATTACAAATGTTCAATAAAGTCTTTTAATTTATCTCTTAAAATTAGCGGAATGAAGACTTCCAAAAGAAGTCCATATTGGATACAAATCATTTTTTCATTTCAGAAATTTAAATTTTGATAAGTTTAAGATTAAAGGTAAAATTTGAAATGTAAAAGGGAGCTAGAATTTTACTTCTAACTCCCCATGTAATTCATTTATAATTCTTCACCAACACTATTTTATAAGCGATTTATATATCATCCTAAGCTATAAGGTCATCCAATAGGTCGACATTTTTCTTAAAGACTTTTAAAGCCTCATCTACTGTGCCTGGGTCTTTCATATCGACTCCAGCGATTTTTAACTGGTCTATTGGGAAATGCTTATTCCCATCTTTAAGGAATTTAAAGTAGTTTTCTAAAGCTCCTTCTTCTCCATTTAATACCCTGTTGGCTAAGATAGTTGATGCTGTAAAGCCTGTAGCATACTTATATACATAGAAATCTGAATAAAAATGAGGTATCCTCATCCATTCATAGGCTATTTCTTCATCTGATACCATATGAGGCCCGAAATATTCCTTATTTAAATCAAGGTAAATCTTAGAAAAGTCTTCTGCTGTAAGACCTTTACCCTCTTCCACCAACCTATGGCTTTCCCTTTCAAATTCAGCAAACATGGTTTGCCTAAACACAGTTGATTTAAAGCTATCGACATAAAAATCGATAAGGTATTTCTTTTCTTCTTCTGTTTCCGCCCTATCTAGCAGGTAGTTTAATAGTAAGGCTTCATTGAAGGTAGAAGCAACTTCCGCAGCAAATATAGTATAGTTATGGTTTAAAAAGCTGTTGGATGTCTTTGCATAGTAGCTATGCATTGAGTGGCCCATCTCATGGGCTAGGGTAAATACTGAATCAAGGGTCCCATTAAAGTTTAGTAGGACAAAGGGCATTGAATCGTAGGATCCAGATGAATATGCTCCTCCCCTCTTTCCTTCCTTAGGATAAACATCCATCCACCTGTCTTCAAAGGCCTTCCTATAAATATCTTGGTATTCTTTTCCTAGTGGGGCAACAGACTCTATCACAAGGTCTCTAGCCTCTTCAAAAGAATATTCTTTGTCGAAACTCTTAGAAATTGGCATATATACATCGTACATATGTTGGTCGTCTAACCCTAAAGCTCTTTTCTTTATTTCATAGTATTTATGGATGGTCGGCATATTCCTATGGATACTTTCAATCAAGGCATCATATACTTTTACATCTACATCATCTTCAAATAATTCCATATGCCTTGCTGACTCATATCCCCTTAGCTTAGCCTTGCTTGTTATAGCCTTTAGGTTGGAATAGTAGGAAGTTGCAATAGTATTTGAAAAGCTCTTGTAAGTTTGATAAAACTTTTCGAAGGCTTCCTTCCTTACTGCCCTATCCTCGGAGTTTTGAAGCTTAACAAATGACTCATTAGTCAATTTTTCTTTTGTTGATTCAAGGTCTGGGAAAGTCATATCGGCATTGGTCAAGAAGTAGTAGATTTCTGAAGGGGCATCTGCTACTGGAGACATAGTCGATAGAATTTTTTCTTCCTTTTCACTTAAGGTATAGGGTTTAAATCTAAAGATTTTTTCAAGCATAAGCTTGTATTCTGCTAGGTCTTCTCTTTCCTTTAACTCCATGAAGACATCTTCATCCAGGCTTAAAAGGAAGGGTTGTAAAAATGAAAACTTTGTTGAGAAATCAACATAAGCTGTCTGCATTTCCATGTTAAGCTTTTGATACTTGCTTACTCTTGAATCCTCATCCTTTCTCATACTTGAGTAGGTATACATGTTTGTTAGCTTCCTAGCTAACCCCTCATAGGCTTCCAAGACCTCTTTTATATTTTCTAAAGGGTCCTTTAGTAGGCCATCTACTGAAGCCAGCCTTTCATTGAAGGCCTTTAAATCCTCTTCTAATATCTCATCATTTTCATACATGGACTCTAGGTTCCACCTGTATTGGTCTGTCATTCTACCTCCTCTTATCTCCTATGCTGTCGTCAAAGTAGTAACCTTCTCCCCAGCTTGTCTGTATAAATTTATTGGCCTTGGCAGGCTCTAATTTTTCTCTCAATCTCCTTATGTGAACATCGACCGTCCTTATATTGGACTCATCTATTCCCTTCCAAAGTTCGTCGGCCAAGTCTCTTCTTGTAAAGACCTTATTTTTATTTGATACAAGAATATAAAGTAGGTCAAACTCCTTGCCTGTAAGGTCAAGCTCTACATCATCGACTTTTACCTTCCTTCCCAGGATATTAAACTCGAATAATCCCTTAGATAGTGTGTCATCATTTTTCTTTACATCTCTTACTAGGACTGTCTTAGTTGTCCTCCTAAGAACAGCACGAATCCTCGCCTTTAATTCAAGTAAATAAAACGGTCTTTCTATATAGTCATCGCAACCATACTCAAGGGCTAACACCTTTTCGTTGGGCTCACTACTTTCGGAAACGACAACGGTTGGAATATCCCGTAAATCATTCATCTTCCTTTTCAAATCAAGACCTGTCCCATCCTTAAAATCCATATCGATTACAACTAGGTCGTAGTCATTTGAAGAAAGCTCTTCCATGGCCTCCTTAATGCTATTTGATTGGCCTATAACATAATCCTCAGACTTGAAGCTATAGATAAAATTATCAATGAAGTCTTGGTCCTTGTTCACAACTAACAACTTATATGTCATATATCCCCCTATATTACAAGGGCTTGCTAGCAATTATAATCGATAGCAGCCCTCTCTAGACCTGCACTACTATTAGAAACCTATTCCTCCCATGGAAGGATCCATACCAGCCTGACCTATAGATTTTTCTGGTATATCAACTATAGCCGCCTCAGTAGTCAATATCATTGAAGCTATCGAAGCTGCATTTTCAAGGGCTGACCTAGTAACCTTAGTAGGGTCAACTATACCCTTTTCTATCATGTCCCCATAGCTAGCTTCTAGGGCATCATATCCATGTCCTTGAGGGAGTTCCATTACTTTAGTAACTATTATAGACCCATCCAGGCCTGCATTTTGGGCAATTTGCCTTGCAGGTGCTTCTAGGGCTCTTGCCACTATCCTTGCCCCTATTCTTTCATCACCTTCAACAGAAGCTATATACTCATCTAAAGAGCTAATGGAGTCAAGTAATACTGTTCCTCCACCTGCGACTATCCCCTCTTCAACGGCAGCCTTTGTAGCCGATAGGGCATCTTCAATCCTAAGCTTTTTTTCCTTCATTTCAACTTCTGTAACTGCCCCAACTTGGATTAGCCCAACTCCTCCTGAAAGCTTAGCAAGTCTTTCCCTAAGCTTTTCTATGTCAAATTCTGAAGTAGAAGCTTCAATTTCATTTTTTATCTGGTCAACCCTATGGGAAATATCCTCTTGAGAACCTCCCCCATGCACAATGGTGGTTGAATCCTTGTCTACATTAACCTTCTTAGCTTGACCAAGCTCTTCAAGCTTTACTAGGGATAGTTCATCTTGTAATTCTTCCTTGAAGACCTTGGTACCTGTAAGGATCGCTATATCCTCTAGCACCCTCTTTCTATTATCTCCATAGCTTGGGGCTTTAACTGCTACCACATTAAATGTTCCCCTAATCTTGTTAATTATAAGGGTTGTAAGAGCATCGTTGTCAACATCGTCCGCTATGATTAACATAGGCTTGTGGGTTTGAACAAGTTCTTCAAGGACTGGAAGGATTTCCTGTACGCTTGAAATCTTCTTATCAGTAATAAAAATATAAGGATCTTCAAGCTCTGCAACCATCTTCTCCTTGTTACTTGCCATATAAGAAGATAAAAATCCTCTTTCAAATTGCATCCCTTCTACTACTGAAAGGGTTGTTCCCATGGTCTTAGACTCTTCAACTGTTATAACTCCATCCCTTCCAACTTGCTCCATAGCATCTGAAATTAATTTACCAACCTCAAGGTCCGCTGATGAAACAGCCCCAACCTGAGCTATTGATTCCTTAGTTACAACGGGATTAGAGGATTTTTTAATGCTTTCTACAACTATTTCAGTAGCCTTTTTTATCCCCTTTTGTAGGATTACAGGGTTGGCCCCTGCTGTGATATTCTTTAAGCCCTCACTAACTATAGCCTGAGCCAGGATAGTTGCTGTAGTTGTACCATCTCCGGCTATATCATTAGTCTTGATAGCCACCTCTTTTAGCAATTGAGCTCCCATATTTTCGAACCTATCTTCAAGTTCTATTTCCCTGGCGATTGTAACCCCATCATTAGTTATCAATGGAGCCCCGTAACCCTTATCTATAACTGCATTTCTACCCTTAGGACCTAAGGTTACTTTTACGGCATCTGTAAGCTTATTAATCCCAACTTCAAGAGCCCTTCTAGACTCCAATCCATATTTAATATCTTTACTCATCTAAATCCTCCCACTAATCTATAATGATAGCTAAAATATCTTCATCCTTGATAACTATATACTCGTCATCCCCTTCATTAAGGGTCAAGCCTGCATACTGGGTAAATAGAACCTTATCACCTATCTTATAGGCAGCCTTGTCTTTCAAGTCTTCAGAAATTTCAACAACCTCTGCATAGTCATTTTTTTCCTTAGCTGCGTTTGGCATAATTATTCCTGTCGCAGTTTTTTCCTCACGGCTTATTCTTTTAATAACTACTCTATCTCTTAATGGCTTTAACTTCATAATTACCTCCAAATATATTATTTTCCAATTGCATGTTCCCTAGCATAATAAAAAAGATATTGCTGGGCATGCCCTAAATAATTTCCAAATAAATCCCTTGCTTTTATTAATATCTCCCTATTACTTATCTTGTCCTTAATATATAGGGTTTCCATAAGCCTTTTCACCCAAACATCAATG
Organism: uncultured Peptoniphilaceae bacterium; assembly: GCA_964345835.1. GTDB lineage: Bacteria > Bacillota > Clostridia > Tissierellales > Peptoniphilaceae > JAAYEL01. The sequence continues at coordinate 34,896 of CAYFSL010000002.1, forward strand.
GGAAAGGTCTCCTCTACCCCATATCCAAATAGGAGGATGCAATCCATAACCTTAGGCCCTACCCCTGGCAGGTCAATAAGGTTGGCTTTTAGCCTATCAAGGTCGCCGTCTTCAAAAAGTTCTGGCTCCTCTAAATATCTCCTTGCAGCTTCTACTATCCTGGTATTTCTAAATCCAACCCTACAAATCTCCTTAATCTCTTCCGGGTCCTGGTAGGCTAGTTGGTCCGGTCTTGGAAAAGCATAATAGCTGGTCCCCTTATAGTCGCCTATATAGGTCCCATAATTTTCGGATAAAAGCCTTATCGACTTTTTGATTTGTCCTATCCTATTATTGGCAGAAATAATGAAGGAGATTATCATCTCGAACCTATCCTGCTTTAATATCCTAAGGCCATAAGCAAAGTCCATGGCCTCTTTAAGACTATCATTTTCTTTATAGGCCTTGGTCTTTCTTAGTTCCTCTTTTATATGGTCATAGTCTACTTCTAGGTTAAAGTAATCCTGCCAGAAGTCTTCAAAATCTTCCTTGCTGCAATTATATGCAAGAAGGCAATCTTTCTCCATAATAAATTCAGCCACTTTGTCGCTGGCTACAACTATATAAGATCCTTCCTCGCTCTTCTCCCAGCTAAAAGCTTGTCCATTCTCAAATATATGGGGTAGGTGAAAATTTTTGAGGCCAAAAACCCTTATTCCACCCTCTATTTCTTCAATTCTATAGTTCATCATATTCTTCCATCAAGACTGCGTGAACGGCAAATCTTCCTTCGTCTGTTACATTGTCACAGGTGGACAGGGTCAATATCTTAGACTCCGTATTAAATTCATAGTCTAAAAATTTAACCCTTGACTTGTCTTTTAAGGAATTTAGGTATCCCACCTTCTTATCATCAGCAATATTTAGTGTCCTATAGTCAGAACTAGCTACGGCATAGTGGGCTGAAAACACCCTGTATATCTTGACTCCCTGGTCGGTGTAAAGCTCTATATAATGCTTGTCCTTACTTGAAACATAATCCTTTTCCCCCAGCTTTATTAGGGGTTCAAACATCTGAGAGGACTTTACAATAGCATTGGACATGTTGTGTCCATAAATAATGGTGTTCATATCCGAAAAGTCTTTTTTATTTAATTCTTCTACAAACAGGGTTCCTGCTAGGGAGTATTGCTTATTAAGGTCCCTTCTCAAGTAATATTCATTGTCTTTAAAAACAACTGGGTAGCTGATTCCCAGGTCAGGTATATTTAAGTAGGCAATTATATCGGAGTTTTTCTTTCTTAGTTTAGCCAAGCCTTCTTTAGTAAGAGCTTCAAACCTTTTCTTATCTTCCTTTTTATCCCCACTAGTTTCTTGACCAGTTAGCCCCTTGTTAATAAGGGATGGGTCCCCCATACCTTCCTTGTATTGGTCGTATAACTTACCAGCCTTATATCTTCCATAATTGTATTCTATGATTTTATAAGAACTATATAAAATGATTCCGATAAGGATTATTTGAATAATTAAAATAAGTGGATTTCGTTTTTTCTTTTCTTTTTTACCATCCATACTATCCCCCCCTTTAAATTCCATTTATATTATAACACATTTATTAAATATTTTTATTAATTAAGTTAGACTAACTTTTTATACTAGCTATTTACTGATACCTATTTTAAATAAAATATTAAAATTAATTAAAAAAGCCCCAACATTTTAAATGGACAAGCTTTCATCCATAAGCTTAGGGCTATTACAATTTTTTTATTCTATATTTTAATAATCTTTGACCCTATTTAATCTAAATTAGATATATTAAAGTCTATCCTAGCTTTATATTGGTCCTCTTAAATCTCCTATTTACCAGTAGACCCGATGCCTCCTTCTCCCCTTTGAGTTTCATCAAGTGAATCTACGACTTCAAAGTCCACCTGGATATAGGGTTGTATCACCATCTGGCAAAGTCTATCCCCTTTATTTATAACAAGGTCTTCTTCACCCTCATTTATAATAAAAATAACTATTTCTCCCCTATAATCTGAGTCAATAATACCAGTCGTATTAGCCAGCCTTACCCTTAGCTTTATACCTGCAGAGCTTCTTGGGTAAATAGCTCCAAAATAACCAAGGGGTATTTGCAATTTCAAGCCTGTTGGTATAGCTACCAGGTCATGGGGCTTAGCAATTATTGGTTCTTTGTTGTTACAATAAAGGTCAAAGCCTGCTGATCCTGGCGTAGCATATTTAGGGATCGTTGTTTCACTTACAATTCTTATTTTTTCTCTATTCATGGTTCCCTCTTCAATTCAATTAATACAATCTCTCTAGGATTAAGTATCCTAACCTTTCCCTTCTTATTACCTGCACCTCTAGATACGATTAAGCCGCTATCCATGTCAAGCCTATAAAGTCCCTCTTTAAATACGCTCTCCTTTCCGTAGTCTAATCCTTTTATAAATGGTAGCCTTATCCAGCCACCATTTCTTGATCCTGATAAGGTAAGATCCATCTTCAAAAGGTCACTATCAAGCCCATAAGAGGGGTTGTGAGATAGGGCTAGTGCAAATCTCGCCTCGCTATTTATTATTTGAGGCTTGAAGTTCGTTTGATCATTAGAGAGCTTATAATCATCAAGCGGGGAGGTCAATCCATAGATGAATAAAGATTTCCCCCCTTTATTGATCAATGTCGACCTATTATCTAAAAGATAGATGCCATTTTTCTCAAGTATCCTATAAAGGTCCTTTTGATACGTGCTAGAAAGTTTCTGGTCGCTTTCTCCCTTGCTAATATAGGCTAAAAAATTTCCTTCCAATGAATCATCTAATTCCTTCTTCATATCAATGAAGTTCTTAAAATGGTCATCCGCCTCTTCAGAAAAGATATTGCCTGTAAAGACTATTAAGTCTGGTTGAAGGTCTCTTATTTCTTCCGTCAGCTTGTCAAGATTGGTATCCTCTTGCAAGTAAAGGTCCGATATCTGAACTATCTTGTAGCCATCAAATTCTCTTTCAAGCCTAGGGCTTTCGATTATATATTTTTTTACTTTAAAATTAAAAAGAGGATTAACTATGAAATTAAATACGAGAAATGCTAGACCAAGAACTGCCACTAGCTTAGTGACCGTCTTCATCATATTTCTATGTTTAAGCTCTTCATTGTACTTTTTTTCCATGATATCCTCGTTGATTTAATATTATGAGCAAGCCTATAAGCCGTGTTCTGTATTCGATAATCATCTATCTAGGACTACAGTCACCTGTAGCCTCAAGCAATCTACCTACCGGACCTGACCAGCTGCCAGGTTGTTTCCTATTTGATCTTGCACCGGATGGGGTTTACATGGCTGAATAGTCGCCTATTCACCGGTGAGCTCTTACCTCGCCTTTCCACCCTTACCTCTTTCGAGGCGGTATATCTCTGTTGCACTAGCCTTGAAGTCGCCTTCACCAGACGTTATCTGGCATCCTCGCTGTATGGTGCACGGACTTTCCTCGTGATTAATCACGCGATTATCCAGCTTACTCACAAAGTATTTTAGCACATCAGTCTTTCTTCTTCAATTATTCCATCTGGCTAAAAAACTTTCCTATCGTATTTTTGGGTCCTTTTTTCACTATATCCCTCAACACCTGGAGTCTGTTCTTTTATAAACTCAAGACATAAGTCATTAAACAATTTTTCTGAATTGTAGTGGCCTATATCCATCACCATTAATCCCTGCTCCAGGCAATCCATGGCCTGGTGGTGTTTTATATCTGCCGTTATATATAGGTCTATATTTTTGTTTAGGCAGGCTTCAATAAAATCCTCTCCTGAACCCGTTGCCAGAGCAAGCTTTTTTATCTTAGCATCCTCATCTCCATAAAATATTATGTGGTCAAGGTCAAGCTCCTCTTTTATGCTTTCTGCTAGGGTCCTAATATTAGTTTCCCCTATTTCAGAATAATCTCCATAACCGTGTCCAGCTTCCGTCTCCTCTAGCCTTCCCTGGGATTCAAATCCAAGCCTATTAAATACATACCTATTCAGTCCTCTTGAATTAGCGTCTATTGAGGTGTGGCTGGCGTATATACAGATGTCGTTTCTTACGGCATCAATCAGTTTCTTTCCTATAAAGTTCTTGTAATCCAGTGATTTTCTCGCAACAAATAATAGCGGATGGTGGCAAAGAATAAGGTTAGCCCCTCTGTCTATAGCCTCCATAATAACCTCATCAGTTATCTCAAGGCACGTTAGGACCCCCTTTAACTCATTTTCCATATTGCCAACTTGAAGACCACTATTATCCCAGCTTGCTTGGAGGTCTTTAGGAAACACCTCTTCAAATTTCTCAATAAATTCCCTTATAAGCATTTTAACACCTCTTCAATATCTATTAATTCCTTCTCTTTTTCTTCTAAACTCTTTTTCGCCGACTCGGTTTTCAAGTCTCTTAAATTCTCAATTATGGCTAATTTCTCTGTTCTCATCTTGGTGAGCTTGTCTTTTAAAAGGGGGTCTTTCCTTTTTATATTTATATCTCCATACTCGTAGGAATAGTCATTTTCATAGGGAAGGGGTTTTTCCTTCCTATATGAGCAGACGATTATGTCGTAGTAAATCCCCCCATCGTAAACAATTTTTTCATCAATTATTTCAAAAGACCTGTCCATTAAGTAGGTTCTTAGGTGGTAGAGGGAGTTGTTGGCTTGAAGGATTAACTTTTCCGTGTTTTTTGCTAAGTTCATCCCCCTCTCTATTATCTTGGAAATTAAAAAGCCCCCCATCCCAGAAATAATAATTTCTTGAGGCTTGTATTTTTCTAGGTCTTTTATGCCATCTGTCACCACAAGCTCGATATCATAGCCCTTAGTTAAGACCTTATCCTCTAGTTTTTTTAAGGAGTTTGGGCTAATATCACTGGCGATTACCTTTTTCGGTTTTTTCTCCTCCAAGATTTTAATAGCTGTCCAACCATGGTCAGTTCCAACATCACAAACTATTTTATTTTCACCTACAAAATTAACTAAAGCATCTAGTCTTTGGTCCATCTCATCCCTCATAAATTATTAGCATTTTAACTATTATCAGTCATGTTCACACTTATAGCTTATATAAATAGGGGCCATCTTTAAAAAGATAGCCCCAAATATTATTTGATTAAAAACTTTCTAAGTAGTCTTTAATTTTATCCCCTTTACCTGGTCTTCTAAGCTTTCTGATCGCCTTGGCTTCTATCTGCCTAATTCTTTCTCTCGTAACATTAAATTCTTTTCCTACGTCTTCAAGGGTTTTTGGGACACCATCAGTCAAGCCAAATCTTAATTCAAGCACCCTTTTTTCCCTTTCCGATAGGGTTCCAAGGATTTCATCCAATTGTTCTCTAAGCATTGTTTGGTTGGCTGCATCATCAGGTGCTAAGGCCCTTTCGTCTTCTATGAAGTCGCCCAGGTGGCTGTCATCCTCCTCCCCAATTGGAGCCTCTAGAGATACAGGTTCTTGGGCAATTTTCCTAACCTCCCTCACCTTTTCGACATCTATATTCATCTCGGCAGCTATCTCCTCATTTGTAGGTGTTCTTCCTAACTCTTGCAAAAGTTGCCTTTGAACCCTAACTAGCTTGTTGATTGTTTCAACCATATGCACCGGTATTCTTATTGTTCTAGCCTGGTCTGCTATGGCCCTAGTAATGGCCTGTCTTATCCACCAGGTTGCATATGTAGAGAATTTAAATCCTCTCTGGTAGTCAAATTTACCTACCGCTTTCATTAGCCCAAGATTACCTTCTTGAATTAGGTCTAGGAAGCTCATTCCCCTACCTACATATCTTTTAGCGATTGAAACAACCAGCCTCAAGTTTGTTTCAGCAAGTCTTGATTTAGCCCTGTTACCAGCCCTCATAAGCTTCTTTAATTCCCTGACATCGTCTTCTGAGAATTCTTGCATTTTTATGGCCGGTGAAAATATTTCTCCAAATTTTTGAATAGCTAGAAGGTCTTCCTTGTCTTTCTCGGTAATGTAGTCTTCTTGATATCCGTCAGTTGCAAGTTTCAATACCTTTTCATTAAGTTCTTCAATCTTGCCATATTTTTCCTCTTCGATAAATAAGATTTTCTTTTGTTCAGTATCCAATTTATTTCTAATCAAGATATCCGCTCTCAGATAGTGGGCTAATATTCTATACTTAGTCTCAATGCTAATCTTATCTGTATCGCTTACTAGTCTTATATCAAATTTATCATATAGGTCGGATAGGGTAACCTTCATCTCATCGGCTTTTTCAAGGGTGTTTTTTAAGGTTTCCTTAACCTCATCATAGTTGTCCACTATGAAGTCATATATTTGCCCATATCTTTCCTCATCCTCATAATCTAGGATGTCATTACTTTCATCTAGGTCTAACATATTATATATGATGGCTTTATTTGCAGCTAAGCAAAAAGATAGCTCTTTTATCTTCTCTTCTGAAAGGGTCTTAACGCTTGTCCTCTTATAGATAACCTTGTTTATCTTATAAAGAAGCTCAAGTTGCCTATCCGCCCTAATCTTGTCTTCATCAGTATCTATCCTGTTAAAGACCTTGTTGAAATTGTCGATAAACCTAGATAGGATTACTTCTTCATCAGTAAGTTTTTCTCCTTTTTCTAGTTTGTCTATCCATCCTAGTAATAACCTTGCAAGGTTAGCGAAATTGTAATACTTAAATACTTCAACACTTTCTTTTATATTTATCCTGCCAGCTGATAGGAGCTTTCTGGCTATCTCCCCATCTTCCATGGCCTTGGCTAAAATTACCTCTTCCTCAGCTGTCAACAGTTTTATTTTACCTATCTCTTTTAGATACATCTTAACAGGGTCATCAACAAAAGCCCCCTTTATATCTGATATATCTTCTACCTTACTTTCTTCTTCAGCATCTTCTTTTTCTTCATCGTCTTCAAGAGTTTCCAAGTCCTCATCATCAGCCTCTAAATCTTCCATTTCTATGATTTGAGCTGGGTCCTTGCTAATCTCTATATCAGCGTCTATTAAAGCCTTTTTTACGGCCTCTATATCCTCTTCATCCAAGGATAAATAGCCATCTATTAATTTAAGTTGGGACTTGCGAATTATTTCATTGTTCTCAGAAGCAATCTTTTTCGCTTCCTCAATGATGGATGATCTTAGGTCGTCACTATCAATTAATTGTCTATTCATGAAAAACTCCTTTAGTACTTAGTACTGAGTCAATTCCCTGGTCACATCCACAAGCTCCTTGTATAAGATGTCCCTTTTCTCTTGGGAAATATTCTCTCTCAACTGCCTTGTTATTTCGTCTCTTCTATCTATTAAAATGAATTTCATAACCCTTCTTCTAAGCTCTTCAGAAAGCCCCTTTTCACTCCCCTCTACATAGCCCCTCTTAGCTTGCTCATAGGTCGACCCAATGTTTGCAAGCGAAAAGGCTTGACTACTTACAAGTTGGTCAATGTCATAGCTTTCACTCGAATATTCTCTTTCCACCAAGCCATATAGGTCTAGAAGTTGGTCGCTGGTTATGAATTCCTTTGCAATATCTTCTAGTAAAATAAAAAATTCCCTGTTTAATAGCATCTTTGAAAGGATTTCTTTTTCTAATTTCAACCTCAATTGGTCCCTTGAAATAGGGGGTGAAAAATCCTTTAATTCACTATTTGTCTGGATATTATGATACCCATTATTGGGCTGAACCCTTCTATCGTAAGTAGTTTTTCCTAGCATTTTCTTAGAATCTTCCAATTTATTAGCTTTATCCAAGCTACTAGCAACATCTTTCATAAGGGATTCAAAAGATATTCCTACGGAATTTGCAATCTTTTGTCCATATATTTCCCTTTTTGCATTGCCCTTTATAGATACCAAGAAATTAATCATCCTCTCCGTAAGATCAAACTTATCTCCTGGTTTATCTATTTCTAATTGCATCCTGTAGTCCAGGGCTTTTTTTGAATCTTTTAAGGCCTTCTCAAAGGCATTGAGTCCTTGACTTTTTATAAATTCATCTGGGTCCATCTCGTTAGGAAATTCTACTATTCTAGGTTCAATTCCAATCTTATCGAAGATTTCAATGGCTCTTAGGCTTGCCTTTATACCAGCTTGGTCTCCGTCATAGGCTATATATATCTGCTTTCCATACCTTTTTAATATAGTTGCCTGTCTTTCTGTAAGGGCTGTCCCTAGAGATGCCGCAGCATAATCAATTCCATAGTTGTATAGGGCTATAACATCCATATATCCTTCAACCAAAATAACCTTGTCTCTAGAAACCCTGGCTTGAAGGTTGGTCACCCCATAAAGGTTATCACCTTTATGGAACACTGGACTTTCTGGTGAATTTAGGTACTTTATTTTGTTATCAACCAAGGTCCTTCCCCCAAAGCCTATTACCCTTCGCTTGTTATTTAATATAGGGAATATAAGCCTATCCCTAAACTTATCGTAATAAGAATTATCTTTCTTGCTTCTATCAACAAGCCCTAGCTCCAACATATCTTCTACTGATACATTTTGAGAAAGTAAAAAATTAAAAAGATCCTTCCCCCAGCCATCAGGACTGTCAGACTTTTGCTTGGCATAGCCTAGGAAAAAAGCATTTACTACTTTTATGTCTAGCCCCCTTTGGTGGATATAATCCTGGGGGGCTTTTTCCACAAGCATGTTTCTAAAATAGTATTTAGCCACCAGGGAATTAATCTTATAAAGTCTTTTTAACTTCTCGCTTGCTTCCCTGTTGTAATTTTCTTCATCTAAAATGATTCCATTTTTGTCGGCCAAAAACCTAACTGCCGATATGTAGTCCAAGTTTTCAATCTTCATTATAAAATCAATCGCATCGCCACCCTGACCACAGCCAAAACAATGGTAAAAATTTTTTTGCCTATTTACAGTAAACGATGGAGTCTTTTCATGGTGGAAAGGACATAGCCCCTTAAGGTTTGCTCCCGCAGGCTTTAATGAAACATAAGAAGATACCACATCAACTATATCCAGGGACTCTTTTAACCTATTAATTTGATCATCAGGTATATACCCCATAAAATATCTCCTTTATGGTTAAAAGGCCCTTGGGAACTATTATGATTTAGTTCCCAAGGTACTTGATTATCTCACTTGCAATTTCTTCAACAGGCTTTCCTGTTACATTTATTACCTTGCATGATAACTTCCTAAAAACATCCTGGGAATAGGCCAGCTCTTTCTGGATTCTACCGTCATTGGAGTAGATAGAATCTTCTCCTAACCCCATAATCCTAAGCCTCTGTTCTCTAATCTCTTCGAGCTTTTTGTCATCTATTGAAAGGCCAATAATCTTTTTCCTATCAACTTCAAAAATCTCGTCAGGTAAATCTATCTCTGGGATTAGAGGGAGGTTGGAAACCTTATAGGCCTTGTTTGCCAGATAGATAGATAGGGGGGTTTTTGATGTTCTAGATACCCCCAGCAAGACTATATCCGATTGTAAAAAACCCCTAGGATCCTTACCGTCATCATATTTCAAGGCAAATTCGATAGCCTCAATCTTTTCAAAATACTTGTTGCCAAGGTCCCTCATTAGCCCAACCTTTTTTATGGGCTTTTGACCAGTTATTTCTTCTATGTCTTCCATGGGCTTGGACATTAGATCAATTAGAGTATAGTCCTTTTGGCGTACTATATCTTTTAACCTTTCTGCTACTCCTTCAAGCACAATGGTTGAAATAACTAGGACTTTAGGCCCCAGACCTACAAATATATTGTTTAGTTTTTCTGGTTGATCTATATTATAATATATTTTCTTATTAAAAGTTACATACGGAAATTGTATCATTAGTGAGTTGGCATAAGAATTTGCAGTCTCTCCACTAGAGTCTGAAATCACTATAATGTCTATCATACTAACTCCTTACTATCTGGGTTGGATCAAATATACTCTCAATTCTCTCGCTAAAGTTTTTTATCAAGGATAGTCTTGCTTTCTTCAATTCCTCGTCCTCTACATTTATCATAGTGTTATCAAGGTATTGGTCGACATCATCAGACATGTCTTTTAAAAGTTTTAGTCTTTCATCATAATCCATTACCTTTGAGTCCATTTCTTCAAGTATAGAAAGTTTATTGTAAAGGACAAAGTCCCCTTCTTCAAGAACTTCCTTATCTACGCCTAGTCCTTCAGCAGTCTTTGAGATATTTTTAATCCTTATAAATCTTGTTATTATATCCTCTGCCTGGTCGCCCTTTAATAGTTTTTCTACGGACTCAATTCTTGTAACCATTTCGAATGGGTCTAGGCTTTCATGACCTAAAACAGAATCAACTATATCATACCTATGACCTTCATCTATCAATTTATTCCTAAATCTTGCAAGAGTAAAATCAACTAACTTCTTAGTAGTTTCTTCGTAATCGAAATTTTGACCAAATTCATCCGCAAAATTATATAGGGAGTCCTGGAAGCTTTCTTTTAAATCCATATTCATCTTATTATCGATTAGGATATTTAAAATTCCAATAACCGCCCTTCTTTGTCCATATGGGTCCTGAGAGCCTGTAACCTCTATCCCAAGGGAATGTAGACCGGTTATGCTATCTATCTTATCCGCAAGGGATAGCAAGGTACCTGCCGTAGATTCAGGGGTCCTATCTCCTGCAAACCTAGGTAGGTATTGCTCCTCTATGGCCTGAGCTACCATCTTGTTTTCTCCAGAAGCTTGGGCATAAATTCTACCCATAGTTCCCTGTAACTCTGTAAATTCAACTACTAGTTTAGTCACTAGGTCCGCCTTTGAAAGATAAGCAGCCCTTTTAGCGTGGTCTATTGCATCAGATGAAATATCTAACTGGTCGCCAATGCTATCGACTAATTTTACCAGCCTTTCAGACTTCTGCCTCATATTTCCTAAACCGTCATGATAGCCCAAGTGGTTAAGCTCTCCTATATATTCCTCTAAATCCTTTTGTATATCAAGGTCATAGAAGAACTTAGCATCTTCAAGTCTAGCAACTAGCACTTTTTCATTCCCCCTCGCCACATTGTCAATTCCCTTTGAATCCCCATTTCTTACTGAAATGAAATATGGTAGAAGGATCTTGTTGTCATCTTCTATTGGGAAATATCTTTGGTGGTCTTTCATGGGAGTTACTATTACTTCTTTGGGAAGCTTTAAGTATGATTCATCAAAATTTCCTATGAAAGGAGTTGGATACTCGTTGATATTTACAATCTCATCAAGTAGACCTTCATCAGAAATGTAGTTTCCACCCTTTTCCTTAGCTAGTTTATTAATCCCCTTGACAATAATCTTTCTTCTCTTTTCTTCATCTACTATAACGTAGTTGTCCTCAAGGATACTTTCATAATTTTCAATCTTATCAATTACGATTTCACTTTTGCCAAGGGTTCTATGGCCCTTGGTGGTTCTTCCGACCTTAATTCCTTCCAAATCAAAATCCAGGACCTCATCGTCTAGAAGGGAAACAATCCACCTAATCGGCCTTAAAAACCTAAGTTTCTTTCCTCCCCACCTCATAGCTCTCGGATTTGTAATGTTCTTTATAATTTCTGGAACTCCTGTAGCCAAGATATCTTCAACGGACTCTAACTTGTGTTCTATATTTGCAAAGGCATACTCAACACCATTCAAGTCTTCAAAATATATATCTTCAAAATCTAGACCCTTGCTCCTCATAAATCCTTGTAGGGCCTTACCTGGGTTTCCATCTTGGTCTAGGGCAATCTTTTTCGCTGGCCCTTTAATTTTTTCTAGGGTCTGGCTCTTTGACGCTTCTATATTCCTAACAACCATAGCAAACCTTCTAGGCGTGCTATTTATGCTTATTTCTTCACAGGTATATTTATGATCTTGTAGAAGATTTTTCATACCTTCTACAAGTTGTTCTTGTGTAGACTTTATACGCTTAGCAGGAAATTCCTCCACGCCAATTTCTAACAAATAATTATTCATCCTTACCCTCCAATAATGGGAAGCCCATCTCTTCTCTTTTCTCAAGTTGGATATGGGCAACCTGCCTTGCCAGGTCCCTAACTCTTTGAATGTACCTATTTCTCTCTGATACAGAAACTGCTCCTCTAGCATCTAAAACATTGAAAACATGAGAGCACTTTAACACATAGTCATAAGCTGGTATAACAAGCTTTTTTTCAATGCACCTACCAGCTTCCTTTTCATACATATTAAAAAGTTGTTCCAGCATTTCTATATCTGCATAATCAAAGCTGTAGACAGAGTTTTCATATTCTGCATTTTGGAATATTTCCCCATACTTTACATGCTCATTCCACTGGATATCATAGACGGACTCAACATTTTGAATATACATGGCAATTCTTTCAAGTCCCATGGTTATCTCGCCAGATTCCACCTCAAGGCCTATGCCTCCAACTTGTTGAAAATAAGTGAATTGGGTAATTTCCATCCCATCCAGCCAGACTTCCCAGCCAACTCCCCACGCTCCAAGGGTTGGGGCCTCCCAGTTGTCTTCAACAAATCTGATATCGTGGATTGTAGGGTCAATCCCTATTACCTTCAATGATTCCAAATAAATGTCTTGAATATCATCTGGTGTTGGTTTCAAGATAATTTGTAATTGGTGGTGTTGGTAAAGCCTATTAGGGTTATCACCGTACCTACCATCTGCCGGCCTTCTAGAAGGCTCAACATATACGACCCTCCAAGGTTCTGGTCCTAGGGCCCTTAAAAAAGTGTTCGGATTCATGGTGCCGGCCCCCTTTTCTATATCGTAAGGCTCAAGCATCAAGGCTCCTTTTTCCGCCCAATACTCCTTTAATCTTTCTATCATTTCCTGAAAATACATAATTCCCCCTAATAAAAATTCTTTAATAATCTATCAAAAACTAGTCCTAGTGTCAATTCTACATAAAAGTCTTGTAGGCCTTAAGGACCCTAAGTCCCTTAATCTCCGTCTTATCTAAAATAAAATCTATCAAGATGGTAAAAATCTTCCTGTCGTCAAAGTCTAATCCAGGGGTATCAGCCTCTTCAAACCTTGAAAAAAGCATCCAGTTCAATATTTTTCTTTCCCCTTCTTCAAGGGAAATACTCGATATAGAATGGGATAGACAAATAAGTCCACCATAATGGTAGCTAAAGCCCATAGGGCCTTCTATCTTACCGCAAAGGCTACAAGAGCTTATATGGGGCCTATATCCAAGCATGGAAATAAATTTTATCAAGAACATTGACATTAACCTAGTCTTATTTTTGCTGGTGGGAAGACTTTCGAGAAACTTTTCCACCATGTCATAAATATCTTGGTTGACCTGACCTTCAAGCAAGGTCTTGTCAACTAGCTCCAGGCAGAGCTGGGCTGAATATATGCTTTTAATGTCTTTTCTCAAGGCTAAGTTAGCATTTTTTATAACCGCTTCTTTTATGTAATACAGGTCTCCTCTTTTTGCAAGTACCATAGATGAACATGAAAAAAGAGAAGAAATATTATGAAGGCTACTTTTAGCTCTTTTTGCCCCCCTCGCCAGGATTGAAATCCTACCAAGTTCTCTAGTAAAAACCCTTATTATTTTACTTGATTCCTTGTAGTCATGCGAGGCTATTACTATTGCATTGACCTTATATTCATCAATTGTAACCAAAATCCTTTAACCTACTGTCTTTCTTTCTCCAATCCTTTGCTACCTTAACCCAAATCTTTAGGTTGACCTTGGTATCTAGAAGTCTTTCTATATCAATTCTGGCCTGACTTCCGATGGTCTTTAACATTCTTCCTCCCTTGCCGATTACCATTCCCTTGTGGGAATTTTGTTCAACATATAGGGTTACTTCTATATCTACCAGGTCCTTATCTTCTCTTTTAGAAATTTTCATAATCTCCACTGCAATCCCATGTGGAATTTCCTCAAATAGGTTGTTTAGGGCCTTTTCACGGATAATCTCAGCTATGATATTTCTTTCAGGCTGGTCTGTTATCATGTCGTCTGGATAGTATAGGGGCCCTTCATCAAGCACCTCATAAATAGCATCGGTAAGGCTATCAGTGTTGATGTTATCCCTTGCAGAAAGTGCTATTACTTTAGCAAACATCCCCATATCCTCATATTTTTTTACTAGGTCACCAACTTGCCCCTCCTCTAAAAGGTCAATCTTGTTAATCAAAAGGAAAATTGGAGTATCAATCCCTTTAAGATTGTCCAAAATATAGCTATCTAGCTTGCCGATTTCCTCAGAAGTATCCACCATGAATAAGATTAGGTCTACATCTTCAAGGGTTGATTTAGATGCCATAAGCATGTAGTCCCCAAGCTTGTTTTTAGGCATTTGAATCCCTGGGGTATCTATAAATACACATTGCATCTTATCAGTAGTCAAAACTAATTGTATTTTATTTCTTGTCGTCTGAGCCTTGTCGGATATTATGGAAATTTTCTCCCCTATCAATAAATTAAGCAGGGTAGACTTTCCAACATTGGGCCTTCCTATTACGGTAACAAATCCTGATTTAAACATATCTCTCCTATTACTTACATATAAATATTTAATTATTGCGACTATCCAGTTATAAAAGCCCCACTTACTTAGCCCTTAAAAATTCCCATCCTCTTCATAACTTCTTTTTCGAGGGTCCTCATCTCAAGCTTTTCATCCTCTTCTTCATGGTCATAACCGAGTAGGTGTAAAAGCGAATGAACCGAAAGGTAAACTATCTCTCTTTCATAGCTATGACCAAACTCTCTAGCCTGGTCTTTTGCCCTTTGCGAGCATATTACTATATCTCCCAAGATACCTTCATTTCCTATCTCATCCCTAGAAAATAAGGGAAAGCTCAAGACATCAGTAACCGCATCCACCCCCCTATAGTCCCTGTTGAGGTCCTGGATTTCTTCTTCATCAACAACGGAGAAGGAAACTTCAAAATCCCCCTCTATCCCTAGGGTCTCTAAGGTCGTTTCTAGGGCCTTTGTCAGAGTTGGAAAATATTTTTCATCTAGTTTCTCACCTTCTGTTCTTTGGTCTATCAGTAGCTTCACGCCTTTCCCCTCCATGGTCCTTTTCATAGCTTTCATAGGCATCTATAATCCTTTGTACTAGTGGATGTCTAACAACGTCACTCCTATCTAGGTCGATAAAGTCAATCCCAGAAACATTCTTAAGGATACTCCTTACGGTTACCAGGCCTGATTTCTTGCCATGTGGGAGGTCTTGCTGGGTAATATCTCCTGTTATCACAGCCTTTGACCCATATCCTAGCCTTGTTAAAAACATCTTCATCTGTTCTTTTGTTGTGTTCTGAGCCTCATCTAGAATAATAAAAGAGTTATCAAGGGTCCTACCTCTCATATAAGCTAGAGGAGCAACCTCAATCTGCCCTCTTTCCATCAATTTTTGATAACTTTCTGGCCCCAATATCTCATATAAGGCATCATATAAGGGTCTTAGGTAAGGGTCTATCTTTTCTTGTAGGTCCCCAGGTAAAAATCCCAGGCTTTCCCCAGCTTCAACAGCTGGCCTAGTCAATATAATCCTGCTGACCTCCTTATTTTTAAATGCTGCGATAGCTTTGGCCATAGCCAAATAGGTCTTTCCAGTCCCTGCAGGTCCAATCCCAAAAACTATCCCATTTTTACCAATTGAATCAACATATTTTTTCTGTCCTATAGTCTTAGGTCTTAGGGCCTTTCCTTCATAAGTCGTTACAATAACATCATCTAGATAGGCCTTAATAGCATCGCTATTATTCTTTTTCTCCATATCAATAGCATATCTGACATCGGCAAGAGTTAGTTCTTTCTTGGATTTAATAATCTCCCTAAGGACCTCAAGCAGGTGACCCACCATCCCCACTATGTTGGCATCGCCTTTTATTGATAATTTACCATCATCAACCCTGATCCTAACAGCAAACTCTTTTTCTATTAATTTAATATTTTGGTCCAAGTTTCCAAAAAGACTTCCCAGTCTACTATGGTCCTCAATTTCTAAAAATATTTCCTTCATCAAACACTACCTTTCATATTTCCTATCATATTATTATAACAAAGAATTAACACTTTTTAAAATATCAGAACCCAGTCTTTCTCTTATCTGACTGGATTCTGTATTTAAATACTCAATCTATTATAGCTAGTAAACTTCCTATTGGAAAATCTTAAAATTTTTCTAGAATCTCCTGTCGAAAATACTACTATATATAAAGGCTCTCCTAGCATTCATCAATTTGTCTCCAGACTTTAATGACCTCACTATAGCCTTTAGTTCTTCATTTTCTACTTCTGACCTTGTGACTGAAATAGAAGTCTTTTCCTTAGAAAGGTCTTCTAGGATAAGCTCCCTGCTTTCCTCCTTTGATTCGGTCGTTTTTAAAGCCTGTGAATTTATTTCTTCACCCTCTCTCCTAGGGCTGTCATCTCTATTCCCTATAAGAGACCTTCTGTTCTCTAGGTTTGACACCCTATCCCTTAGGGTCTTAGACCTCTCCATATAATCAGTTGTTTGAGACTCTCCTTCTCCTGCCCTTGGTCTATCAGCTTTTGATAGATCCTTGGCTTGGAATTTTTTTCTATCAACTTTATTATTTGCTGACCTTCTACTAGGAGGTCCCTGAATCTTTCTCTGGCTAGTCTGCTTTTTTCCTTCAAGTCCTTTTTCAGCCTCTTCAATTTCTTTTTCTAATTCCTTAAAGGCTTCAACTAATTCTTGAAATATACCCTTAGCCATGACTAGTCTTCTTTGCTTTTATTTTGGTCTACAGAAGCTATGCTTTCTCTCATTTGGGTGTCCGCCAGGATATTTTTCATGTTGTAATAATCCATAACGCCTATCTTACCATTTTTTAGAGCTTCTGCTAAAGCTAAAGGAACTTGAGATTCTGCTTCAACTACCTTCGCCTTCATCTTCCTAACTTCGGCAACCATTTCTTGTTCGGTTGCAACCGCCATAGCCCTTCTTTCTTCTGCCTTAGCTTGGGCAATCTTCTTATCAGCCTCTGCCTGGTCTGTTTGTAGCTTAGCGCCAACGTTTCTTCCAACATCGACATCCGCTATATCTATAGATAGGATTTCAAAGGCTGTACCAGAGTCTAACCCCTTGTCTAACACTGTCTTTGAGATTGAGTCTGGATTTTCAAGTACTAGCTTGTGACTAACTGCGGAACCAACTGTAGTAACAATACCTTCACCAACCCTGGCTATGATAGTTTCTTCTCCAGCTCCACCGACAAGTCTATCTATATTGGCCCTAACTGTAACCTTTGCAATAGCCCTGACTTCAATACCGTCCATGGCAACCGCAGAGATAACTGGTGTTTCTATGACTTTGGGGTTAACAGAAACCTGAACCGCTTCAAAGACATTTCTTCCTGCTAGGTCTATTGCTGCGGCTTGTTCAAATTCAAGGTCAATGTTGGCCCTGTGGGCAGCTATTAAAGCATCAACTACAGCATTTATATTACCACCTGCTAATAAATGGGCTTCAAGGTTATTTATGTTAAGCTTTAACCCACCCTTGGTAGCCTTTATCATGGGGTTGATTATCCTGGAAGGAACAACCCTCCTAAGCCTCATACCTATTAAGGTTCCAAGTCCAACTTTTACTCCTGAGAAATAGGCCGTAATCCATAGGCCTACTGGAATAAAGGTAAAGAAAACAGAAATTACAATAATTCCTATTATTATAAAAACAATTACTGATATTAGTCCTTCCAAAATTATTTCCTCCTACAATATATTTTATTTCCTTCAATTTTTACTACTGTTATCGCTTCTCCTTTTCCTATGAACTCCCCATAAGAAATCACATCATAGTGGCTACCATCAATTATGGCTTCACCAGATGGTCTAAGGTCTTTTTCAACTAGACCTTCCTTACCAATTAAATCCGAACTTACATAACTTGGCCCTTCTGGTCCTCCTTCTTGTAAAACAAACTTACTGGCGGCATTTTTGCCCATCATTAGTTTTATCAAGATTATACTAATTAATAAAGAAATTATCAGAGATATAAAAATATATACATAAACTGAATGAATATTAGGTATAGCCTTAAGTGCATTTAGCAACAAATATATTCCAGCTATGCCTAAAAGACCAAGGCTAGGTACGAAAATTTCCATAACTATCAGGGTCAAGGCAACAACTAATACAAAAACAAACATGTATTGACTCGTTATTAAATCATAAAACATTGCTAGTCCTCCTTTCTTGCTATTTTACCCAAATAAGGAGGAATTTAATAGTATTTTATCAATATTTTACATGTCTAGCCTCCCTTCGTTAACGATTTAGCAAATCTTAACCAAACTGTTACACATTAGCTTTTCAAGTATGTTATAATTTTACTAGCTTTATACATAGTTTAGTGAATTTTATCGCTAGATATTAAGTTGAATAGATTACATACAGAAAGGATGTTGAAATGAAGAATAGAAAAATAATTTATCTAATATGTATTTTAGCCCTATCTATATTCGTTAGTTCCGCTTGTGGAGCTTTAGGGGCTTCTGATTCTAAAAAAGATAAGCCTGACGTTAATGATTCTAACAAGTTAGAAGATAATAAAAAGTCAGATGACTCAGATAAAAAAGCGGATGATGATAAACAAGCAGAGGGTGAAAAAAAGCCTGATAACAGCTCTGATAAAGAGGGGAAAAAATCTAATGTAAACTCTCCTAGATTAAACTTTAATGACAATGAAACAGAAAACTTAAAAAAAGCTATAAAGCAATATTCTGTCACTTTGATTGAAGATGACAACCAAGAACACAATGATGTCGACTTAGACAAGGTTGAAGCAATCGCAATCTACGAGGACGATTCATCATATGGATGGATTTGTAAGTATGATGATAACAAGATTGGGGTAGCACAGGTCCCTCATGAAACCATCTATGAAAATGGAGAAGAATACCACCCTGTCCAAATAGTTAAGATATGGGGAGAAAAGCACATCTATGAAGGTGGATCAAGCGGGATTAAGGACAATGATCCAAAGCTATTTAAGGCTGCCTCCAAGGAAATAGCAAAGACCTTCCACTTTGATGATGGCCTACAAATTAAATTTTTGTTTGACTAATAAAGTCATTCAATGTTACTAAACTTCAAAAGGGACCTTTGGTCCCTTTTTTTTAACCTTAAATATAAACTTAATCGTTGTTATAAAAGTAAGAAAAGACCACTAAAAAATGGCAGGTACCTGGACTCTAGCCCAAATACTCTACCATTGATAATTGATTTCTACATAAAGATAAATCTATTAGAATTTTCTTTTTTTCCTTCTAGCAGCTTCTGATTTTTTCTTTCTCTTGATGCTTGGCTTTTCATAGTGTTCTCTCTTTCTATATTCTGAAAGAACTCCTGAACGAGCACATTGTCTTTTAAATCTTTTTAGAGCGTTGTCTATTGATTCATTTTCACGAACTCTAATTTCTGTCATCGGTCTTCACCTCCTCGTTGCTAGATATCCTTTGAGGATTTGTACCCTATAAGTATATAGTAAGGGGAGTTTTTTTGCAAGTCTAAATATAGCTTAAAAAAGTCTGTTAATTACTAGCCAGCTGGCCAAAGCATCTTCCTTCCTGCCATGACATGAAAGTGCATATGGTGGACACTTTGCCCCCCATCTTCCCCGATATTATTTACTATCCTATATCCGTCCTTATCAAATCCCATGTCTTTAGCAACCTTCCTAATTGCTGTAAAAATCCTTGAAACAATAATGTCTTGGTCCTCTACTTCATTATTTGAAGCTATATGGGTTTTTGGTATGAATAGAATATGAATAGGAGCCTGTGGGTCCATGTCATTAAAGGCAAATACATAGTCATCTTCATATACTACTTTAGTTTCAATTTCCTTGTTAGCTAACTTACAAAATATACAGTCCATTTGTACCTCCTTGTTGAAATTCCTTAATCCATAAGGCCTACAACCACACCTTTTAACTCTTGGTCTTTTCTTTCTAATATTTTTACCCTAGCTATCCTATTTACCAGGTCATCATCTCTAGGTACACTCACTCTTAGGTAGTTGGTTGAGTAGCCTTCTGTAGTCACCGCCCTCTTGGAATCCTCTTCAAACAATACTTCTAGCTCCTTACCAATAAAGGAGTCTAAAAATCTATTTGCTATCTTTTCTTCCTCTTGGGAAAGCCTATGGGCCCTTTCTTTCTTTATAGGTCCTTCCACCTGTTTAGGAAGGTCATAGGCAGGAGTTGACTTTCTCCTTGAAAATGGGAATACGTGGATTTTAGAAAAGCTAATATCCTTTATGAAATCCATGGTTTCTTCAAAAAGTTCGTCCGTCTCTCCTGGAAAGCCCACAATTACATCTGTAGTGATGGCTGAATCAGGTAGGTATTTTCTTATAAGGTCCACTTTTTCCCTATACTCTTCCTTAGTGTACTTCCTATTCATGAGCCTAAGAATCTCATTGGACCCACTTTGAAGGGAAAGGTGGAAGTGGTCACAGGCTTTTTTTGTATCCCTATACCTTTCCATAAAGTCGTCAGTTATTACCCTTGGTTCAACCGATGAAAGTCTTATCCTTTCAACACCTTCAACTTCAGCTACCTTCTCCACTACGTCTATCAGCCTATAGTAGTCTTTTCCCCTGTCCTTACCATAGGATTCAACATGGATACCTGTAAGAACAATCTCCTTAAAGCCAGCCCCTGCAAGCTTTTTAGTCTCCTCTATGATGTTGTCCATTTCTCTAGAAGAAATAGGGCCTCTAGCATATGGAATTATGCAGTAAGAGCAAAACATATTACAGCCCTCTTGAATTTTTAAGTAGGCCCTGGTCATCTCCCTTTGGGTGTTAAAGCCTATTTCATCAAATTCCTGGTTGTGCTTTATATTATCAACGACTGAAATTGTAGTGTCCAGTTCCTTAGCCTTGTCTAAAAGCTCTATAACCCTTGACCTGTGCTTGGTACCGATAATTACATCAACATCCAGCTTTTCTATATCCTCGGGGGATACTTGAGAATAACAACCTACAACAGCTATTTGCCCTTGAGGGTTCTCTTTTTTCGCCCTGGATATATGCTGCCTGGATTTAGCAGCTGCTTGACCAGTAACAGTGCAGGTGTTAATCACATATACATCTGCTTTTTCTCCCTTGGATGCCCTGGTATAACCACTTGATTCAAAAAGCTTTTCCATGGCCTCGCTTTCGTATTGGTTGACCTTACAGCCTAGGGTTTCTATCTTAAATTTTTTCATTAATATCTCCAATTTCATACTGAACCATTGCTGTTAAAGCTATGGCCGCAGTTTCCGTTCTTAGGATTCTCTTTCCTAGATTTACTATTCTAGCATTAGCCAGCTGAATTTGTCTAACTTCTTCTTCAGAAAAACCCCCTTCAGGGCCAACTATGATGTTTATCTTATAACCTTCAAAATCTTTGAGGGTCCCTTTTAGGCTTTCCCCATAATTTTCATAGGCTATTATAGTAAATTCATCCCCTATAGAATCCAAGAGGTCCTTGAAACTTTTTACCGGGTGGATCCTTGGAAGTCTTCCCCTCTTGGATTGTTTGGCTGCTGCTAGGGCTATATCTTCATAGCGTTTTAGTTTCTTTGCTTCCTTTTTCTCATCCCATTTAACTATGGTCCTAGAGGATGCAAAAGGAGTGATTTCACTTACCCCCAGCTCTATACATTTTTGAATAATTAATTCAAGTTTATCCGACTTAGGTAGGCCCTGGTAAAGGTGGACCTGTAGACTGGACTCATTTACATCTTCCCAGGAATCTTTAATCCCTGCTTCTATAGATTCTTTTCCCCTATGGGAAATATTTACTAGGTAAACGATTCCCTCTATAACTACTTCAAAATCCTCATCATCTCTTATCCTTAAAACTCTCGTAATGTGGTGGGCATTGTCCTTTGATAGGGCTATCTTATCCCCTGATAGTGAGGAAGGATTCTCAAAAAATCTAAACATCTTTTTTTCTGCAGGCTATAAGAGCCCACTCTCCCTTTTCAAGATGATCAAGGATTTCAAATCCTCTTTTTTCAAGTTTATCTATGACCATCTGAGCCTTGCTGGTTATTATCCCCGATAAGACCATTTTTCCTCCTGGATTTAACCTATCATCCACCTCATCTAGCATGGTCATAATGATTTCAGCCAGGATATTGGCAAATATCAGGTCGTAGGCCCCATCTACTTCTGAAAATAGGTCTGAGTAAAAGACGTTTACATCCTCCACCCCATTTATCTTACAATTGTCCTTGGCATTGTCAATGGCAAGGGGGTCAATATCACAAGCATCAACCTCTTTAGCACCGAGTTTCTTAGCAAGTATTGATAAGATTCCCGACCCACAGCCTATATCAAGAACCCTTTTACCGGCCAGGTCCCAATCTTCAACATAGGCCATACACAGGGATGTAGTTTCATGGGTTCCAGTCCCAAAGGCCATCTTAGGTTCGATCTCAATACAGATTTTTCCTTCCGGAACTTCTTCCTCCCACGAAGGCTTTATCCATATTCTCTCCCCTATAGGAAATGCCTTATAGGACTTCTTCCATTCATCTTCCCAGTTGGAGTTGTCTATATAACTGAAGTCGTATTCAAAGCCGGGTATACCTGTTGAAAAGAAAATTACAAATTCATTTAGGGTCTTTTCACCCTTTTCATCGTCGGTAAAAAAAACCTTGTATGAGATTTTCCCTTCATCATCTAGCGGAAGGTCTGCCAGGTCCCACTCCGGAGATTGGGCTAAAAGCTCCCTTTTTTCTACTGGGTCATCAACCTCAAATCCCGCTATATCAAAATTATATATACTATTTTCAACAAAGTCTTTCATTTGCCTATCCAGGCTAAATGATAGCATTAAAAAATCATCCACTTAATCACCTCTCCATTATTCTATACTATAGCAAATAATTATAAAATATTATTTAAAAAACTAGAAGGCACCTTCCAGTGCCTTCCAACATGTCTACATTCCAAACAGATTTGAAAATTGCTTTAGATTTAGTAATTCCAGCATTACATCTTCTGGATTTGCTACCCTCCACTGACCATCTTCTTTTATCATATTTATTGCAACACTAGTATCCCTGTCTTTTATAGACTTAAGGTCTATATTTTTAATAACTTCTTCTGGTGAACCACCCATCATTGATGCCTTTACCATTTGCATAAAGACATCTGTAAAGTCCTTAATCTTTACCTTATAGCTAAGACTAACTTGGTCTGCGTCTTTTTCAACCTTGCCAGTTTCAAAAGAATACTTGGTTGAAGATAAAAAAGTCTTAAATAGACGGTTAGCCTGCTCATCTTCAAGGGAGCCTTTAACTTGTCCTTCATCTAGCTTCTTACTCTTAGCAACAAATTCATTAGCCTTGGTCATATCAACATTCCTAAAAGCTTCTAGGAATCCTTGGGCACTAGCCTTAGCCTTTTCAGTCTCTCTATCGGCTAGAAGTTTTTTCCCAACAAAAAACGCACCTAAAGCTATGACAGCTATTCCTAAAAAGATTAGAAGGTATTTTATAAATCCCTTGGATTTTTTTTCTTGTGAACCAACCACTTCTTCATTATAAGATCCACTATTGTCTTCTAGTTGATCAACAGGTTGGACTTCATCTAACTTTACATCATCTAAATTGTTATTTTCTAGGTTGTTATCATCTAACATATACTCACTCCTTTGTCTTGTATATAGTTAATAGTAGCAGTCCCTTGGCTTACTAAATTACCATCTGATGGTAAATAAATCGAATAATAATAACTCAATTTATAGTATTATACCATAATATAGGCTTTTTCATTCACGAAATAAATATGTAATTGAAAATTATTTTTTATTCCAACTTTTAACAACTAATGCAATTACTTTGGATGACCTTTATTATTGTCTAGACAAAAGAAAATCCAGCCCGTAAATGGAGCTGGATTGATCAATGTTATATATAATTAAGTTTATTTTGCTTTCGCTAATACTCATGTGGAATTTCTACTCAAAGATATCCTTTAATTTATCGAAAAATCCCTTTTTTTGTGGTTCTATTAAATTTTCGCCACAGACATCAGCAAATTTTTCAAAGGCAGCCCTTTCCTTGTCATTCAATTTCTTAGGAACGACAACTTTTACATCGAAATATAGGTCTCCTGTCATAGCTGTCCTAGCGTCTGTAACTCCCTTTTTCTTAAGCTTAAACCTAGTACCTGTTTGTGTGCCACTAGGTATGTCAAATTTCATAGTTCCATCAAGAACGGGTATGTCAATTGTATTTCCAAGGGTTGCAGTGATAATGCTTATTGGTAATTCATAGAATATATCATTTCCAATCCTCTTAAATATCTCATGTTCTTCGACATAAACAACGATATATAGGTCACCTGCTGGTCCCCCATTTTTACCATCATTTCCCTTGCCTCTAACAGTGATTGCCTGGCCATTTTTTATCCCTTGAGGGATCTTGATCTTTAGCTTCATGGTGTTTGTCTCAAAACCTGAGCCATGGCAACTATCACATTTTTCTTTAATCACACTTCCGCTACCCTGGCAGTCGGAACAGACTTCTTGAGACCTAAAAACGCCAAAAGGAGTTTTTGATGTCCTGGTAACGCTTCCGCTTCCTCCACAGGTTGGGCAAGTTTCTCTCTTATGACCTTCCTTGGCTCCTGAACCCTCACACACGTGACAATGCTCTTTTCTCCTATAGCTAATCTCTTTTTCTGCCCCAAATACAGATTCCTTAAAATTGATATGGATAGAATATTCAAGGTCTTCGCCCCTCATCTTGGCATCGGGATCTCTTCTTTGTCTTGAATAGCCACCAAAACCACCACCGCCAAATAGGTCCCCAAACAAGTCGGAAAAGATGTCGCCCATGTCAGCTCCACCAAAGCCGCCTCCACCATTTTCAAAAGCAGCAGCCCCATACCTATCATACCTAGCCTTCTTATCTGGATCAGATAAGATGGAAAATGCCTCATTAACTTCTTTTAATTTTTCAGCAGCCTCTTGATCTCCCGAATTTAAATCAGGGTGGTATTTCTTCGCCAACCTTCTATAGGCAGCCTTTAAATCTTTCTCTGAGACATTCTTATCAACTCCCAGAACTTCATACGGATCTCTCATATTCACCAACCTTATCTACTTATTTTAACCTGTCTATTATAACAGATAAAACCACTAAGAACACATCTTCTTAGTGGTTCTATTCCTATTATTTTCTTAAATCGATACTTTCGACCAAAAATTACTTGTCTTCGTCTTCGTCATCGATTACTTCATAGTCTGCTTCAACAACGTCATCATCAGCCTTTGCTCCTTGACCAGGGCCAGCTTGTTGGCCAGTTTGAGAATAAAGCTTTTCGCTCATCTTATTTAATTCACCAGTCAATTCTTCAATCTTAGCCTTGATTTCATTTACATTATCAGACTTGATAACTTCCTTAAGTGAAGCATTCTTTTCTTCAATAGCCTTCTTTTCGCTATCGCTGATCTTATCTCCAAGGTCCTTTAAGGTCTTATCAACTTGGTAAGAAATTGTTTCAGCTTGGTTTCTGACTTCGATCAATTCAGCCTTCTTCTTATCTTCTTCCGCAAAGGCTTCAGCATCCTTAACCCTCTTTTCGATTTCTTCTTCTGTTAAGTTAGCTGATGCTGTAATTGTAATCTTTTGTTCCTTTCCTGTACCAAGGTCTTTAGCAGATACGTTAACGATACCATTTGCATCTATGTCGAAAGTTACTTCAATTTGTGGTACTCCTCTTGGAGCTGTAGGTATACCTGAAAGTTGGAACCTTCCTAGGGTAGTATTGTCTGCAGCCATCTTTCTTTCCCCTTGAAGAACGTGGATGTCAACGGCTGTTTGTCCGTCTGCTGCAGTTGTAAATACTTGTGACTTCTTTGTTGGTATTGTAGTATTTCTTTCTATTAACACTGTAGATACGCCACCAAGAGTTTCTAGACCTAATGATAGTGGAGTAACATCAAGTAATAGAAGGTCTTTAACTTCACCAGATAGGATACCACCTTGGATTGCAGCACCTAGAGATACTGATTCATCTGGGTTGATGTCCTTTTGAGCTTCCTTACCTATTAACTTCTTAACCGCTTCTTGTACTGCAGGAACCCTTGTTGAACCACCAACTAGAAGAACCTTGTCTATTTCTGAACTGTCTACTCCAGCATCCTTCATTGCTAATTTTACTGGCTCTAAAGTTTCATCAACTAGGTCAGCAATTAACTCTTCAAACTTAGACCTTGAAACATCTAGGTTCAAGTGAGCTGGAACTCCGTTTATAGCTGTGATAAATGGTAGGTTGATGTTGGTTGACATAGAGCTTGATAACTCTTTTTTAGCCTTTTCAGCAGCATCTTTTAACCTTTGTGCAGCTGTTGGATCCTTCAATAAGTCAATTCCATTTTCCTTCTTAAATTCATCAGCTATATAGTGCATTAGCCTTTCATCAAAGTCATCTCCACCTAGTCTGTTATTACCTCTTGTAGCCATAACATCAACAACCCCATCAGCAACTTCAAGGATTGAAACGTCGAAGGTACCACCACCTAGGTCAAACACCATAATCTTGATGTCATGGTCTTCTTTTTCCATACCATATGATAGGGCTGCAGCTGTTGGTTCGTTGATAATCCTCTTAACTTCTAGGCCAGCGATCCTACCAGCATCCTTTGTAGCCTGTCTTTGTTCGTTTGTAAAATAAGCAGGAACTGTAATTACCGCTTCAGTAACTTCTTCTCCCAAATATTTTTCTGCGTCCGCCTTTAATTTTTGAAGGATCATGGCAGATATTTCTTCTGGAGAGTATTCCTTGTCATCAATCTTAACCTTATAATCTGTACCCATTTCTCTCTTGATAGATGAAATAGTCCTATCAGGGTTCATGATCGCTTGTCTTTTTGCTGTTAAACCTACTAATCTTTCTCCATCCTTGGTAAATGCTACTACTGATGGTGTAGTCCTATCTCCTTCAGCGTTTGTGATAATTGTAGCTTGTCCACCTTCCATTACTGATACTGCAGAGTTTGTTGTACCTAAGTCAATTCCTATAATTTTTCCCATAATAATATCTCCTTTTCTTTAGTTTATTCTAATAGTATTTTTATCTCTTCATCTATACAAAGTCTTTATAGCCCCTGGCTTAAGACTTATTTACTTACTTTAACCATGGCTGGTCTAATGACTTTATCCTTTAACTTATAGCCTACTTGGAAGGCTTCAATTATATGTTCTGATTCAACCTCGTCACTTTCCTCCATAAAAATAGCTTGATGGAAGTTAGGGTCAAATTTTTCTCCTACCCCATCATACCTTTCAAGTCCTTCATCTTCTAAGACCTTCATTAACTCATTTCTTATCATATCAACTCCCTCATAGAAGGAATCGTGTTCCTTTTCACTAGCCATTGCCCTTTCTAGGTTGTCTATCACAGGGAGAAGTTTAATAATCAATTTCTCTGATGCATAGGCATAAATATCAGATTTTTCCTTTTCAGTCCTAGTCCTATAATTTTGAAAGTCTGCCTGTAACCTAGCCAAGCTAGTCCTTAGACTTTCATCTTCTGGGTTAGAAACTTCCTTCGCTTCTTCTTTTACTTTTTCATTTTCTTCGCCCTCCGTTGAGTTACCAGGGCTTTGATCTATAAGCTCCGGCTCTTCAACCAGGTCCTCTTGACCTAAATCTACTTTCTCTTCTAAATTCTCTTTATTCTTTTCATCCATCGTCATCTTTATCTCCTAATATATTTATATTACTAACCTGCTTATACACTGTTAATGATATATCTACCTATTAACAAAAGATCAGATATTACCTTGTCATACTCCATAACAACTGGACCTATAACCGCAAGCTTTCCTCTAAGCCCTTCACTATTATTAAAGGTCATCGATATTATAGACAGGTCATTAAATTCTTCTATACCGATTTCATCTCCGATATAAATCTGAAGTCCTTGCCTGTCATCTCGAAATAAAATCTCAAGCATAGGATTGTCTTTTATGATGTAGTCTATAAGCTCTCTATTGCTATCTATGTCCAAATCATTGTATTTATAGATGTTACCCAGACCCTCATATATGGTCTTTGGCTGACCCATCTTCCATACTTCTTCCTCTATCCTAGGTATTAAGAAATCAAGGAGTTGATTTTCTAACCTAAGGACTTCAAACATATTGGAATGAAGCTTTTCAATGATTTCTTCAGGATTAAGATTTATAAGCGAAGAATTCAAAATAGAATTTATCAAGTTTACTTTTTCTAGGCTAACTGGCGTATGTAACCTTATCGCCTCATGTCTTACTGACCTGGTGTTGTAGATATACATAATCACTAAATCCCTAGGTCCTAGCATGACAACATTTATATACTTAAGTAGCAAATTCTTTGATTCAGGAATAACTGCAACAGCCGTATAATTAGTTACCGCCGATAATATCTTGGTGGCATTTGAAATAACTGAGTCAAACTCACTTGACTTGTTAAGCCCACTAGCATCTATAAGCTCATTGCCCGTATTCCTAAATGGCACTTTATCTGAAAGAAGGGCATCAACATATAGCCTATATCCCCTATTAGAAGGAATCCTACCAGATGACGAATGGACCTTTACCAGATATCCTAGGTCTTCAAGGTCGCTCATATCATTTCTAATAGTTGCAGCACTCACTCCTATATCTGTTTCTTTAGATAGGGTTCTTGATCCCACTGGCTCTTTTGACTCAGTATATGATTTAATTATTGAGTTTAATATTTTTAACTTTCGATCATCCATGCTGCCTCCTTTCCCTTCGCATCCTTATCATAATTTTTTCTTAGCAAATTGTATGTGTAGGTCTTTAGCACTCCTTTACTTTAACTGCTAATACTATGATAAGGCATGGAATCATTTTTGTCAAGGGTTTTTTAGCACTTGTCACTTAAGAGTGCTAATATCGTAGAAAGGTCTAAATTACAAGGCCTTATCCTGCCTTTGCAAAGTTTCTATTAAAAAAGATTTATCTATTATTGAAAATATTATAGGAATTTTTAATTATTTATCCCCTATAGGAAATAATAGCTTATAGAAAAATATATCCACAATAAAATAAGGAGGTTGGATTTTCATCTTATACATCCTAAGCCTATATTAGCAAAGCAATCTTACAGCTAAGTTACAGGATGAATTATTTTTATAAAGCTATAATTTCAAAGTTTGCTTTAGACCACATCTTTCTAAGTCACTTAAATCTTACCACTATATCCATTGGATATTTGGCAATAGACAAGAAAAGGGCAAATATTTCTATCCGCCCCTATATTTCTTATATTATTTCAATGTAAAACTGGTTGGCTACGTCAAACCCGTAATCTGTAAAGGCAAATTTACCTCCATCTATCTTGACAATTCCATAAGCTTCATACTTTTCGATAATTTTCCTATATTTATCAAGAAAATCTATATCGAATCTTCTATTTATTTCATCTATGGAAAAACCCCCAACCATCCTCATGGACATGATTATATATTCCTTTTCCAAATCCTCTTTGCTAAGCCTTTCTTCCTCTTCTACGGGAAGCCTAGCCTGGTCGATAGCCTTATAATAATCTTCAAAGGACCTAAAGTTTTTCCTCCTTACTGAATCATACATGCCAACCGCCCCCAAGCCAACTGCTAGATAGGGGTCTTGCTTCCAATATTTCATATTGTGCCTTGAAGGCTTTCCATTTTTATAAAAATTAGACACTTCATACCTTTTAAACCCCATCTCGGCAAGGTCTTTTTTCACCAGGTCAAACATATCTCTTTCGAGGTCATCATCTATTAAACTTATCAGGCCCTTGTCGACCCAGTACTTAAAAAGGGTCCTATCTTCCAAGATTAGGGTGTAATAGGAGATATGGTCAAGGTCTAAATCTTTTATGGTTTTTAGGTCCTCCTTAAGGATTTCCATATCCTGCTTGGGGTTAGCAAGCATCATATCAATACTGATATTTTTAGCCCCTAACTTTCTTAGCATCTCTATGTCT
This sequence comes from uncultured Peptoniphilaceae bacterium, assembly GCA_964345835.1. Classification (GTDB taxonomy): domain Bacteria; phylum Bacillota; class Clostridia; order Tissierellales; family Peptoniphilaceae; genus JAAYEL01. Next base: position 64,842 of record CAYFSL010000002.1, read on the forward strand.
TTAACAGCTACCTCCTTGCTATGCTTCCTACCAAGGATATTAAGGATTCCATTATCAAAGGTCTGTACCCCTAGACTATACCTATTAATACCAGAATCAAGATAGGTCCTAATTTTTTTAGAATCAAGGGTGTTGGGGTTCATTTCAATCGATATTTCAGCATCTTCATCAATGATAAATACCTCTCTCAAAAGATCCATTAGCCTCTCTATGTAGGTTGAATCTAAGTAGGACGGTGTCCCTCCCCCTATGAAAACTGTATCTAGTTGGTAGCCTTTCCCCCTGTAAAGTTCAATCTCCCTAAATAGGTAGGACATGTATTCCCCTATCCTCCTATCCGCATTGGCAAAGGTCAAAAAATCGCAATAATTACACTTATATGGGCAAAAGGGTATGTGAATATATAGGCCAAATTTCATCTTTTATCCTCTCTTTTTTTCATAAAGTAACCTTCCTAATTTTACAAGTCTAATACTATAATAGAAAAGCTGAGAATAAATCATATTCTCAGCTTAATTTTTATCTTATAGACCATCTTTATCGCTATTTTGAGTTGCTATCAAGGGCAGCAAAGATAAGGTCCAGCATGGCATCGACACCAATTCTCATCAAATGGGTCTTGTCTTTAGCCAGGTATTCTGGATGGTCTTTTACCTTGTTGTACCAGTCGATTAAATATATGTTTGGATGCTTGTCAGTATATGACTTTAAAGTATCATTGACTTCTTTTTCCCAGATATCAGGCATTTTCACATTGATAAAGTAAATATCGCTCTTCTTAAATGGTTTAACAATTTCATCCACATGACTTTCCCTAAATCGACCGTTGGTTCCTAGCATAAAAATAACGGCTGTGGTATCTGAATCATAGCTTGCATATTTTCTAGCTATTGGTCCCGACTTATATAGTTGCCTACTAACTTTTCCATCTACAATGGTATTGTCAAAAACCTTCTTAACAGCAGGCCCGACATTTACTGATAGGGAGTCTCCTATGACTACAATCCTATCATACTTGTGCCTATGGTACTTGTCCTTTGTAGTAGTTGGACTATCCTTATCCTTGTCACCATCTCCCTGGTTTTCACCATCCTTTGTATTTTTACCCTTTTCACTTGGATTGGGATTTTCGGTTTCCGGCTTGGTATTTGTAGCAGGCTTGGAAGATGGTGGATTTTTAGCTTCTTTTTCGCCATCCTTACTTGTAGCTTTATTTGTTTTTCCTTTATTAGTTTCGCTCTCTGTAGGTTTTTCCTGGCCTACAACTATAGAACTTTCTAAGTCAACCTTATTGTTGTTAGCAAAAGCTGTAGAAGTGTAGGGCATAGCAAGGCCAAAGATTCCCATCACAAACAAGATAGAAAAGGCGGTTGCAGCCACCACTCTAGGATATTTCAACCTTTTATTTTTTGCTTTTTTATCTATAAACAAAGACTTAATATATGGTATAAGCCTCCCTTTGCCCGTTAATCGTCCCACTAAATACTGGGTAAGAATCGAAAGTGCCGTAAATACAATAACCCTTAATAGGGTGTATAAGAAATTAGGTCCAGTGATTTCCCTTGAAGATTCAGAAAGGACTACTACTGGGAAGTGCCATAGGTATAATTCGTATGACAATTTACCGATTAGCAACAACCATGATAGGCCCATTGGAATCCTCATTTGTGACCAAGAAAAAATCATTACAAGGCCTAGGATACAGGTCAAGAGAAGTCCAAAAGGATATATCCAATAAGATAGCTCCGATATATAATTGCTGGCAAGAATAAATATTATAAGGCTTCCATAAGCACTAGCTTTTATTAACCATCCCCTCTTAGCTCCCAGCTTTCTTAAATCATATAAGGAGAATAGGTATCCAAATATAGCTCCAAGAAAGAATTCAAAAATCCTCGTATCAGTTCCATAGTAGGTCCTACTAACATTTTCCACATCAAATAATATGATATGAAGCAATAGACTTACCAACACTATTAAAGAGCTAGTTATTAAAAAGATTTTCCTATCCCTTACTATCTTTTTTCCCTTATGAGTAAATTTAAATACCAATCCTAGAATAAGATAGGCCTGGAAAAGTACCCCCAGGTACCAAAGATGCTTAAATGGGCTAGTTGCATAACTATCAAAGTATCCAACCTTCCTTATTATATACCACCAATTACTTGTAAATGTAAGCCCTGCGACTGCGTCCTTATGAGAACTAACAAGGGTCTCCTTGTTAAATAAAACCATGAAAATAAGGGTAAGAGCAATCATTATAAATAGGCTAGGATATAGCTTTTTCAATCTCCTTACAAGGAAGGATTTAAATGAGAACCTCCCATCTCTCTCATAGGATGCTTTCATAGATGTCATGGCAAGATATCCTGAAAGAACGAAAAACAAAGTTACCGCTAAAAAACCTCCGGGTAAAAAGTTCGCGTTAATATGATATATAACTACAGCTATAATTGAAATAGCTCTAAGTAATTCAATTCCTCTAAATGTTTTTTTCATCTTGTCACTTTACTTATCTTAATGATATATTATTCATCTTCGTCATACTTTAGAACTGATAAGAAGGCTTCTTGCGGAACTTGCACTGACCCTACTGATCTCATACGCTTCTTACCTTCTTTTTGTTTTTCAAGCAACTTTTTCTTCCTTGAAATATCCCCACCGTAACACTTGGCAAGGACGTCTTTTCTTAAAGCCCTTACAGTTTCTCTAGCTATTACCTTTGATCCAACAGCAGCTTGAACTGGGATAGCAAATTGGTGTCTTGGAATTTCGTCCTTCAGCTTATTAACTATCTTCCTTCCCCTGTCATAGGCCTTGTCCCTGTGGACAATAATTGATAAGGCATCAACCACTTCGCCATTTAATAGGATATCAAGCTTAACTAAGTCAGACTCTTGGTAACCCTTGTATTCATAGTCGAAAGAAGCATAGCCTCTAGTCTTTGACTTGATAGCATCGAAAAAATCATAAATTACCTCATTAAGAGGTAATAGGTATTTGATTGTTACCCTCTTCTTATCTAGATAGGTCATATCAAGGTAGACTCCCCTTCTTTCCTGGCAAAGCTCCATAATTGCTCCAATGTAGTTTTCTGGAGTCATTATGTCAGCCTCTACAAGGGGCTCTTCTATCTTATCAATCAAGGTTGCATCCGGAAAGTCCGTTGGATTTTGTAGGTCAAGTTGGCTGCCATCTTTCATGTATACCTTGTAGATTACAGATGGGGCAGTTGCAATAATATCTAAATTAAACTCCCTATCTAGTCTTTCTTGTACTATCTCCATATGAAGAAGTCCTAAAAATCCCGTTCTAAATCCAAACCCAAGGGCAGCTGAAGATTCAGCCTCAAATACTAGGGCTGCATCATTTACTTGCAACTTTTCTAGGGCTTCACGGATATTGTTATAGGATTCCCCTTCAGCCGGATAAAGTCCTGAGTAAACCATTGGAAGGACTTTTTTATACCCTGGTAGGGCTTCACTTGCCGGGTTCTTGTTATCAGTGATTGTATCCCCAACTCTAGCATCCTTTATATTCTTTATTGATGCGACAACAAAGCCAACATCTCCCGTATCTATATAATCAGTGTTGACCATCCCCCTCATGGTGTATCCTACTTCAACGACCTCGAAGACCGCTCCTGTAGACATCATCTTTATCTCCATGCCAGGCTTTATCTTTCCATCAACAACCCTGACATACATGACTACTCCCTTGTAGGAGTCGTAGTAGGAGTCAAAAATCATGGCCCTTAATTGCCCATCATCGTCTCCTTCTGGTGCAGGTATTTGTGTAACTATAGCTTCAAGGACATCGTCGATATTCAGCCCCGCTTTAGCAGATATGCAAGGAATGCCCTCGGTATCAAAAGCTAAAATCTCCTCTATTTCATCCTTAACTTCGTCAATCCTGGCAGATGGAAGGTCAATTTTATTAATAACTGGAATTATTTCTAAGTCCTGGTCAAAGGCTAAATAGGTGTTAGCTAAAGTTTGTGCTTCCACCCCTTGAGTCGCATCTACAATCAATAGGGCCCCTTCACAAGCGGCCAGCGACCTAGATACCTCATAGTTAAAGTCGACATGACCTGGAGTGTCGATTAAGTTTAGGGTATATCTCTTTCCATCCTTAGCGTCGTAAAAAATCTTTACCGCCTTTAATTTTATAGTTATTCCTCTTTCTTTTTCTAGCTCCATAGAGTCCAAAAGTCTGTCTTTCATCTCCCTTTCGGAAATGGCACCAGTCCTCTCAATAAGCCTGTCTGCCAGAGTAGACTTTCCATGGTCTATATGAGCTATAATAGAAAAATTCCTAATATTCTCCTTATTATTGTTCATCTATCCTCCAATTTTTAACTTAAAAATGTATTTCCCTTCGATTTCATCTATCTTGATCGGGCCAAATATCCTAGAATCCTTCGAAAAATCCTTATTCCTATTGTCTCCAACAACAAAGTATTCTCCTACATCTAGGTCCCACTTATCAATATTGTAGGCATATGTATATTCCTTGGTAAAAGCATTTTTGACCATCTTACTGTCTATATAGATATCTCCATCGCTTATTTCAACCCTCTCTCCAGGAAGTCCTAGAATCCTTTTTACATAAAGTCTTGACCCATGGTTAAAAAGGATAATCTCCCCTCTAGAAAGATTACCTTCTCTTATTCCAATTTTTGAAAGGACTACCATGTCCCCATGCTTAAAGGTAGGCTCCATAGACCTTCCCTCAACTTGAATTACGCTAAAGAAAAACCTATCAATAATACCCACAAATAAGATGAGCAAGATGGCGAACTTACTTAATTTTTGCAGTCTCTGGGACCACTCAAGTCTCCTCTTCTCTCTTCTCATCCTTCTTTTGGCTAGAATCCTGCTATCTGCTTTTCGGTCCACTTCTTACTAAACTCCTCCAAAAGACTCGCCAAAAGGATAAAATCTAAAGCTGGCTACTCCCTTAATATCCTTTATATTTACAGGTCCAAAAACCCTTGAATCCTTGCTCATTCCCGGATTTCTGTTGTCACCTGCCACAAAGTATTCATCGCCTTTAAGCTTCCACTCAAAGCCTTCATTTGCATGGGTGTAGTCGCCAAACACATAGTCTTCTTTTAGTTTTTCACCATTTATATAAAAATGTCCATCTATAAGTTGAACTAGGTCCCCTGGAAGCCCAATTATCCTCTTTATATAGTCCTCATTGGCTGGATTATAGTGCATCACTATTATCTCTCCACGCTTAAGTGGTCTTATTTTTAATACAATCTTATTAATAAACATCCTGTCACCAGTATGAAGGGTATGCTCCATGGACATACCTTGAACCTGGGTTGGCTCAATTAAATAGCTTTTTATTAACAGGGCTATGGCAAGGGCAAGGGCTAATGACTTAGTCCACTCCCATATACCAGCTAGGAAAGTCTTTTCTTTTTTTTCCTTCTTGTCAGAATTTGACTTCCTTTCTTCATTGTCGTCAATTATATTCTTATCCATGTTTATTTCCTCATAATCTTTCAAACTTTTCACTGATTTATTATACCACAAAGGATAAAATCTTTTAAAAATATCAGAATATTCTTTATTTTACTTGCATTTTAGCTTGTAAAATGCTATTATTATTTGTGTTATTCATACATCAGATTAACTTGAGGAGGTGAAAAAATGGCAAATATTAAATCAGCTATAAAGAGAATTGATGTTAGTAGGAAACAAACTCTACGTAACAAGAGTAAGAAAAGCGAAATTAAGACTTATATAAAGAACTTTGAACAAGCTCTAGAAGCTAATGAATTAGAAAAAGCTGGCGAATTGCTAAAGGTAATTGATAAAAAATTAAAAAGAGCATCACTTGCAAACATTATACATCCAAATGCTGCCTCAAGAAAGACTAGTCAATTACAAAAGAAATTAAATGAATTAAGTGCTTAATCAGCATATATAAATGGACTTTAGGGTCCATTTTTTATTTGTCTTTTTATAATATAGAAAAAAAATCTCTAAAAAATTTGCCCGTAGGTGAAACCTGCGGGCCTTTATGTGTCTTTATTTTTTAACTATCTCAAATTTCTAATAATTGTACTTAAACAATTCCTTCTTCTTATCATTCCCATATACCCTTACCTTGGTTTCAAGAGTCTGCATATCTTCTTCGTTTTTCAGGTCTAAAACAGCTATATGGTCAAGGCCAATGTCATCCTTTGCTATTAGGAGTAACTCAACTTTATCATCAGCTTCTGCTGGAAGCTTATATTTAATTTCATTATATTCTTCTGAAAAGTTCGGATTTGTTATATCAAATTCTTTCTTTTCTTTAAGTTCTCCATTAATTAAGATATTAAGCTCAAGACTCTTAAAGCTTGATTTTTCTTCTGTGTCGTTGGATATAACATTTTTCAAGCCATCACTTACCTTTATCTTGATAACCGCTTCTACATTATAGCTTCCAGAAGTCAAGGATGTATCAAAGGATTTTTTTTCAATAGTGTATTTAGCTAGAACTAGGTCTCCTAACTTAGCATTTGCTTCAGAACCATTTATGGATTCATTTAAGATTTTCCCATTGTTGTGGTAGGTGATAATATTCGGAAGTCTATCCTCCAAACCAAGGCTTTTCTTACCTACAAAACTATAGGTGTCTCTCTTCAACTTTAAACTATAGTCATCATTGGAGGCGGTTACCTCCATAGTATCTGATAACTCCTTGGGAAGGACTGAAAAATTCACAGTTAACTTTTCCTTTTTCTTGTTGAATTTACCATATTTAATAATAGTCTTTTCTGTTAAATAATCTTTGTCCGTATTTTTTGAGCTCTGGGAATTTGACAAACTGTCAACCTTTCTAGATAGGTTTGCCCCCATTTCCTCAATTTCCTTCCTTTGTTCAGATATATCACGCCCTAGGCTTCCCACCCTAAATAAAACTAGGATAAGAGATATAAAAACTAGGACTGAAAGTAATATTTTTAAGCGTTTTGTATCCATTTTACCTCTCCACTAAATCGTTGACTCCAAGCACTCTATCATTTCTTATCTTGTTACTAACGAATCTTGAATAATCCTCAAATATCTCAATTAACAGTAGAACAACTACCACTATTGGTATATAGTAGACCTCGCTTACAGACATAAGCAGGAAGGTCAAAAATAAGGCTAAGACTATAAACATTATATCAAAAAGTTTAATTTCTAAAATCCTTCTAAATTCATAATATAGGAGATAAATGAAAACCAAAAGTCCTGGTATTCCAGCTATTATTCCTATCTCAATTATCAGATTGTGGGCTCCAAACCAATATCCAACCCTTTTTATAAAAATATGGCTATTTAAGGAAGGAAATCCTCTACCAAATACTGGCGACTCCTTGATCAATCTATAAGCCTCCTGCCAAATATTAGTCCTTGAGCTAAAGGTTGCATCCTTGTCAAAGGCCCTCTCTAAGACAGGCCCTAAAAACTTTTGTAGATTTAGGACTGTTAAGGCGTAGTTTAATCCTAATACGAGTAGGACTAAGATTAAGGCCCATAAAGCCTTCCTTTTTACCCTGAATACCTTATAGGGCATCAACCATTTGACTATATAATAGCAAGCAAGTAGCAAAGCTAGAAATAAAAGACCGATATAACCTGTTGCACTATCGGCAAAATAGGCTGAAATAAGGGTCATAAGGCCTGCAATGAATAGCTGTATAGGGTCTTCTTTATAGAACTTATAAGCCAGCAACAAAATGACAAAATAGGTTATTGTATACATGTTTAGTTGGTTGCCAACTCCTAAGAAATGGACGTCCATCCCCTGTCCAATGGCATTGGGAACCTGGTATAAACCATTTTGAAAAAGAAGGGACAATATTCCATTGACCATTATCATAACAAATGAATAGTCTGCCAAGGCCTTTATAAAGTTAGACCTATCTACATAATATAAATATAAGATTCCATTTACAAATCCACTTACATATACACCAAAGGCAAGTCCTGTTACATATCCTGCCCCATTTACTATTATGGATATGAGAAATATGGCTCCCATTACCAGCAAGATTTTTACAAGTCTTTTCTTTATAAATCTTTTAGAAAGAAATATTATATTTAAAATTGAAAATAGTAAAATTATAACTATTAAATAGGTCCCATATCTCGATGTAATTAGCGACATGGGAAATGCGAAAATTGTCAAATATAGGATAGAAAAAAAATAATGAAGCCTATTATTCTCATGTAATAATAAGGCAAATCCATGAACTATCTTGTCAATTTTCTTTATTATTGAAGCATCCTTCATAAAATACCCCTAACTTAAAAATTAAATCTAGCTATTATCCTTCTTAATTCATCTTTTATATCAGCCCCAGTAGTCTTTACCCTCTTCTCCGCTTCAAAGCATGACCTATGGATAGCTAGAAGCTGGTCAAGAGTAAAATTTCTCATGAATTTAGAGTTTTTATCATATTCGTAGGGTCCTACCATACAAATCTTCATAGCTTGGGACTTATTAATCCTATTCTTTGAACAATCTTTAATACAGATTAAGTTTTTTACCTGCCTTAACATCATATGAAAGGCCATGTAATAATCTTCTTCATCCATTCTATAAAAGAGGGTCATGGCATCATCTATTCTTTTATTTGATAGAGCATCTGTAAAGGCAAATATATTGTCTTGAAAATGCTCTATAACTGTTTCCTCAATCTCTTTTAGGCTGGGCTTGTCAGACTTTATATTGTTTAGTAGTTTATTAAGTTCATTTTCAACATCAAAGAGGTTAACCCTTGAATCCTTTTCTAAGTATGATAGCCTGGAAGATATGAGATCTGCCTTGGCAAGGTCAAGATTTACCTTGTTTTTCGCAAAATATTTTATGATAAAATTGTTGAATTGTCTCCTATCTAACCTATCAATTTCATAGGTTTTTGCAATCTTTAAGAGTTTTTTTGCAAATTTACCAGTCTTAAAAACCTTGTCTCCTGAAAAGGTTAGGATCAGGCTGGTCTTTTCGTTAAAGTCACTAAAAGTCTCCTCGATAATATCAAGTTGCTTTGAATATTTTTTTATCCTATCTTTTTCTAAAGCCAGGTCTTCAATCAAGACAACCTTCTTATCATCCATAAAGGGAAGAGTCTCAATAGCATTCACAAAGCTAGCCTTGTCCAACTTTTCAAAGTCCAACTTAGTAAAATTTAAGCCGACAAAATCCCTATTTAAATAGTCATTCTTTATACTATTTAATGCTATATCATAAAGATATTTTTCCCTCACGTGGAGCAAGATTATATTATTAAGTTTGTTTTTATCAATATCATTTAATAAATCTATATAATTCATAAAAGCTCAACCTTAAGATATTTCATCAGTTCCCTGGGCAAAAAGATCCTCTAAAACCTGTTCAACCCTCATGTTCCTATAACCTTCAGGGTCTGACATGATGTTTTCATGCCATCTTAATATACCAGATTCATTAACAAAATCATACTCCATGTACAAACTTTTTGCATACCTTGTCCAAGTTGGATAATACTTTTTCATATATTTTTCTGCAAGCTCATGAGCCTGGCTAGGCTTTTTAAGGTCTGGTCTTAAAGATCCGCTAAGCTTTACCCCCGACTGGGAAGAGTGGACCACTAGGATACTCCCATCATTACAAGTTCCCAAGACTATCCAGGTATGCCCATAATTCCCATTAAAAGTAGCCATAATATCGCCCACCTTATAATCTCTTACCTTGGACTTAGGTAGGTACTTTCCTAGACCCTTTTCATATAAGTGCTTGAGGATAATATTAGTGTAGGCCTGGTAGCTATTGTTAAAATCACCTATTTCTAAACTATTATATATTGCAAATCCCACATATCCAGAACAATCCAGCCCTGAGTGTATCATGTACATAGACTTGCTTAAGTCGTTGTTTTTCATATTTCTTTCAAAGAAATACCTCCACTGGGGGCTTATCCCTATCTTGCTAGAATAACCATTTATATTATCCCCTGCAAGCCCATAGCCTCCCCCTGCCACATAAAGGGTATTCCCTATAGGGGAAATGGCTATTCTTAAGAAGTTTTTAAGGCTGGTAATCCCTTCTTCAGGTACATATATGCTGTAAGTCCTACTCTTTTTGGACCTTAGCTTTTCATCCTTGCTAACAGCTTGGATAATATAGCTATAATTTTTACCACGGTCCACTTTTTTAATAAGTTTATTAGTTGAAATTTTTTCAATTAACCTAAAGTCCTTGTCTCCCTCCCTTTTTTCATAGATAAGGTGGTCAAGGTCCTTGTATTCTTGTAAACTCAATACTATCCTATCTTTGACGGAATTAACCATGATAGCCTTAGGGACATACGAGGAGATATTTTCATAACCCAACTCCTGAATTGGCTCAGGAGCAATATCGGAAGCTTTAAGGGTGTTATGGTAGTAAAGATATAGAAAGTAACCCTTATAACTTATCCTTAGGAAGTCACCAACCCTAGTACCTTCCAATCTCTCCCCAGTAAATACATAGCCCAATTCAATTGCCCCATCGAAGCTAGGTATGTTTCTTAACTTCGTCCTAGTAGAAGGGTACCTAATTTCTAAGCTTTTATTGATTCCATGAGCCTTTTCTAGTTTCTTCCTATACTTAATTCTCCAAAATTTTTCAACTAACATATAAACTCTTCCTATTTTCTATCTTTTATCCCCTATAGCCCTCTATCCAAGGCTTTCCGAAAAATATTATATACAATATATTACCATCTAATATAAAAATAGCCTAATAAATAGGCTATTTAAACTTTGATTCAATTATTGATTTTTTCCACTCTTGACATTTAGTCTATTTATAGCCCTCTTTAAGGCTACTTCCGCCTGTAGGGTTTCATCGTTCATCTTTGAAGCTTTGAGCTTTCTTTCAGCCCTTTCTTTGGCCTCCAAAGCCCTCTGTTCATCTATCTCATCTTCCCACTCACAAGCATCAGACATTATGGTAATTTGATTATCACTTACGGTGATATAGCCTCCTGCTATCGCTGCATACCTAGAAGAGGATTCAAGATTTACCTTCATCCTAGATATTTGCAGGATAGTAACAAAGGGGCTATGGTTTTTCAAAATAGAAAAATCCCCCTCAATCCCTCTTGCGAGAATAGACTTGATAGGTCCATCAAAAAACACCCTGTTAGGAGTAACTATCTTAAGTCTTAGGTCATTCATAATCTTAACCTTCCATTTGTTTTGCTTTTTCTACGGCTTCCTCGATAGTTCCTACGAAAAGAAAGGCTGATTCAGGTAGGTCATCATGCTTACCATCAAGTATTTCTTCAAATCCTCTAATAGTTTCCTCAATCGGCACGTACTTGCCTTCTAAGCCAGTAAATTGTTCAGCAACGCTAAATGGTTGAGATAAAAATCTCTGAATCCTTCTCGCCCTAGCAACTGTAACCTTGTCATCTTCAGAAAGCTCGTCCATGCCCAGGATTGCTATTATATCTTGGAGAGACTTGTATTTTTGTAGGGTTTCTTGGACCCTTCTTGCTACTTCATAGTGTTTTTTACCAACTATTTCCTCAGTTAATATTCTTGAAGTTGAATCTAGTGGGTCAACTGCTGGGTAAATTCCCAACTCAGATATAGACCTGGATAAAACAGTCGTCGCATCTAAGTGGGCAAATGTTGTTGCTGGTGCTGGGTCTGTCAAGTCATCCGCAGGTACATAAACCGCTTGAACTGATGTTACAGATCCATCTTTTGTTGATGTAATCCTCTCTTGTAGGTCCCCCATTTCAGTAGCCAGGGTTGGTTGATAACCTACGGCTGAAGGCATACGACCTAAAAGGGCCGACACCTCTGATCCTGCTTGGGTAAACCTAAATATATTATCTATAAATAGAAGAACGTCTTGTTTTTGCTTGTCCCTGAAATATTCAGCCATAGTTAATCCAGTCAAGGCAACCCTCATCCTGGCTCCAGGTGGCTCATTCATCTGACCGAATACTAGGGCGGTATTATTAATTACACCTGATTCAATCATTTCATTGTAAAGGTCATTACCTTCCCTGGTTCTTTCCCCTACTCCGGCAAACACCGATAGACCCCCATGTTCCTTGGCAATATTATTAATCAATTCTTGTATAAGGACTGTCTTACCTACTCCAGCACCACCAAATAGACCAATCTTACCTCCCCTAGCATATGGGGCGATTAGGTCAATAACCTTGATTCCTGTCTCAAACATTTCTGTAGCTGTTTGTTGGTCTTCAAATTTTGGCGGTCTTCTATGGATAGGATTTTTCTCAACACCATCTAACTGTCCCTTATTGTCGATAGTCTCCCCAAGAACATTTAGCAACCTACCTAGGGTCTTTTCACCTACTGGAACAGATATTGGGGCCCCTGTATCAATCGCCTTATCACCTCTTACTAGGCCATCTGTTGAAGACATGGAGATACACCTTACCGTATCATCCCCTATATGTTGAGATACTTCAGCTACAAGCTTCTTTCCGTGATTATCTATCTCAATGGCATTTAGTAGATTAGGTAGTTGTCCTGTGGAAAATCTTATATCAAGAACCGGTCCGATTACTTGAATAATTTTCCCTTCATTTTTCTTTGCCATATAATACTCCTTTATCTTTGAAAGCAAAAGCTATTTAAGGGCTTCTGCTCCTCCTACAATTTCAGTTATTTCTTGTGTGATTCCCGCTTGTCTTGCCCTGTTATAAACTAATTCCAAGTCAGATAAAAGCTCTTGTCCATTGTCGGTGGCATTTTCCATGGCAGTCCTCCTAGAAGCCTGCTCACTAGCTGATGACTCCAACAAGGCTCCATATATGGAAACATTTACATACTGCCTTATCATCTGGGTTAAAACGGCTGAAGCTGAAGGTTCAAACTCAATATCTATAGTCTTTACCTCTCCTTCACCCCTTTCGAAATTACTTGCTGGCAGCAGCTTAATCACGCTAGGTTCAAGGTTTAATACTGTATTAAACTTAGTAAAAACAGCCACCACTTCATCAAATTCCTTGTTTTCGAACTTATCAAGGACAAACTTGCCTAGGTCCATAGCATCCTCAAATACGGGATCCTCATTGATGAAGGTAAAGCTAGTGTCTACTTTATTACCAGTCCTTTTCAATATCTCTACAGCCCTTGTTCCCGTTGGAAAGAAGCTAACTTCCACCCCTTCTTCAAGCTGGTTGAGAGCCTCCTTGCATACATTGATATTATATCCTCCGGCAAGCCCCCTATCACTGGCGAATACTAAAACCGCACGTTTCTTAACTGGTCTATGCTCCAAGAATACGGAAGTATTATCTTTGTTCATCCCCAAGATTTCATTGATGTTCTCATAGACTGTTTGATAGTAGGGTCTAGTAATTTCTAGCCTCTTTCTTGACTTTCTTAGCTTAGCAGATGAAACAAGCTCCATAGCATTAGTAATTTGCATAATATTACCAACACTACCGATCCTTCTTTTTATGTCTTTCATGGTTTGAGCCATCTCATACCTCTTTTCTAAGCAAATGTCTTTTTGAATTCATTAATAGCTTTTATTAATTCTTCTTTAATTTCGTCTGTGAACTGCTTATCCTCTACTATCTTTTCCCCAATTTGCGGATGGGTATTTCTCATATAGTCTAGGAATTGGACTTCAAAATCTTTTATCCTATCAACTTCTATATCTGCAAGCATCTTATTAGTGACTGCATAAAGAATCATTACCTGGTCTTCGACCCTCATAGGGGTGTTTTGACCCTGTTTCATTATCTCCATAATCCTTTCACCGTGGTGAAGTTTATCAGCTGTAGCCTTGTCAAGCTCTGAACCAAATTGAGAAAAAGCAACTAATTCCCTATATTGGGCTAACTCTAACTTGATACCTCCAGATACCTTTTTCATAGCTGGCATTTGGGCAGCTCCCCCAACCCTGGATACAGAAAGTCCTGAGTTTACAGCTGGCCTTTGTCCTGAGAAGAAAAGGTCACTTTCAAGGAAGATTTGTCCGTCTGTAATGGAAATAACATTTGTAGGTATATATGCAGAAATATCTCCTGCTAACGTTTCGATAATAGGTAGGGCAGTTATAGAACCTCCACCTAGGTCGTCACTTAACTTAGCCGCCCTCTCAAGTAACCTTGAGTGTAGGTAGAATACGTCCCCTGGATAGGCTTCACGTCCTGGTGGTCTCCTCAACAGTAGTGACATTGACCTATAGGCAACCGCATGCTTTGATAAGTCATCATAAACTATTAGGACATCCTTACCTTCATGCATAAATTCTTCGGCGATGGCTACTCCAGAATAAGGAGCAAGATATTGAAGCGGAGCCAATTGACTGGCTGTTTCTGAAACAACTATGGTATAGTCCATAGCCCCCTTCTTTTCAAAGGTGTCGACAATTTGAGCAACTGTTGATGCCTTTTGCCCAATAGCTACATAAATACAAATAACGTCTTGTCCCTTTTGGTTAAGAATTGTATCTATAGCTATGGTAGTCTTACCTGTCTGTCTATCCCCTATGATCAACTCCCTTTGTCCCTTTCCTATAGGGATAATTGAGTCGATAGCCTTTATACCTGTTTGTAAAGGCTCATTTACAGATTGTCTTTCAATTACTTGAGGAGCCTCTGCTTCAATTGTTCTAAACTTATCTGTATCTATTGGTCCCTTGCCATCTATAGGTTGGCCTAGGGCATTTACAACCCTTCCTACCATAGCCTGTCCCACTGGAACTTGGGCTATCCTTCCCGTCCTCTTAACGGTAGTACCTTCCTTTAGGTTGCTATCATCTCCAAGTAATACAGCCCCAATATTATTTTCTTCGAGGTTAAGGGCCATCCCATAGACCCCACCTTCAAATTCCAAAAGCTCACCTGCCATGCAATTTTCAAGGCCATACACTCTTGAGATTCCATCTCCTACTTCGATGATTGAGCCAACTTCAACAAATTCACTTTTTGTATCATATTTTTCAATCATATTTTTAATGATTGAACTAATTTCTTCTGGTTTTAAGTTCATGACTCACCTCTTTTCCTTTAGCGAGCTTTCTAGGTTCAATAACCTCTCTTTAATACTGTTGTCGATCATCTGACCTCCCACTCTTACAGAGAATCCTCCTATAAGGTCGGGGTCTAACAACTCCTTTAGCTCTATCTTTTTACCTAATTTCTTTGAAAGGCCGACTTTTATCGCTTCAAGATCTTCCTTGTCTAGGGGTCTTGCACTTGTTATAGTGGCTTCAGCTACCCCCTCTTGATCGTTACACATGGAAACAAAACTATCAAGAATTCCATCAAAATAGTCTAGCCTTTGTTTATCTATTAAAACTTTTATAAAATTCAATGAATCTCTTTCGATTCCCTCGAACACTGAGCTTACAATCTCTTTTTTATCTTCTTTTTCAACCCTAGGATTAGTCAATAAGCTTCTCAAACCATCATTAGATTTAATTGTATCTTTTACAAGTCGCAAATCCTTCTTATAGGTTGATAATAGATTTTTATCCACGCCCAGTTTAAATAGGGCTTCAGAATAGACTTGATAAATCATGCTATTCATGAGCTTCACCTAAATCTGCTAAAAAGCTCTCAACCATCTTCCTATCAACATCTTGGTTGGCCTCTTCCTTCAATATCTTTTGGGCTGAAAGAATGGCCATATCAACTATATCATCATTCACTGAGGTCAAGACCTTTTGCCTTTCAAGCTCTAGGTCCTTAATCCCCTTTTCATATTCCTTTTTAGCCTCTTCTTTTGACTCTCTAATAGCCTTAGCCTTCAAGTCTTCAGAATAGGCTCTTGCAGATGAGATAATTTCACTAGCTTCTTGCTTAGCAGAGTCCAATTTATCTTCATATTCCTTCTTAAGCTTGTCAGATTCTTCCTTGGCCTTTTCACTGTCAGCCATATTTTGCATGACATAGTCCTGCCTTTTCTTTAGAAATTCTGTAACAGGCTTCCATAGGAAATGCCTAAGAACAAAAAATAAGATTAATAGGGCAACCAATTGTATAGCAGTTGAAAGAAAGTTGGGAATAATTATGATTTGTGGCATAATAGCCCTCCTTCTTTAACTGTATTAAAGTGCTCCCATCAATGGTCTAACAAATAATAGAATGATTGCTATAACTAGTCCATAGATACCTGTAGTTTCTGCAACTGCGGCACCCATCAATAGCATAGAAGTGATATCTCCCTTTGCTTCCGGTTGTCTTGCTACTGCTTCAACCGCTTTACCTGCTGCATAACCTTGACCAATACCAGGTCCAATACCTGCTATCATGGCTACACCTGCTCCTAGTGCTGACATACCTAATACAAAAGCTTCATTACTGATTCCGTTCATTTTCTCCTCCTATTTTGTTTCTTTAATTACTGGTCTATCTCCAATTGCATTCTTAATGTTAACCATGGAAAGCATTACAAATATAAATGTTTGCAAGACACCTGAGAACACGTCAAAGTAAGCGTGAAAGGCTGGTGTAATAAATGGTGCAATAATATTTGCAAGCCCTCCAAAGGCAGAATATATCAAGCTCATTATTATCGTACCACTAAGGATATTACCTAGTAGACGGAATGACATTGATATAGGTGTGGCTATCTCACCCAATAAATTTATGGGAAATAGGAAAGCCATGGGTTCAAAATACCCTTTAACATAACCCTTAATACCGTTGTATTTAATACTGTTAAAATGGATAAGGACAAAGGTCACAAGGGCCAAGGTAAATGGCACATTGTAATCCGATGTCGGTGGCTGTAAGCCTATCAACCCTATAAGGTTGGCAAAAATCAGGTAAAGGGCCAAGGTTGCCATATAGGGGGCAAATCTCCAATTCGCTTCGCCCATGGTCGAATTTGTAAGGCCTTGGACCTTTTCAACAAAAATCTCCGCTATGTGGACGATTCCCTGCGGCTTAGCCTTGTAGTCGGCCTTTTTAACCTTATTACCAACAACAATACAAGCTATGCATAAGAATAATGTTATTAATAAAGAGTTAATAATTGTCGGACCTATAGTATGCTCTACACCATTAAGTGTAAAGACAAGACTAATATTCATATTTACTCCTTTCTTTTAATTTCTTCCTTTAAACCAGACTTCCTTTGTCTTATTATGTGGTCAATATACACGCTTAACTTTATGGTCAGCAAGCCCAAGAAACAGGTATATAGACTCATTTGGGGGTACTTGGCTGCTATAAAAAGAATAAAACCTGTGAGAATATATCTCATAAAATAGTTAAAAACCATATACCTCTTTGCCTTCTTTTCTTGCATTTCAACTACCCTTTTAGCATTTAGATACATCAGCCTAAAAAAAATTAGGTTGAAAAAATATCCAAATACCAGGCCGAAGAAATAATGACTAGCCT
Source organism: uncultured Peptoniphilaceae bacterium (assembly GCA_964345835.1). Lineage (GTDB taxonomy): Bacteria > Bacillota > Clostridia > Tissierellales > Peptoniphilaceae > JAAYEL01. The sequence goes on from CAYFSL010000002.1 coordinate 82,204, forward strand.
CTTCTCCCATTAAAAGGAAAATTAGGATGGATTCTACAATAACTAGACAAAGGCTGACTTTTACAACCTGCGCCATGTATTTTTCTGTATTATTCATCGTTGGCCTTTCCGTCCTTTTTTCTCATGGTACCTTCAAAATTATCATCATTTTCAGTCTGATTCATTTGTTTTATCAGCTTATATGTAGATACAAATCCGCTGACAACCCCAAGAAGAAGCAGAATAATTGTAAATACGCCATTTAGTTTTAGCCATTTATCAAGCAGACCACCGATAAATAAACCGACAAAAATCGGTGATAGCATAGTAATGGCAACCTGTGAAATCAATACAATATTTCTCATCTAATCCTTCTTCCTAAAGCATATTTTACCCTTTAATTGACTATTCTTCAACAAAAAGCTAGTAAAGACTGGCTTAATAACCAATTAAGGAAGCCAATCCAAGCCAGGTAAAACCCCAGCCTGGATAGATTTACTAGAATAAACCTTCTATCCTTCCATCCTTAAAGACCCTTATCTTTTCAGCCGCTGGCACTTTTGGTAGCCCAGGCATGGTCATTATATCCCCAGTTAGACATACAATAAAACCGGCCCCAGCATTTATCCTTATCTCGCTTATATCTATATCAAAGTCTTCAGGAGCATTGATCCTTTTAGGGTCGTCCGTAAATGAATATTGAGTCTTAGCCATACAAATAGGAAAATGGTTATAGCCAAGCCTATCAATTTCCTTCAATTTATTTAAGGCTTTCTTTGAATAGTTGACCGATTTAGCCCTATATATTTCCTTGCAGACCTTATCTATTTTAGTCCTTATATCATCTCCATCTTCGTAAACAAGCTTAAGGTCACTATCCTTGGAGCAGGCCTCTACCAACTTTTCCGCTAACTCTACACAACCCTGTCCCCCTTGAGCAAATCCCCTTGAGATTTCCACTTCAAGGCCTTCACCAATAACCAGGTCTTTTACCAGGTCCAATTCCTTATCTGTATCAGACGGAAAATGGTTAATTGCAACCACTATAGGCTTTCCAAACTTCTTAAGGTTATCTATATGCCTTTTAACATTTGCAAACCCCTCTTTGACCGCCTCAAGATTCTCTTTATCAAGGTCCTCTTTTAAAACCCCACCATTGTACTTCATAGCCCTTACTGTAACAACTAATACAACCGCATCAGGATCTAAGCCTGAAAGTCTACACTTAATATCAAAGAACTTTTCAGCCCCCAAGTCAGCTCCAAAACCCGCTTCAGTAACAGTATAGTCTGAAATTTTTAAAGCTAAATCCGTCGCATTTATAGAATTACACCCGTGGGCAATGTTTGCAAAAGGCCCGCCATGGACAACTGCAAGGGTATTTTCTGTCGTCTGAACTAGGTTGGGCTTGATGGCATCCTTTAAAAGTAAACTGGCAGCCTCTTGGGCTTTGATATCCCTAACAAAGATAGGTTTTTTATCATAGCTATAAGCTAAAAGGATGTTTCCAATCCTCTCTTTTAGGTCGTCTAGGTCCTTGCTTAGGCAAAGGATAGCCATAATTTCTGATGCAACGGTTATATTAAAACCATCGCTTCTGACAACCCCATCGGTGTTTTTACCCAGGCCGATAACTATATTCCTCAAGGCTCTATCATTTAAGTCCAAGGCCCTCTTCCAAAGGATAGTCTTCGGGTTGATATTTAATTCATTGCCCTGTTGCAAATGGTTGTCAAGCATTGCCGCTATCAGATTGTTTGCATAGGTAATAGCATGAAAATCCCCAGTAAAATGCAGGTTTATATCTTCCATAGGAAGAATTTGTGAGTAGCCTCCCCCACAAGCTCCCCCCTTCAAACCAAAGCTAGGTCCTAGAGATGGTTCCCTTAAGGCTGAAACCGCTCTATATCCTAATTTATTAAGCCCCTGAGATAGGCCTATATTGACCGTTGTCTTCCCTTCTCCAGCTGGGGTAGGGGACATGGCTGTAACAAGGATTAGCTTTCCCTTTCTTTCCAGTTTCTCAAAGCTTTCTAAACTCACCTTGGCCTTATACTTACCATAAAGTTCAAGGTCATCTTCTGTCAATCCATAGTCTTTTGCAAGCTCAACTATCTTCTCCAATTCCGTAGACTGTGCGATTTCAATATCCTTTAGCATTTCGCCCTCCCATTTAGCATTAAATATTATTCCTATAATAATAAAGAACCTAGCTTTTAACCAGCTAGATTCTTTTACCAGCTGCTTTGAAAAGTTTTTAACCACCAAAGTCAACCCATTAATGAAGGGATAAATTCTAAAAGCACTTGAATTTACCCCCTCAGTTATTCAATTATATAATATTCCTATCTTTGGCTATTTTCTTAACCGCTTCAAAGGTTTGCCTTGATATTCTATGTTCTATCTCGCAAGAGTCCTTATAGGCGGTGTCTTCATCGACCCCCAGGTGCATAAGAACCCTGGCAACAACCTTGTGTCTCTCATAGATTTCGCTAGCAATAGCCCTTCCCTCTTCGGTAAGAACTATATCATTTGTATCCAGCACTTCAATAAACCCCTTTTCCTGGAGGTTTTTTACTGCATAACTAACACTAGCCTTGGTAAAGTCTAACTTTCTGGCTATGTCTACAGCCTTGACCCTAGATTTTTTCTCACTGATCATCAGGATGGCTTCTAGGTAATTTTCTTCTGATTCTGTTACGCCCATATCATTTCCCTTCTATAAGTATCATAAGTCTTGTAATATATTCCTTATTACAAGGACTTCCCATCGCTTCTAATAATCTGATTATATCATAAAGTAGGCTGGATTTTCCCAAATATTAAGCAAGCTTAACTTCTATGACAACTTCCTTGTCATTAAGGTTAATAACTTCCCCTTCTAGGTCACTTCTTTCTAAAACTTTTGCAAGGGTTTCAGCCATAATTTCATCTTTGTACTTTTCTAAAGCAAGGGCAAGCTCATCGTCTGATGCATATTTTATCTTGATTTCATCAGTTACTTCAAAATCGCTTGACTTCCTTAGTTGTTGAACCTTAGAAATAAATTCCCTCATGTATCCTTCTTGGATTAAGTCTTCATTTAGCTCAGTATCAATGATGACAAAGACATTGTCTTGCATATTTATATCGAAGCCTTCCTTGCCACTTATCTTAATTTCAACGTATTCCTTAAGGATTTCTACTTTCTCCCCATCAAGCTCTAAATCTACTGGTCCCTTATTAAGATCTTCGACAAAGCTCTTAGCGTCTACGTCCATTAAATATCTTTGGAAGGACTTGATATGTTTACCTAAGATTCTACCAGCCACTTTAAAGTCTGGCTTTAATTGGTAATTCATATAGGTTGATAGGTCGTCAGAAAATACTACTTCCTTGACATTTAACTCTTCCATAATTAGGCCTGTAAGGTTCCCAATCTTTTCTTCAAGCTTCTTGTCTAATAGGATTTCCTTAAGAGGTTGCCTTACCTTTATCTTGGCATCTTCCCTTCCAGCCCTACCCAGGGTTACAACTTGTCTGATTAGGTCCATCTTTTCTTCTAAAGCTAAATCAATCAATCCCTCGTCAAGCTCTGGAAGAAGAGCCAAGTGAACTGATTCTTCGCCAGTTAACTTATCATAGATTTCCTCAGTAATGAAAGGAATCATTGGGGCAAGCATCTTTGTTACTCCAACTAGAACTTCATAGGTTGTGTTGTATACAGCTTTCTTATCGTCTGTAATTTCTTGTGACCAGAACCTCCTCCTATTTCTCCTGATATACCAGTTGGAGAAATCTTCTATTAAAAAGTCTGATATGGCTCTAGCTGCCCTGGTGTATTGGAAGACATCCATTTCCCTGTCATATAACTTAATTAGAGAGTTGTATTTTGACAGTAGCCACCTATCGATTAAAGGTCTTTTTTCATAGTCTACGAAAAATTGAGTAGGATCTATATCGTCAGTCCTTGCATATAGGGCAAAGAATGAATAAATGTTCTTGTAGGTCCTAAATAGCTTTGTTTCTACTTCTTTTAAGCCCGCTTCGTCAAATCTTGTTGGTAACCATGGAGGAGATACAAAAATTGAATAGAATCTCACAACATCTGCCCCATATTTGTCAAATACTTCAAATGGGTCAACAGTGTTGCCCTTTGACTTAGACATCTTGTGCCCATCCTTATCTAATACCAGGTCATTAACCAAGACATTTTTGTAGGGCGATACCCCCTTATAAAGGGTTGATATAGCCATTAGGGTGTAGAACCATCCCCTGGTCTGGTCTATCCCTTCACAAATGAAATCGGCTGGGAATAATTCCTCCTCAAAATGGTCTGCATTTTCAAATGGATAATGGTGTTGGGCAAATGGCATGGCACCTGAGTCAAACCACACGTCCATAACATCCTTTTCTCTTGTCATCCTGCCACCACAATCTTCACAGGTTAGGTGGACCTCGTCTACATATGGCCTATGCAAGTCTATGCTTTCATCTATATCTTCAATAGCCCTTTCAACTAATTCCTTCCTTGATCCAACTGAAGTCGTATGGCCACAGTCGTCACATTTCCAGATAGGAAGAGGAGTCCCCCAGTATCTTGACCTAGAAATGGCCCAGTCGTTTAGGTTTTCTAGCCAATTTCCAAATCTCTTTTCTCCGACATAATCTGGGTACCAATTAACGCTATTATTGTTCTTAATTAGTAGGTCTTTTTTCTTGGTAACTTCTATATACCATGATGGCTTTGAATAGTAGATAAGTGGGGTTCCACACCTCCAACAGTGAGGGTAGTTATGTTCCATCTTTTGTTTGGAAAATAGGAGACCTTCATCCCTCAAATACTTAAGAACTTCTGGGTCAGCATCCATAACCCTCATCCCCTTCCAAGGGGTATCGATATATTTACCTTCCTCATCAACAGGGTTTATTAGTGGTAGGTCGTACCTTCTTCCAGTCTGATAGTCGTCCTCACCAAAGGCTGGTGCTGTATGGACAATCCCCGTACCATCATCAACTGTTACATAGTCAGCACAAGTTACAAAGAAGGCTTTTTTACTAGGCTTAATAAATGGAAGGAGCTGGTCATACTCTACATACTCTAAATCCTTACCCTTCATCTCATCTAAAACCTTGTACTCTCCCTCTCCAAATATCTTGTCCGCTAGAGCCTTAGCACAATAATAAATCTCGTCCTTAAACTCTACTCTTACATAGTCAACATCAGGGTTGACAGTAAGGGCAACGTTTGACGCTAGGGTCCATGGGGTTGTAGTCCAGGCTAGGAAATATTCGTCCTTATCCTTAAGCTTAAAGCCAACTGTGGCTGTCGTTGTCTTGATATTCTTATAGCCTTGGGCAACCTCGTGGGAAGCAAGTCCAGTCCCACATCTTGGACAGTAAGGAAGGATTTTTGCCCCTTCATAAACCAAGCCATCTTTATAAAAGTGGTCTAGAAGGTGCCATACAGTTTCAATATAGTCGTTATCTAAGGTGATATAAGGGTCGTCCATGTCAGCTAGAAAGGCCATCCTGTCACTCATATCTTTCCACATGCCACTATAGGTAAATACTGACTCCTTACATACCTTGTTGAATTTCTCAACCCCGTAGTCTTCAATCTCTTTTTTACTCTTTAATCCAAGTTTTTTTTCAGCCTCAATTTCAACTGGAAGCCCATGGGTATCCCATCCAGCCTTTCTTGCCACATGAAAGCCCCTCATGGTCTTATACCTGACAGTCATATCTTTTAAGGTTCTCGATACGACGTGGTGAATTCCTGGCTTACCATTTGCTGTTGGCGGTCCATCATAAAACTTATAACTAGGACCATCCTTCCTGTCTTCTACAGACCTTTTTAGCAAGTCCATTTTTTTCCAATACTTGCTCGTACTGGTCTCACGCTCTTTGACAGATCCTTTTGATAAATCTTCAAACTTCATCTAATCCCTCCAAAATCCAAATTTTTGTAAAAAAATAGTCCCTTGCAAAGCAAGGGACGAATAATTCCGTGGTTCCACCCAAATTGCTATATAAATATAAAAATAAATACATAGCCACTCATGGCATAACGCCGCCTAGCGGGCCTTCCTAATCTAATTCAGAAAGCCTTCTCATAAGTGATTTTCACCTTTATTCCGCCAGCCCTTCCCAGCTAATGGACCTCTCTTTAGACCTCATAAAAGCTACTCTCTTAGTCTTAGAATTATAAAATATAATATACTTGTTATTCAGGAAAATGTCAAGCTTATGACAAAAAAGGGGTTATAGTTATGTAATTTAAAAGAGAGTGATTGCTCACTCCCTTTGCTACTTCCATATTATGTTCAACACTTCATTTCCTTCACAGAATACTGAGTCTATATATTTTTCCATCAATTCTCTGGTAAGTTTAGTGTTGTCTATTACTTCTTTTTCTTCTTTTGCTTTTTGTATTTTTTCTTTTATTGCTTCAAACACTTGCTCTTCAAGGCTTCCTGCTCTTGAGTTCTTGTGTTTTACATTATTACACTTACATATCCTACAAGTAAAATATGTGTGTACTCTAAGACTTCCATCAGGTCTTTTGTGTTTAGATTGAATACACCCTAAAATGTGATTACAAGTTGGACATTTTGCAAAACCTTGCAGTGGAGATTTTTTCCTCCATTCATAATCGGTGTTTTTACCTTTCATAAATAGATTCTTCTCCTTAATCTTTTGAACTTTTTCGAAGTCTTCTTTAGATATAATAGCTTCATGATTATTCTTAACTCTTCCCCATTCCTCTTTTGGTTTGAACTTAAAGGAAGATGGATTGCATCGAATCTGTGCGTGGTGATCGCAGTTGTATATTGACAATGGT
>CAYFSL010000003.1:0-12924 GCA_964345835.1 uncultured Peptoniphilaceae bacterium
TTTGCTTCAGTTATATTTTCTTTACCTGTAGTAGCTTGGTCTGTATTGCCCTTGGCACATCCTGATAATACCAGGATCCCAGCTACAAGTAACATTGTCAATTTCAATTCTTTAATTCTTTTCATACTATCCTCCTGGTTTATATGATACCCAAAAGCTACTCACTAAAAAATATATCCTAGTCAGACTGTTTACTAGGTCTAGCAGAAATAACTGTTAAAATGTCTAATTACGGAAAAAAAGATTATCTAGACTTGATATGGGGTTACATATTATTATCTTGTGCTATTTCTTTGCAAAATATTCCTCAGCCAGTAGACCATAGTAAATAAGGTCACATATACCCAAGTTAGTCTTGTGGACCCTTCTTAGCTGACCTTCTTTTTTCATCCCTACATGTTCCATTACCCTACCAGAGCCTGGATTTTCAGGTATATGCTTGGCCAAGAGCTTTTTAGCTTTAACCTCTTCAAATAGGAAAGGGATTATAGCCTTAAAGGCCTCACTAGTATAGCCCATATTCCACCATTTTCTCCCCAGGCAGTATCCAATCTCCAGGCTTTCTACTTCTTCGTCAGAATCTACTACAGTGATAGACCCGATAGGTTCTCCTAAGTCTTTAAGGACTATTGCCCACTGGTAGAAGGAGGGGTCAGAATAGTTTTTTATCCAGTCCCCTACTACAGTTTCAGTTACAGATAGGTCCATGTGGCTAGGCCAGGTCAAGTACTTGGTAACCTCACCATCACTTGTCCAGTTTTCAAAAACTAGAGGAATATCTTCAGGTCTAAACCTCCTTAATAGGAGTCTGTCACTTTCTATGTCAATTGTAGACTTATGGTTCATAAAAGTTTCCTTTCTTTGTGTCTCATATAATAAATTGCAAATAAGGCTTGTAATATATATGCTTTCTAAGCCAGCATCAAATTGTATTACTAGCCTAAAAGCACAAAATCGGCATAAAGGATCTTCCTTCATACCGATTACTTAAGGGATTATTACCAATTAAGAGCCGTTAATGGCCTTATCTTAGTATTGAGTTTTTTCCTTAACCTTAGCAGCCTTACCTACACGGCCTCTTAAGTAGAATAGCTTAGCTCTTCTTACCTTACCTTGCTTAGTTACTTCTATTTTTTCAACTCTTGGAGAGTGTACAAGGAAGGTTCTTTCAACTCCTACACCATAGCTTAGTCTTCTTACAGTGAAGGCTTCTCTATTGCTAGCTCCTTGCTTCTTGATAACAGTTCCTTCGAAGATTTGGATTCTTTCCCTGTTACCTTCCTTTATCCTGTAGTGAACCTTTACAGTGTCCCCTACATTAAAAGCTGTTAATTCACTTTTAAGTTCATCTTTTTCAATTTGTTTGATTATATCCATTTTTTCCTCCTGAATTATTTATCTAAGGACTTTAAATACTTCTCGTATAAATCCGGTCTTTTGTTCTTTGTATTCTCTATTGCGGATTGTCTCTTCCACTCATCTATTTTCGCATGATTACCAGAAAATAGGATTTCTGGGACCTTGTAGCCCATATACTCTCTTGGTCTAGTATAATTCTTATGCTGTAGCAAGAGGTCATAGTGGGAATCTGTCTTATATGAATCGCTGTTGCCTAGGACCCCATCAACTAGCCTTCCTATTGAATCTATAACAACCATGGCGGGAATTTCTCCTCCAGTTAGGACGTAGTCTCCTATGGATATCTCCATGTCTACGAAGTTATCTATAACCCTTGAATCGATACCCTCATAGTGGCCACAAAGCAGGATTATGTCCTCATAGCTAGCCAAATCCTTGGCTATGGACTGACTGTAGTTTCTACCCTGGGGACTTAGGAAAACAACCAGAGAATTGTCATTTTTGACGCTATTGATCGCATCTACTACAGGTTGCATGGTCATTAGCATACCTGCTTCTCCCCCGTAGATTTCATCGTCAACCCTCTTATGCTTGTCCTTGCTGAAATCCCTGATATTAATATAGTTAACTTTTAGTAGGCCCTTGTCTATAGCCTTACCTATGACCCCATAGTCCTTTATAAAGTCAAAGGCCTCGGGAAATAGGGTTAGTACATTGATATTCATATTACATGCCTTCAATCAAGTCGATTATCACTTGTCCAGATTCTAGGTCTACCTTTTTGATAAATTCCTTAACTGCAGGTACTAGCTTTTCCCCATCTTGGCACTCCAGTAGATAGATATCGTTGGCTGCATAGGTCAATACATCCTTGATATAGCCTATTTTTTCCCCTTGGATGCCAATAACTTCAAGGCCAATAAGGTCCTTGATGTAAAATTCATCCTGGTCCAGGTCATAAAGGTCAGCCTCTGATACATAGATAAGTTTATTCTTAAAAACCAAGACATCATTAATGTTGTCGTAATCTTTTAGCTTAATATAGGCGATTTGTCCATCAATCCTAGCCTTTGTTATCTCAAAGGGATTGTCTAGGTCGCCTATATAGTAGTCAATTTGTCTATCAAAGGGTTCATTGTTAGTCCTTTGGACCTTTAACTCCCCTCTTATCCCGTGGGTGTTTATTATCTTACCTACAATTATTTTTTTCATGCTATTTAGAATCTATTTCAAGATTTACCTTTTTTTGTTCTTTTATCGCACAAGCCTTTAGAATAGATCTTATTGAATTAGCTATTCTTCCTTGCTTGCCTATGATTTTGCCCATATCCTCAGAGTTAACTATCAACTTTATGTCGACAACTCCCCCATCTTCCTTTTCTTCTATGGAGATGTCTTGAGGATTGTTTACAAGGCGTTTAGCTACATATTCAACTATGTCCTTCATCTTAGCCTTCCACTTCTTCTACTTGAACTTCTTCTTTTGCTTCAAGAACATTGTATGCCTTAAATAACTTAGAAACTGTTTCAGTTGGCTTTGCTCCATTGCCTATCCACTTTGTAGCCTTTTCAGAGTCTACCTTGAATTGCTTTGGTTCAGATACCGGATTGTAGTATCCTATTTCTTCGATGAACCTTCCATCTCTAGGAGACCTTGAGTCTGCTACTACGATCCTGTAAAAAGGTTTTTTCTTGCTACCGATTCTCTTCATTCTAATTTTTACTGCCATAATTTTCCTCCATTTTGCTTAAAAGGGTAATCTAAACCTACCCCTCGACATTTTATTTTTATCAAATCCGCTCATTTGCTTCATGAGTTTCTTTGTATCCTTAAACTGCTTTAATAACTTATTTACATCTACAACCGTTGTTCCTGACCCGTTGGCTATCCTCTGGCGTCTAGAACTATTGATGATTTCTGGCTTAGACCTTTCTTCTACCGTCATTGACTTGATGATAGCTTCAATCTTGTCAACCTGCTTTTCGTCAAAGTTAAATCCCTTTAGGGCCTTATTACTAACGCCCGGAATCATCTTAAGTAGGTCTTCCAGGGGTCCCATATTCCTAACCTGTTGAATCTGGTCTAAGAAGTCGGTAAGGTCAAAGCTTTGTTCCCTAAGCTTTTTCTCCAGCTCCTTGGCCTTTTTCATATCAAGGTTTTGCTCAGCCTTTTCTATAAGGCTTAAAACATCCCCCATACCCAGAATCCTTGACGCCACCCTATCTGGGTGAAAGGCTTCTAGGTCTTCCATCTTTTCGCCAACACCTATGAACTTTATCGGCTTTTGAGTAACGCTTCTGATTGAAAGGGCTGCACCCCCTCTGGCATCACCATCCAGCTTACTCAATATAATACCTGTTATTCCAAGACTCTCATTGAAAGTCTTGGCAACATTGACGGCATCTTGGCCCGTCATGGCGTCAACTACCAGGAAGGTCTCGGTTACGTCTATGGCTTCCTTAATATTCTTAAGCTCGTCCATAAGCTCTTCGTCTATATGAAGACGTCCAGCCGTATCAATTAGGACGATATCGTGGTTGTTGTCTTGAGCATATTCGATTGCTTCTCTGGCTATCTCTACTGGGTTGATCTTACCTCTTTCAAATACTGGGACAGCTACCTTTTCTCCAACTACCTTAAGTTGGTCGATGGCGGCTGGCCTGTAGATGTCTGCTGCAACCAACAAGGGTCTCTTGTTCTGCTTCTTAAGGTGAAGGGCAAGCTTTCCGGTGTGGGTAGTCTTACCTGCCCCTTGGAGACCGCACATCATTATTACGGTTGGGGGCTTGGATGAGATTTTGATTTTTTGGTCATCATCCTTCATAAGGTTAATCAACTCTTCGTTGACTATCTTTACCACCATCTGTCCAGGTGTCAAGCTCTCCATTACCTCAGCTCCAAGAGATCTTGTCTTTACGCTCTTCACAAAGTCTTTTACTACCTTGTAATTGACGTCAGCCTCAAGTAAAGCAAGCCTAATCTCTCTCATGGCCTGGTCGATATCTTTTTCAGATAACTTCCCCTTGCCACGAAGATTTGACATAAGATCTTGTAGCCTATCAGCTAAATTTCCAAACATATTTCACATCCTAATTCAATTTTGATATCAGTAGGTCAACCTGCTTTATAAGGAGGTCCCTACCCTCTTCATTCGTGTGGTCTATAAGGAGGTCCTTGAGCTTATCAAGCTCGCCAACAAGCTCCTTATTTCTCTTGTATAGCCCTAGCTTATCCTCATAGTCAAGGAGGAGCCTTTCAGCCCTCTTGATATTTGTTGAAATAGCCTGCTTTGAAACTCCTTCAAGCTCAGCTATCTCGGTCAAGGATAAGTCCTCTAGGTAGTATTGCTCTATAGCTTCTGATTGTTTGTCGCTTAGCAAATCTTTATAGTATTGGTATAAAATACCAATTTGTATCATTTTCTCCATGCTTTACCACCTGTCAACCTTTTTCATTGACATAGGATATATTACTATTATTTACAGGATTTGTCAACGGTTTTTTAAAACATTGCATCAACAAATTCTTCCGGGTTAAATTTCTCTAAATTATCTATTCCTTCGCCGATTCCAATGTATTTAACAGGGATTGAATGTTCGACTTGTAGGGGAAATACCACCCCGCCCTTTGCTGTTCCATCCATCTTGGTAAGAACTAGGCCTGAAATATTGGTAACCTTGTTAAATTCCTTAGCCTGATAAATTGCATTTTGCCCAGTCGTAGCATCTAAGACAAGTAGAGTCTCTCTGGATGCTTCTGGATACTTGTTGTCGATTATCCTATTTATCTTTTCTAGCTCATTCATTAAGTTTTTCTTGTTGTGAAGCCTACCAGCAGTATCAATTATCAGGCAATCCCTCTTATTAGACTTATGGGAGGCTATGGCATCAAAGACAACAGAGGCAGGGTCTGCCCCCTCCTGGTGGCTAACGATATCAACTCCAGCCCTATTAGCCCATTCGGTTAATTGCTCTATGGCTGCCGCCCTAAAGGTGTCTGCTGCTGCCAGGGTAACAGTCTTTCCTTCGTTCTTTATATTGTAAGCAAGCTTACCTATTGTGGTAGTCTTACCAACCCCATTAACTCCGATAACAAGGATTACTAAAGGCTTTCCATCTTCGAAATTAAGGTCATTATTAGTATTGTTGGAAATAAGCTTTTCTTTCATTATCCTTACAAGGATTTCCTTGATTGCAGGGACCTCCCTGATGTGGTTTTCTTCAATATAGTCCCTAAGCTCATCGATTATAGAGATTGTTGTTTCAACCCCGATATCAGCTGAAATTAGGATTTCCTCCAACTCATCATAAAGGTCGTCATCAATTTTTGCCTTACCCTTAAGAAGGTTATCAATAGAAGATGATACCTTGTCCCTGGTCTTTGTAAGCCCCCTCTTTAGTCTTTGAAATAGGCCCTCTTTTTTCTTAGGTTCAGCCTTTTCTTTTATGATAGGTTCACTAGGGCTGTTTTTAGCCTCTTCAACTTTTCTTTCTGTTTCATCTTTAAGTATTTCTATATCCTCTTTTTTGTCTTCCTTTGTTTCATCTATTTTTTTTTTAGCTTCTTCAAAGTTTTCTTTAATATCTTCTTTGACTTGGTCAGCCTTTTCTTTTGCTTCTTCTATAATGCCATCTACTTTTTCTTTAAGTTGATTTTTTTCTTCTTTTACTTCTTCTTTTATCTCATCTTTGACTTCCTTGGCTTTATCAAGGCCTTCTTGAAGCTTTTCTTCCACTTTTTTCTTGTTCTTCTTGTCAAATAATTTCTTAAACATTATTCCCCCTATATTCATCTAAAGCTAAGGTTATAACTTTCGATACTCCCTTTTCCTCCATAGTAACTCCATAAAGGATTTCTGCCCTTTCCATGGTCACCTTCCTATGGGTGATTATTATAAATTGTGTCTTGTCACTAATTGTCTTTAGATAGTCTATATATCTCTTGATATTAGCCTCATCAAGAGCTGCGTCAATCTCATCTAATAGACAAAATGGAGCCGGATTGATTTCAAATATTGCAATTAATAGGGCAACAGCTGTTAAAGCTTTTTCTCCACCAGAAAGAAGTCCAATATTTTTTAGCTTCTTACCTGGTGGCCTAGCAATTATTTCTATTCCCGCTGTCAAGACATCTGGTCCATCAAGGAGAAGCTGTGCCTCTCCACCATCAAAGAGAACTTGAAAGACCTCTTTGAATTTTTCGTCGATCTTTTTGAAACTTTCATTAAAAATCCTGGTCATATCGGACTCAAGCTTTTTAATCATCTTAAGGATATCTTCCTTAGTTTGAACTAGGTCATCAAATTGAGCCTGGATAAAATCCAGATTCTCTTTTTCTACATTGTATTCTTCAATGCTTGCAAAGTTGAAAAAACCTATCTTTGAAAGTTTGTTTTTTACAGTTAAGACATCCTTCTTGCTTACCTTGATAGGCTCAAGGTTTGCTAGCTTCATCTCTAGTATATCAAATTCGGTATCATAGGTGTCCATATAGTTTTGGATGGCTTCTTCCCTCTTTTTTATAAGGTTGTCTAGCTTAATCCCATCTTGAAAAAGCCTTTTATCAAGTTCTTGAAGCTGGTCTTTTAGCTGGTCAAGCCTAATATTATCATCCTTTACCTTTTGTACCAGGTCCCTATGATCTTTTATTTCTTCTTCCAGGACTAGCTTGTTTTTTTCTTTCCTATCATTTGACTTTTCGATCTCTAGCTGCAATCTTTCAATGGCTTTACTAGCCTCCCTGATTTCTTCCTTCCTTGTCTTATCGAGATCTTGATCCCTCCTATTAAGGGCTATTAGCTGGTCAAGGCTATAGCTTAAATCTTCTTGGCTATCTTCTAATCTCTGGATTTCATCAACCAGGGATTTGAACTCAGCCTCATACCTTATCAAGTCCTTATCCTTGTCCTGAATCATATCTTGAAGATTTTTCAAGTCCTTATCTTCTCTGTCTACCTTTTCTAGAAGTCCATCCCTGTCTTTTTCAAGGTCTGTAATTATTGAATAATCTAAGTCATCCTTATCCAGGGTCATGAGCTTAATTTGCCTGCTATTATCTTCAATCCTCTCCTGGATGAAATTAATCCTTATATTTAGCTCTTTAATTCTAGAGTTAAGGCTGGCCCTATTAGTGGATAGCTTATTGTTCTCAATGTCTATCTCATTTAATTCCGTATTTATATATTCTAGGGATCTTTCAATTTCCTCCAACATGGACTTTGTTTTATGTCCATCTTCTGCAAGAGTTGATAGCTTTGATTTAAGGTCTTTTAATTCCTTTTGCCTATTTAAAAGAGAATTACTATCCTTTTTATAGAAGTCTCCACCTACCATGGATCCCCAGGAATTGATTATTTCCCCATCTAGGGTAACCAACCTAAAGCCTCTCAATTCATTGGATACTTTAATGGCATCATCCATATTAGCTACTAAGAGGGTCCTCGACAGGAAGTGGTTGATAATGGAAGATATCTTATCATCATACTTAATTAAATGATTAAGGCTATCAATTACAAGGGGGTGACTTACCTTACTATCAGTCCCCTTAATCTTTGAAATGGGCAGGAAGGTTATCCTACCAAACTTCTTCCTTTTAATGTAGTCGATTAAGTATTTTGCATCCTGTTCATCCTCTACGACTATATTTTGTAGGGCTGGTCCTAGGCAGACATCAATAGCCTGCTTATAGCTTTTTTCTACTTCGATTAAGTCGGCTAGGACGCCGACTATCCTATCCCTTATTTCCGGGTTTTTGTCCTTTGCCTGTAAAAGCCTTTGGATAGGCTTGTAGTAGCCCTCATAAGAGGTATAGATTGAATAAAGAACATCCCTTTGGGACTTTATCTTATAGTAGTCGTTCCTAAAGCTATCTAAACTACTTACAGATTCCTTCTGCCTAGAGATAAGGTCCTTCCTCTGGTCAAGTAGGTCTGTAAGGACTTTGGACCTTTCTTCCATTTTTTCATCAATGTTTTTAATTTCTTCCTCAAGGCTTTTCTTTGTAGAAAGACTTTCTTCTAGATCATTTTCGTCAGCTTTGATTGATTTTATAAGCTCATCCCTTTTTACCAGGTTGGTCTCTTCCATTTTCTCCCTGGCAGACCTATCTATAATGAGTCTTGAAATCTTTTCCTTTATCCCTTCAAGGTCATTTCTTTGACTAATAAGGCCCTGTTCCTTTGCAGCAAGTTCTTTTCTAAAGCTTTCAAGCATCCTGGTTTCTGCTAAGATTTTTTCATCTAAGGAGTTTCTTTTTTCTTTTAGGTCTTTAAGTCTATCCTGGGTCTCTTGGAGCTTTTTCTCATTTGTAAGATGACTTTCATTTCTTTCTGAGATATCCTTCTCAAGCCTTTCTATATCGGATGTAAAATGCTTAATTTTCTCCTTCAAGATGGAGATTTCAGCCTCTTTACTTGAAATACCTTTCTCAGCAGCAATGATTCCCGACTTTAATCCTTCAATTCTTTCAGCCTTTGAGGAAATAGTATCATTAATTGGACTGATCCTTGAGCTTATCTCCTCATAAAGGGATTTTTTCTCCTCATTTTCTTCTTCTAAATACTTGCTATTCGCCTCAAGCTTAAGCTTTTCATCATCATACCTATCTATATTTAGTTTAAGCAGGGATAATTCCATCCTTTCCAGTTGGTTGGTAAGCTTGACCCCTTCTCTGGCGTTGGTAGCCTGGCCTTCTAGAAGAGCTACCTCCTGCTTTTTAACCTTTAGCTCATTTTTCAACCTCTCAAGGCTTTCGTCATTCTTTTCAAGCTTCTTTTCTGACAGGTTTTTCTTATACTTGTACTTGGCAATACCACTTGCCTCTTCAAAGATAAACCTCCTGTCCTCGCTCCTTCCGCTTAAGATATCGTCAATCCTTCCTTGGCCGATGATAGAGTATCCATCCTTACCAATCCCCGTATCCATGAAAAGTTCTTTAATATCCTTAAGCCTCACAGGAGAGTTATTTATAAGGTATTCAGACTCCCCAGTCCTAAAGACCTTCCTGGTAACTGTCAACTCATCAAAGCCAATATCTAGAGTCTTATCTCTATTGTCCAAAGTTAAGGAAACAGAAGCCATATTCATTTGTTTTTTTGTCTCCGTCCCGGAAAATATAACATCCTGCATGTTACTCCCCCTAAGACTTTTTGCCGACTGCTCTCCTAAAACCCACCTAATTGCATCTGAAATGTTGGACTTACCTGACCCATTAGGACCAACTATAGCTGAAATATCCTTTTCAAATACCAGCTTGGACCTTTCGGCAAATGACTTAAATCCATATAATTCAACTGCTTTTAACTTCATAACTCACCTACTTCATACTTAAGCCCTGAATCCACCAAATAAATACCCTTATCGTCAATATTCCTAAAGGAAAGCTTCTTAAATGAAAACATATCCATCAATTTTTTCTTGTTAGCCCCCTTATTACCAACGACATAGGACATTAGACTCTTATCTACATAAATCGTCATATCCTTTGAGCCTTCTAGCTTATTATCTCTTATAGTCTGAGAAATCCTATCCAGGAAAATCTCCTGCTCAACCAATTGCCTTAGAGATGGATGGAAAGGCCCAGCTACTACATCTTCCCCCAGGTTGATATTTTCAGTGACCTGAAGGCCTATTCTTATAACATTTATTCCGGACTCTTTATACATTAATAATAGGTCCTTAGATAGATTTATAGCCTCATCTAAAGATAAGGGTTCATAAAGCCCATTAATATATAAAAACTCTAGATAAGTGTCCTTTATTACTAGGGTAGGATATATCCTCACTATATCTGGTCCTAATTCAATCGATTTTTTAGCTGTATATATAGCAGCCTCGTAGCTGTCCTTGTATAGCCCCGGCATAATCTGATGACCAAGGGTAAAGCCATACTCTTTGATAAGCTTGGAAGCCCTTTCTACGCTCTTGCTATCGTGCCCCCTATTATTTGCCTCAAGGATCTCATCAACCATGGATTGGACACCCAGCTCAATGATATCTACCCTATAATATTTTAAGATATCCAAAATCTCCCTATCAATACAGTCTGGCCTAGTAGACAACCTAATCTCCTGGATTATTCCCCTATCCTTGTAGTCCTTAGCGATGGAAAGATAAGCCACCATGGCCTCCCTATCTATGGCAGTGAAAGACCCTCCAAAAAAAGCTATCTCCTTGGGATTATTACTTTCTGGGAAATAGCTCAAATGTCTTTCAATATTAGCAATTGTTTCTTCGGTATCTACAGCATCCTTGTGGTTGGTAATCTTTCTCTGGTTGCAAAAGATACAATCGTGAGGACAACCCAGGTGGGGTACAAAAATAGGGATAATATACCTTTTCTTACTCATAATCCACCCCCAACATCTCTAAAGCAATCCTAGCAGCCTCTTGTTCAGCAGCCTTCTTTGACTTTCCTCTACCAGTTGCTAATTTTTTTTCAGCTACATAAAGGGTCATATAGAAGGTCCTGTCGTGGGCCATCCCCTCCATCCTATCTAACTGGTAAGAAATATCAGTTGTTTTTTTGCTATGGAGGTATTCTTGAAGCCTAGATTTATAGTCGATAAATTGGATATGGTGGCTTTCTACTTCCTCAGCCATAGAAGCAAAAACAGACTCTACAAGGGCAAATACAGGCTCAATACCTCCATCAAGGTAAATAGCCCCACATACCGCTTCAAAGGCATCAGCCTTCAAAGACTTTTTCTTGCTCCCTCCTGTCAACATCTCTCCCTTACCCATGATAAGCTTGTCGGAAATTGTAAAATAATCAGCAAGCCTGGCAAAAGAAGGTTCACAGACCATGGCAGACCTGTACCTTGTCAACCTGCCTTCTGGAAGCTTCCTGTATTTCTTAAAGAGAAGGTCAGAAAAAACAAGCTCTAAAACCGCATCCCCTAGGAATTCTAGCCTCTCATTGTGCCTATCCTTGTAGCCTGGATGTTCATTAGAATATGACCTATGAATAAGAGCCTGCGTTAACAGGCTTTTATCTTTAAACTCATAATTCAATTTTTTTTGCAAAATTTCTAATTCATCATTCAAAATAAAAAGTACCTCTTATTCGGTCTTCTTTTCAACTAAATCAACTATATCTGCTGCAGACTTTAGATTTTCTAATTCTTCATCTTCAAATTCAATATCGAATTCATCCTCTATTATCATGAAAAAGTCCAATAAGGCTATAGAGTCAATCTCATAGTTAGTTACTAGATCTTCTTCCAAAGAAAAGTCTTCAACATTTAACTCTTTCTTAATTAAATCAACAATTTTTTCTTCAATCATTTTTAAATTCCTCCTCTATATAGTGAACTACATTTGAATTTATTATCTTTTCAGCTATCAGCAAGGCTGACTTCATAGCATGGGCATCAGAGCTTCCATGGGCCTTGAAAACTGGCTTTTTAATCCCCAATAAAAGGGCTGCCCCAACCTCTTTATAATTATACTTTTTCGCTATTGCCTTGAAAGCAGGCTTAACTAAAAGCCCTCCAAGCTTGCCTCTAATTGATGACATGATTCCGGTCTTTATCTCCTTCATCAAAAGGCCTGCCGTTCCTTCAATAGATTTTAGCAATACATTTCCAACAAAACCATCGGCTACAATTACATCCGCCTGGCCCGAAAGGGCATATCTCGCCTCAATATTACCAACAAAATTGATTTTTTCTTCTCCTTTTAGAAGGTCATAGGTCTTTTTAGCCCTCATATCCCCCTTACCTTCTTCTGCCCCAACGTTTAGAAGGGCTACCCTAGGCTTATCCTTGCCAAGGACATGCTTCACATAAAGAGACCCCATCTTGGCATATTGAACCTGCATTTCAGGAGTGGAATCCATAACAGCTCCAGTATCAGCCAGAATCGCTTTACCCTTTTCAGTAGGAAGCTCTGCCGTAATTATAGCTCTTTCAACATTGTCAATTCTTTTGGTTATAAATAGGCCTCCAGCAAGAAGGGCACCTGTACTTCCAGCGGAGATAAAACCGTCATATCCTACTTCATTAAGCTTATTAAGTCCAATCACAGTCGATGAGTCTTTTTTTCTCCTAATGGCCCTAACAGGTTGGTCTTCGTTTGTAATA
Source organism: uncultured Peptoniphilaceae bacterium (assembly GCA_964345835.1). Lineage (GTDB taxonomy): Bacteria > Bacillota > Clostridia > Tissierellales > Peptoniphilaceae > JAAYEL01. The sequence goes on from CAYFSL010000003.1 coordinate 12,441, forward strand.
TATTCATTACAGTCTATAAACTCGAATCTTGAGAGGTCTGCTTTGTGCTTTGCTAGCTCCTCTCTCAAGTCTTTCTCTGGCCCTATAAGGGTGTAGCTAACCTTACTTTCCTTAGCAGCTTCACATACCCCTTTAACTAATTCTATAGGACCTAGATCCGAGCCTAATAAATCTACTATTATCCTCATTGATCCTCCAAAAATTTTCCTCCAGCTAAGTTTATCATAAATGTTATAAAAGATAAACTAAAAGCCTACCCCATAACCAGCTAATCATCTAGACTAACAAGTGCCTAGCTGAAAAAGCCTGGAAAGTAGAGTAGGCTATTATACTACATATTAATAATTGTTATCCCATATGTTTAATTTTCAACAGGGTCTGTAGGGCTAACAGCTTCCTTTTGTTCAACTTCATCAGTTTTTTCAACTGGTTCAACTTCATCAGTTTTTTCAACTGGTTCAACTTCATCAGTTTTTTCAACTGG
>CAYFSL010000003.1:13024-79596 GCA_964345835.1 uncultured Peptoniphilaceae bacterium
GTTCAACTTCATCAGTTTTTTCAACTGGTTCAACTTCATCAGTTTTTTCAACTGGTTCAACTTCTTTTACCGCTTCTTTGCTTGGTTGGTCCAAGTCAGCAGGTTTAACTTCTTTTGTTGCCTCAGTTGATTTTGATGGCTCGTCATTACTTGCTGGTGCAAGATCTTTCTTTGGTTTAGCTGTATTTGCTGGTAGTTCTACGTTTGCCGGTTTATCATCTTCAATTGGCTCTTGAATTTCAGGGTTAATAATATCTTGATTGTATGTCTTGAACTGTCCTACTTCTACCTTTATATCTTCAAGGAGAATTTCATGGTTAGGACGGGTTGTAAGCTGTCTAATATAGTAGGTACCTTTTGGTAGACCACTTATTTTAGTTAGACCATTTTTGTCTAGCCAGAATACTGACCTATCTCCATCAGGGTTATACCTATACCTATAGTCAGCAATTACTGTCAGATTAACAACTTCTTTGTTACTATCTAGTAATTGTAGCTTAGTGTTGTTTAGAGGCATATTTTTATCGTTTTGTCCCTTTACTTCAATAGATGCAGCTACCCATGGATTAACCAATTTAGCAACAGTTGTCTTGTCTGTTCTAATAGTAAATGGTATATATTTTATTTCTTTTATGAAGTCATTTCTAGTATTTATTTGCTTTAGATAGTATTGGCCAATAGGTAAATTGGTAATCTTAGCTATACCCTTTGTATCTGTCCATATAGCTTGCCTATCCCCATTTTTACTAAATCTATACCTAAAATCTTGGCTGGAACTCATGCTAATAGGTCTTTTATTGCTATCAAGAACCTGCAAATTAATGTACATTAAGGACCTATTGTTATCAGTATATGTCTTTACTAAAGCAGTTCCTGACATTCTTTCGTTATACATCCAAGCAAGCTTTGTCTTACTTCCCTTGTCTACATACATAGGCCTGTCGGTAGTCCTCTTTTTGTATCCATCAAGTTTATTGACTTGTCTAATATAATACTGACCAGGTGTGAGATTACTTATATTTGCGAAGCCTTCGCCGTTAGTATACATATAAAGACCACCTGTTGGAGTCCTCCTATATCCTTCAGAACTTGTACCCTTAACAGTTAATGGTTTTTTGTTCTTATCCAATAGCTGGAACTTCATACCTGTGATAGGCTCATAGTTACTTGTAATAGACTTAACAGTTGCTGTTGTAGTTGGAAGCTTACTAGTAGTTGATCCTGAATTTGATGGAGAAAGCTTAACTAAGTAGTATACTGGGTTAGTAACATAACCAAAAATATTGGTTATTGCGTTACCATGAGACCTAGTATGGTGCCAGAATTTGTTGTCCCTAGGGTTGTTGCCCCAGAAAAAACCAACGTGAGAATCCTTATATCCTACAGACCAGTCCTTTGGTTGCATGATAATGATATCTCCCTTTTCTGCCCTTCCACTTTTTAACAGGGCTGATACTGAACTATATTTATATGACCTAGCCCTCTTATCAAGGACTACATATCTTGAAAGTCTAGTTAAGTTAGATATTGACTTATATCCACCTGATGGTGAACTTATCTTGCTTAGGTCAGCCCCAGATCTTTTTAGGGCAGTCATAACAAATCCAGTACAATTAAATCTTTTACCTATAGTCATAGTATTACTTTGGGTAAAATATGGGCTAATACTCCTTGAAAAGCGTGTACTGTTGTAAAGCTTTTTATTTCTAACTAATTCATTAATTAGTTTTTGCCTTGATGTACCTATTTGTTTATCTAGGTAAGGAGCTGTTGTAGACCCTGTATGGTAGCCGCTATCCGCCCCATAAGCTAGGACAGGATCAGCTGGAAAAACTACTATCAAGGAAGTAGTCACAATAATCATTGCCAATATAAAGCTCATAGCTTTTTTAACTATGTTTTTCTTCATTTTGTCCTCCTTAGTTATTATTAATACATTATAATTCATTCTACAGCTTTAAGCAAAGAAATAGGTAAATAAAAAGGGACAGCTTAGCCGTCCCCCTTTAATATTCAAATTAATTAAGCTTCTACATTAATTATTTCTTTACCATCATAGTGGCCACAACTAGGGCAAACTCTATGTGGTAGCTTCATTTCGTGACAATTTGGGCACTCAACTACAGTTGCTTTATTAAGTCTGTATGATGATGCTCTCCTTGAAGCAGTCTTTGCTTTGGAAGTTTTTCTCTTTGGTACTGCCATTTCTACACCTCCTCTTTATCCCATATGGGAACTTTTGATATACTATAACAAAAGAATTATACTCTTATCGGGAGGATTTGTCAATAACTTTTAGAGGCAACCAGCTATTATAGATTACTTCCCGGCTTTCATAAGTAGATTCCTACTATTTTCTTTTTAATACTTCTAAAGTATCTTGAGCGATCATCAGCTCTTCATTAGTTGGAACTACGAATATCTTAATTGGTGAATCATCTTGAGAAATTAATGCTTCATCCCTAGTCTTTTCATTTAATTCATCATCAAGGTGAATTCCATATGGTTCTAGAGCAAGTAATAATCTCTTTCTTGTAAATGCTGAATTCTCACCGATTCCACCTGCGAATACTATAGCATCGATACGTCCTAATTTGATTAGGAATGATCCGATATAAGCTCTAGCTCTATCGACAAACATATCTAGTGCAAGTTGAGCTCTTTTATTTCCTGCAATTGTAGCTTCTTCAAGGTCTCTGAAGTCTGAAGATAGACCTGAAATTCCTAGTACACCTGATTGTTTGTTAAGGATATTATCAACTTCGTCAACAGAATATCCTAGGTTTTTAATTAAATAAAGAACTATCGCTGGATCTAGGTCACCAGTCCTTGTACCCATGATTAAACCTTCAAGTGGAGTAAGTCCCATTGATGTATCGATTGACTTACCGTTCTTGATTGCTGTAATACTTGAACCATTTCCAAGGTGGATAGTAAGTAGGTTAACTTCTTCTGGCTTTTTACCAAGTAACTCTGCAGTCCTGTGTGTTAGGTATTTATGGCTTGTACCATGGAAACCATACTTTCTAATACCATGCTTTTCATAGAATTCATATGGAAGAGCATATAGGTAGTTTCTAGCTTCCATTGAAGAGTGGAAAGCAGTATCAAATACAGCTACATTTGGCTTGCCTGGTACTATCTTTTCACAAGCTTCTACACCTAGTAAACCTGCAGGGTTGTGAAGGGGAGCAAACTTTGAGTATTCCTTGATTTTTTCCTTTAAGTCTTCATCGATTATTTGAGATTCTGTAACATCTCCACCGTGAACAATTCTGTGGCCGATAGCATCGATTTCGTCAATGTTTTTAACAAGGCCATATTCTTCGTTAGTCAAGGCATCGAAAACATATTGAACCGCTTCAATATGACTTGGCATTGGCTTTTCAATTTTTGTTTTTTGGCCGTCTTTTGTTTGAGTTAAAATTGATCCTTCAATTCCGATTCTTTCAACTAGCCCCTTACCTATTAAGATTTCCTTTTCAACATCAAGTAACTGATACTTCAATGATGAACTTCCACTATTGATTACAAGTACTTTCATGACATTTTCTCCTTTATATTATATAATATATACAAAGATTATATCAGAAAATCGAGGATATCAACTAAAAATGAGGGTTTTTGCAATCATTAGTGAATATAATCCCCTGCACGCGGGACATATTTATCAGATAAATAGTATAAAAAATCAATTTCCAGATGCCTATATTATTTCATTTACATCGGGCGCATTCGTCCAAAGAGGTGAACCGTCGTTCATATCAAAGCATCTTAAGGCTAAGTTGGCAGTTGAACATGGGGTAGATTTATTCATAGAAATGCCCACTATAATCAGTCTGCAAAGTGCAGATTTTTTTTCTAAATATTCGATTAATTTGTTAAATAAATTAAATATATTAACCGATTTAAGTTTTGGTGTTGAAGGACTAAATAAAAATGACATAGAAAATTATATAACTTTTCTAAACGATAACAAAGAAAAATTTGATTCAACCATAAAAAAATATATAGATCAAGGTCTATCACTTAAATCTGCCTATCAGAATAGCCTAGGAGATTTTAAGTACCCAGACTACCAGAGGCTACTATTACCTAATAATAGCCTGGGTCTCAGATATTCCATGGATTTAAATAGACTATCTAAAGATATTGACACTTACCCTATTGACAGGTCTAAATATAGCTACCATGAAGATAATATCTCTAATAACCCCTTTCAATCGGCCAGTGCTCTAAGAAAGGCTATAAGAGATGGGCTTGATGTTAGCAAATACTTAGCCTACGATATGGACTTATTGGAAGGAGAATTTGATCTTGAAGGGATTGATAGGTATTCGCACTTATTTTATTATAAAGCATTTGTATGTAAGACCCCTGCTGATGAGATTGCTGGATATGAAAATGGTATGTTAAACCTTCTTATTTCTAACTTCAAGGGTAAAATAAGCGATATGATTAGTCACTCCCATAATAAAAGATATTCTAAATCCAGGCTAAGTAGGTTTGTTTGTAATTACCTTTTAGAAATAAAAAAAGATGATATCGAAAATCTTGATCAGATAAACTACATCAGGCCCCTAGCTTTCAATAAAAGGGGTGCCTATTTGCTTGGACAAATAAAAAGAAATTCTGAGGTCCTAGTAATTAGCAAGTTTAATGACAAATATAGACTAGACCCTTATAATCAAAAAATCTTTGACCTAGAGGATAGGGCATTTAAACTATATAATATAAATAATGTATCCAATAATATTTTAGACTTTTCAAATATCCCCCTAGTAGAATAGGTTATCGACTTTAATGAGCATTTTATGCCATAATCTTTATATTATAATTGCTGAGTAATCTTGTTGTAAACATCAATTAATAAAAGGCCATTCTATAAACTAGACCAGGAAGATAAGCTAAAAGTTAGCTTGATAAGATCTGTTTATTGAATAGCCTTTTAATTCGCTTATTGTTTTAATTGTTCCCTATTATTTGCTATTTCATCCAGGATATTCTTGATTTCATTCTCAGTTTTTACAAGGATACCATCTACATAGGAAAGGGAGTTATTGGCAATAGTTTGAGCAGTATTATTTGCCTCATCAACTATATTTTGAGCTTCTCTTTTAGCTGCTGCTGTAATTGCATGCTCATTTACAAGCTCCTTATACCTTCTCTTTGCATCTTCGTCCATCTTTTGAACTTCATCGTTGGCATTTGATATTATTATATCAGCTTGTTTTTGAGCTTCTGAAATTATTCTTTCCTTTTCTTCATTAACCCACCTAGACTCTTTAATTTCTTCAGGAAGTGAATCCCTCAAGTCATTGATTAATTCATAAATTTCATCAGGGTTGATTGATACTTTTTTTGTAAATGGTACCGATGAGGCATTGTCAACGATTTCTTCCATTTCATCTAATAATTTTAAAATATCCATTATTTTTTCTCCTTTATTTTCTTATATGTTTCTTTTGCAACATATTCATCTACAAATCCACTTATATCTCCACCAAATGTTGCAATTTCCTTAACGGCACTAGAGCTAAGGAAAGATACGTTAGGCGTAGCCGTCAAAAATAGGGTTTCTAATTCCCCTTTTGACAATTGAATATTTAGGTGGGCCATCTGTAGCTCGCTTTCATAGTCTGATACAGCTCTTAACCCCCTAATTGTAGCAGAGATGTCATTGTCCCTGGCATAGTCAATTAGAAGTCCAGAAAACTTATCAACTCTTACATTGTCATAATCATACAATAATTTTTCTAGCATATCAATTCTTTCTTCCATACTGAAAAGGCTATTCTTTTCATTATTGACAAGAACTGCCACAACAACTTCATCAAAAAGCTTACTAGCCCTTTTAATAATATCCAAATGACCCTTAGTTACTGGGTCAAAGCTACCCGGGTAAATTACTTTCATTTTCCTTCCTCTCGTATATAGTTATTACCTTTCTACCATATTTCCTTTGAAATATCATGATTAAATCTGAAATTGTTTCAGAATAATCCACTAATTTATCTTCTTCTACGATAAATTTACTATGTAGGAAAAGTGGAGATTTTGCCATGAATATAAGAGATTTTTCATAAAAATCACTCTCATAGGGTGGGTCTATATAAACATAGTCAATACTCTCATCAATCCTTTCAAGGTTCCTCTGGAAGCTCCCCCTAAGGATTACCGAATTATCTAGGAAATTAGTCTTTGATAGGTTATCCTTCAAAATGCTAATATTACTAGAGTTTATCTCTGAAAAATATACCTTCTTTGCCCCCCTACTCAGAAACTCTATTCCGATAGAGCCGGTACAGGCAAATAGGTCTAATACAAGGCAATTATCCTTAATAGGATAAAGGATGTTAAAGACTGCTTCCTTAACCTTATCCTCTGTTGGCCTACTCTTATTATTTTTAGGAGCTAGTAGCCTATAGCCTTTTTTACTTCCAGATATTACTCTCATAGTCCACCTAATTCATTATTATTTTCTTATATTCAACCATCTTATGTCCTATTAAGTCCATAAAAGCCTTGGAACTCTCATGATATTTTTCCTTTAAGAGCCTATCAACTATAGAGTCTACTTTCTCATATAGGGACTCATCGTAAAGATTCATGCTATCATCAGATATAAAACCTGATTGATATATACCCATTCTATCTCCAGCTCCCCTTAATTCTAAATCTTTTTTTGAAATGTCAAAGCCATTAGAATGGTTAGCTATATATTCTAGTTTTTCATCGTTTTTTTTGTCTTCAGAGCTGACAAAAAAGCAATATGACTTTTGGTCTCCACGACCTACCCTCCCCCTAAGTTGGTGGAGTTGGGCCAGACCAAACATATTTGCATCATATATTATCATACAATTAGCATTCTTGACGTCTATTCCTACCTCGATAATACTAGTTGCTATTAGGATATCGATTTTACCTTGGACAAAGTCTTCCTGAATTACGGATTTTTCTTCATTTGTCAACTTTCCATGGATATATCCAACCCTTGCCCTAGATTTACAATATGACTTGTAGGCTTTATAAATTTTTTCGAGACTATTGTATTGCCCCTCATCGTCATATACCCTCGGCACTACCACATAAACCTGATGTCCTTTTTGAACCTGGTCAAGGGCAAAGTCAACAAATTTTTTTTCCTGTTTATAGCTAACAAGGTATGAGCTTATTGGCTGCCTATTCTTAGGTAGCTTATTTATTATCGATAAATCAAGGTCCCTATACATGGTTAGGGCTAAGGTCCTAGGAATAGGGGTAGCTGAAAGCAAAAGATTGTCTGGATTACTCCCCTTATCCGCCATAAGCCTCCTTTGGTAAACACCAAATCTTTGTTGTTCATCGGTAATAACTAGACCAAGTTTTTTAAACCTAACCTTTTCTTGAAAGACCGCATGGGTGCCAAATACCAGTTGTCCACTTCCAGCCTCTAGCCTTTCATATATCAATTCCTTCTCCTTATCAGGAGTAGACCCTGTAAGCAGAATTGCCTTATATCCCAGCCCCTCTATCATAGACTTATAATTGTTGTAATGCTGGATTGCTAGTATCTCTGTTGGGGCTAAAAAAGCAACCTGATAGGTGTTTTTCAGAGCCACTAATGCAGATAGGATAGCCACTATGGTCTTTCCTGACCCCACATCTCCTATTAGGATCCTGTTCATCCTCTTTTCACTGGCCATATCCTCATAGATTTCGTGAAATGCCTTATGTTGGTCTTCTGTCAAAGTAAAGTCCAATGAATCGATAAGGCCATCCATCTTAACCCTGTTAAAGGATATGTAGCCACCATCGTCTATTTCGTCTAGCCTGCTTGCATATGCTTCTACTAGCAATTCCCTTATTAAAATTGATTTTTTAGCCTGGTAGAGGTCAAAAAAGCTTTCCGGTCTATGAAGAATCTTCAAACTAGAGTCATAATCCATTATGTCATAGTCTTCTATGATACTCTTAGGTAAATATTCAAGTATCTCAGAATCTTTTTCAAAAGCCTGGTCCTTAAACTTTATAAAGTCTTTTTTGTTAAGTCCCTTAACAAGAGAATAGATGGGATAAATCCCACCTATATAATCATCATCTAAATTAGAAAATATTGGATTACTTATGGAATTTTTTTCCTTATCATATATCCCAAATATTTTATAAGTGTTGCCTGGCTTAAGTGCCTGAGGACTAAACCTATCATTGTACCAAACCAGGTTGACCCTCTTTGATTCATCTTCCGCCATCAATCTTGTTATAGACATCTTTCTCTTAAAGAAATAGGTCTTAGGGCTTGAAGTAATCTTTAATTCAAAGTAGTGCTTATCCCTATCCTGGCATTGACTTAATAGGATTTTTTTTGACCTATCCTCATAACTTAAAGGCATGTATGATTTAAGACCTATTATATCAACAATTTCTAAATCCTTAAGCTTTTGAAGTTTTTTAGGCCCAAGTCCCCTAATGTCTTCTAACTTCATCTTACTCTATTGAAGCTATATAGTAGTATAGAGGTTGGCCACCATAGACAAGTTCTACCTCTAGGTCTAGACCTTCTTTTTCAATAAGGTCTACAAGTTTTTCACCTTCCTCTTGGGTCATATCTTGACCATAGTAAAGGATTAATAGGCCAGAAAACTCATCAATTGATTTCTTTATTAAGTCTAACATCACAAGGTTTATATCCTTGCCATTTGTAACGATATCTTTTTCGTTAATACCAATGATGTCGTCCTTCTTAATTGCTAGGTCCCCAACTTTTGTATCCCTTACCGCATATGTCAATTCTATGGTCTTTACTTCTTCAAGTGAATCGATCATATTCTTAGTATTTTCTTCTTCTGATTCACTTTCATCGAAATGCATAAGGGCTGTAAAAGCTTCAGGTATTGACCTTGTTTCGATAACTACAAGCTTTTTGTCCTCAACAAGCTCTATTGCCTGCTTAGCAGTTAAGATAATATTCTTATTGTTAGGGAAGACGTAGATTACGTCAGCGTTTATTTTCTCAGTGGCTTCAACTATATCTTGGGTAGCCGGATTCATTGTTTGACCGCCTGAAATAATTTCGTCAACTCCTAAGTCCTTAAATACGTCGTCGAAACCTTCGCCTATACTTATGGACACAAATCCGAAAGCCTTCCTTTTTTCTTCAGCCTTTTCGTCCTTGTGTCCCTTCTTATTTTCTTGGACTTCAGAAAATTGTTCCCTCATATTTTCAATTTTAAGTCCTGTTAGGTATCCTCTTTCTAGGGCTAACTCTAGGACCTGACCAGGGTGGTCAGTGTGTATATGGGTCTTTATCATTTCGTCATCTCCGACGCAAACAATGGAGTCACCAAAGTCGCTGATAAATTCCCTCCACTCCTCATAATTCTGGCTTCCATCATGGTGGATGAAAAACTCAGTACAATATCCAAATTTAATATCTTCTGGGCTTTCAAATTCATGAATCTCTTCAAAGCCTTCAAATTCAAACTTTTCTTCTTCTTTTTTCTCTTCTCTGATAACTGCTTTTCCTGTCAAGGAAGAAAGGAATCCTTCCATTATTGACATAAGCCCCTTACCACCAGAGTCAACAACTCCTGCTTGTTTTAAAACAGGAAGCATCTCAGGAGTCATATCCAGGGCTTTATTTCCTTCCTTAACTATGTCTTCTAAGAATTCAATAACATTCTTATATTTTTTATAGTTGGCCATGGCAAATTCAGCCATCATTCTACTAACAGTTAATATTGTACCCTCTGTTGGCTTTAACACCGCCTTGTAGGCAGTTTCTCTAGCCTTGTCACAAGCTAGGGCAACATCTTTAACAGTAATCTCGTCCACATGTTCAACAACAAGTGTAACCCCCCTGCAAAGTTGGGATAGGATTACCCCTGAGTTACCTCTTGCTCCCATCAAAGATCCTGTACTAAGAGCTTTAGCAAGGGATTTCATATTGTCTTCTGAAGCTTGGACCTTGCTATACACGGACTTCATAGTCAATGACATATTAGTTCCCGTATCCCCATCAGGCACTGGAAAGACATTAAGGCTATTAACTAGCTCCTTGTTGTCTTCCAGGTTATGGTAAGCAGCAATCAGTCCTGCTTTAAATTTACTCGAATTAATACTTTCCATCTATTCCTCCATCAAACCCTAATTCCTTGAACTATAATATTAACTGAATTAACTTTAAGGTTTGTATTTGACTCGATATTAAATTTAACTTTATCTATAATATTCTCTGCAACTATAGCAATCCTTACTCCATATTCCATAATTACAGTTAATTCTATATCTACTTTATCGCCCTCAACTTCGACCTTTACACCTCTGGCGTTATTATCAACACCTAGAAGTTCGAATAGGCCGTCTTTCATATTTTGTGCAGCTAGCCCAACTATACCATAGGTCTCGCTAGCAGATTGAGCAGCTAAAGTTGTAATTACTTTTTCTGATATTATTATTCTACCATTTTCATTTTTTATTTTAGCAACCATCTTAGCCTCCCTTATTTATATAGGTTAATTATATCAGTATTGGAAATTTCTTGCAAAAATTTATACTACTGTGTTATAATAAATCGGTAAATGATAAATCAAGCTAGAGGAGGTGCGGATATGGCAAGAGTTTGTGATATTTGTGGTAAAGGGAAAAAATCAGGAAATACTGTTACTTTCTCACATAGATTAATTAAAAGAACTTGGTCACCTAACTTAAGAAAAGTTAGAGCGGTTGTTGATGGACAAACTAAGAGAATTAACGCTTGTACTCGTTGTTTAAGATCAGGCAAGGTAATTAGACCTGACTTTAACTAATTGTTATAGCACAAGCTATATTGAATCAAGCATATAAATAGAGTGGAGATAATTTGGATTATCGCCACTCTTTTTTTATAAATATCATTTACTTGGGAAGTTCGTTTGATTAATTATTTCTGTATTTAACCTTTGCTTACTATCAAGCTTTGAGTAGTCATCCTTCACTGGCTCAATCTCCTCTACAGGATACCACTTGACCATGACCACTTCACTTGGATTATCTATCCTTACAGTTATGTTTGGGGTTACTGAAATGAAATTATTATATAGTGAATATATTGAGATTTCATTTTCCGATTGGATCATAATAAATTGTCCGTCAGGCGATACATCTGCTGATATCATCCCATTTACCCTGCTATTTACATTTTCAATAGAGATATCCTTGTTATCAAACTTTCCAATATCTATTATAGGAATAAATTGGAGGCTAAAGCTTGAGTAAAGGGTCCTGTTCTTAAATTTACTCTTGGCTTCTATGTTTGAAATAAAATCCCAACTCATCCTTCCCCTTTTAATACCTATATTCTTCTCTACCATATTATGGGATATGACCTCATCATTTCGATCCCCCATTATCTTAATGTTTTGGTTGTAGATGCTCTTAAAGTTCTCATAAGCCTCGACACCGCCAATCTTTGTAATGGTAAGAGGTGAGTCTTTTGAAAGCTCATTTAGGTTGTGGATGTCATAGGAATCATAGTTATCCTCACTTAACTCATTCTTCCATGTCATAGCTATATAATTGTCATTTACATAGTCGATCCTTCTAAGCCTGTTATTTTGAAGGAAGTTCATCTTCTTATCAAAGCTCCTAAAAGTTGGGTTGGCTGATATCCTATCACTCCTAAGTCCTGTATTAGGGTCTATTACCCTGTTATGTTCTACTGACCAAAGAACAGAATCCTTATAAAATACAAGGTCTTTAACGGTCATTGCCCCTGTGACTTTATCCTTGTTCGACCTATTTAAAAATAGGGTTTTGTAATCGTAACTTAGGCTGTCGCCAGTTTCTTTATACTTGTTTTTTCTTAATCCTATTGAAATGGCAAAGTCCCTATTTTTTTGAGGTGTAAGAGTACCTTCAATTGTCCCCTTAACCTTGTCAAACCTATCCTTCTCTTGATCAGCACTTATGTCAGCTTTCTTTGTATAAACATTCAGGTAATCCCTGTGAAAGCTAAGCAGTTTACCATCCTCTGTCTGAATTAAATCCTGGGACAGGGTATTATTATCTTGAAATTTATATACTATAACATCTTGTTCTATATCAATCTCGCTATTTTCTAACATCTCAACTTCAATGCTCCTCAGGTAGCCACGAAGCTTTACATACCTTGCAGATACAGAGGGATTAAAGATTTTTACCTTAGAAAATTCAAATACACTTGGCGATATGAAAATTTCATCATACTCATCCGCCTGGTTAATTTGATCCTTCCTCTCATTATTTATGATGATGCTTTGGCTTTTCTTCCAGCTTCCATTTACACTACTTTGCAACTTTGGTGGGGCTATCTTGAACAAGTTTTCTGAACTTTCTTTAAAGAATCTCCCCCCGTTATTGTTACAGGCACTTAGAGTAAATATAAAAAATAGAAAGATTGCTAATAATACATATTTTATCTGTCTTTTCATTCTGTCACCTTCTTAGGTATTATAAAGGATACGTTGGTTCCACTGCCCTCTACACTCCTGATTGTAAGCTCCCCGCCATGGGCCTTTACTATCTCTTCACAAATCGAAAGACCTAAACCTGTATGCGACTCACTGCTAGTTCCCTTGTAAAATTTCAGGGTAACCTTGTCAATTTCTTCCTCGCTTATTCCTATCCCAGTATCTATAACCTCGCATTTGATCTCATCGCCAAGGTCTTCAATATTAACAACGACAGTCCCCTCTTTAGGGGTAAATTTAATAGCATTGTCAAGGAGATTTATAAAAACCTGCTTGATCCTATTACTATCGGCAACTATTTCTATTTCCGGTAAATTATAATTGAATATTAAGGAAATTTCCTTATCCTTTACCCTTGGCCTTAATTGAGTGGTTATAGTCTTTATGCTGTCAACTATATCAAATGTAGTCTTAGTAAGCTTAAATTTAGGTGAGGTAAACCTAGAAAAGTCTAGCAAATCTTCTACCATATCTGAAAGTCTATCAGATTCTTTTTCTATTATTAGTAGCCCCTCTTTAATTAGGTCTTCTTCTAAGCCTTCATCCTGGAGGGTTATTGACCAACCTTTTATCGAGGTCAATGGAGTCCTTAATTCATGAGAAACGGACGATATAAACTCTGTTTTTAAAGCCTCTTTTTCGATGATATTCTCACTCATCTTATCCATCGTCCTAGCCAATTCACCAATTTCATCCTGGGTATTAATATTTGATTTAACTTCATATTGTCCATCAGAATACTTCTTGGCAAGCTCTGTTAATTTATTAATTGGCTTAAAAATCCCCCTGGAAAGGTAGTAGACTATAAAAGCTCCAAGGATAGCTGATATGCACCCAAATATGATAAAAATAAAATACTGCTTCCAAATATCCTTATTGGTTTGACTAAGAGATGCAGTCGTCCTTAAAACTCCTACCTGCCCACTCTTGCTATATAAAGGGAGACTTACTGACAAAACCTTATCAGAAGATCCCTTTAAGTCGCCAATTCCCGAACTAGAATTACCAGCCAGAGCGGCCTTTACATCCTCACTATTAACCTTTGTCCCAACATATGAAGATGCCGAATTATCGTAGATAACGGTAGAATCCTTGTCAATTATTTGGACTTGCCCATCTAAGTTACTAGTAAATCCCAATCTTTCATATAAGATATTGTCAGATAAAGTATAATCTCCTACATAGTTTTTATACATTTGAGTAGAATATGAAGCCTGTGAATACATTAGGTTTTTTAGGTTACTATAGTGGTAATCTTTTAATGCATAGTAGGCAAAAAACTCAAATCCAATAATAAAAATCATAAATAAGATAAAGGTGTAAATAAACATCTTTATCTTTACGCTATGCTTAGGAGTTGCTGGTTTAGTTTCTAATGTCCCCATCTATATCCTACGCCCCATACTGTTTGAAGATAATCTGGCTTGGCAGGTTTATCTTCAATCTTTGCTCTAATCCTTCTAATATTTACATCGATTATTTTAGTGTCCCCGCTGAAGTCTTCTCCCCAAGCAAGGTCCATCAATTCTTCTCTAGTGATAGCCCTTCCCTTGTTAGTCATAAAGATTTTGACAATAGAAAGCTCAGTAGGAGTAAGGTCAATTAAGTTCCCATTTTTTGTTAGACTCTTTGAATAAAAGTCTAATATAAATGGACCATCTTCAATCGTTTCATGCTTTGTTGGCTTGTTAGGCTTATAGTCTAACCTCCTGACAAGCGACTTAATTCTTAATATCAACTCTTGAGGGTTAAATGGCTTAATAAGATAGTCATCACTTCCCTGTTCGAGACCTAGTATCTTATCTACTTCCTGACTTTTGGCAGTAAGCATAATTATACCTATTCCAGGCTTTTGCGTCCTCAATATCTTACATACCTCATATCCATCGATTCCAGGTAGCATGATGTCCAGGATAACTATATCAGGGTCTTCCTTAAAAGCTAGTTCTACCCCTTCTTCCCCTGTACCGGCCTCTATTACATCGAAGTCCGCCCTTTCTAAATTGATTTTTGTAAACTTTCTTATAGCTACTTCATCTTCTACCAGCAATATCTTCTTTTTCATTTCTTCTCCTGTAATTTATTAAAAATATCATATATTGACTTTGATAACTCACTAGTTACAGATAGCTTTCTAAGGCTTTTAATTTCAATATCATCAGAGAAATTAAGCTTATAGGCTGCTAATAGTTGGTGGTTTATTCCTTTAATCTTATTTTTATTATATTTCCTATCTCCAACGATTGGATAGCCTAGGTCACTAAGCGTCGCCCTAATCTGGTGGGTTCTTCCAGTAGTGATTCTAAGCTCAATTAACGAATATCTTTCTCCAGTTCTTATGGCCTTAATATCGGTCTTGGCTATTTTCCCCCTATCTGAATTAGATACATGAACTACATTTCTCTCATCCTTTTCAAGGTAGTTTGTAATGGACCTTTCTCCAACAAAAGATCCCTCTACAACTGCGAGGTAGGCCTTTTCTACTTTATTACTATCTATTATCTCATTTAATTTTACCAGACTTTCCCTATTCTTAGCCCCAATAATTAGGCCCATGGTATTTCTATCCAACCTATTTACTATAGCTGGTATAAAACTGTGTTCAAGCCTAGGTACATAGTCCCCTTTATCAATAAGATAACTTATCAAAAAGTCAACTACTGTTTTTCCATAGTCATCTTCAGATGCAGGGTGGCTCAAGGTATTTATAGGTTTATCTATCACTACAATATCATCATTCTCAAAGGCTATATCAAGCTTTAACTTTGAATGGACCTTGGATTTTTCCGCCTTTTTCTTCCACTCTTCTATAACCTCATCATAAATATAGATGTTAACCCTGTCTCCAAGAGCTAACTTATACGAAGATTCTGCCCTCTTGCCATTAACTTTTATCCTCTTTTTTCTTATAAACTTTTGGATTGCCGACTTTGGGGCTCCCTCCAAATATTTTTCTAAAAATTTAATCAAAGTCTGATCTTTGTCATTAATCTTAATTATTATCTCTCTCATTGCATTTCCTTTATTTAATGCCATTATACCAAAGAAACCGTATAGGTAAAATAAAAAGAAGTGGATTAAAAGGACTCTCCTAATTCACTTCTATACTTATTAATTTATCTTCTTTTGCTAACCCTGGTTAACATAACTGTCAATAATCGATTCATTGACCTCAGGAGAAAACACTCCCAGCTCTATAAGTCTATTCTTTATGTATTCGCTTTTAGAGTGTAATATAACCTTATCTTTGCCCTTAAAATGTATTTCAAAAATACTGGATGATAGTTTCCTAGAATGTAAACTAATATAATAAGCCTCGATATAAGAAGGATTCTCTAAATCAATCATAGCTAGGGTGGCCTTATCTTTTTCTTCATAATAATTAAGTTTAAGACTATCTTCCCGTCTATATTTTTTAACCTTTTTTTGCTCCTTATACCTGTTAGCATTGGATAGGGCTAGTTTAGCTTTTGTATTATAGTAGTTGTAATTAAATAGGGCCTTATCAAAAGTATCTAAATTTGAAAAGGGGCGAAGATTTAGGTTAGTAAAGAGTTTATTGTTAGCTAAGTTAAATTGATCTTTTGTTAGGGCTCCACTATCAAGCATATCTATATACTCTGCCCTTAAATCGATAAATTTCTTGAGCTTAGCTCGTTCACTTACGACCACTCTTATTCAAGCACCCTAATTTCAGCCTTTACATCTTCTGGAAGTTGTTCTTTTTCCTTATCTAGACCCATGTAGAAGTCGATATTGTATTCTTCAGATAACCAATTTAACCTATCTAGTAATTCTAAGAAGCTTTCGTTGTTGAATTCGATTATACTGTAGATACCGTCCAAATATATTTTTTCTATGTCATAATCTCTTGAAGCTATACCAGAGATAAATCCATAAAGCATATCAATATTGCTAACCTTGTACCTAGCTGCGTTAATTAACCTAACTGAAATATCAAGTGTAAAGATATGGGAATCATCTGTATCAATAAATACGATATTACCATTACCATTAGCCTTTTCTCTATTAGCTTCGTCGATTAAGTGTTTAGTTTTTCCACTTCCTGATGGACCTAAAATTAAATATACCATTGTTGTATCCTACCTTTCATTAATTATATCGCCTTGTTTATAATTATTATAATTCATTTCGCTTACAATTTCATCATGAATTTTTCTCCATGACATCGACCAGTTGCAAAAAATTGAATCCTCCTCTGGAACCCTGCCCAGAAGTCTTTGAACTACAATATCTTTATCTAAATGCCTTAAAAAAAGTATAGCCCGCCTCTTAAAATCTTCATAGGCAATTGGCTTTATTTGACCTTCTTTATACATTTGGGCTAATTTGGTGTTCTTAACTATGTATAGAGAATGGACCTTTACTTCATCTACTCCTAAGACATTTAGTATCCTTGCCGTCTCAATAATATCTAAATCATTTTCCCAAGGAAGGCCAATTATAATATGAACACAGGACCTTAAGCCATGTTCGTTTATCCTATGCATAACAGAAATAAATTCTGATAGACCATGCCCCCTATTTAACTTCTGCAGCATTTGGTAATTAACCGTCTGCAGGCCAAGCTCAATTATTATATC
This sequence comes from uncultured Peptoniphilaceae bacterium, assembly GCA_964345835.1. Classification (GTDB taxonomy): domain Bacteria; phylum Bacillota; class Clostridia; order Tissierellales; family Peptoniphilaceae; genus JAAYEL01. The sequence goes on from CAYFSL010000003.1 coordinate 30,096, forward strand.
AATTCCCGTTTCTTCCTGGAATCTTTCTAAAAAATCTAGTTTTGATTCGCTTATACTATCCGGTCTTGTTGAAATCGATATTGCAACAATATCCTCTAGCTGGCATTGGTTGATATAATCAAAGAATCTCTCGTCATCCATATAGGTATTGGTAAAATTTTGAAAGTAGGCTATAAACTTTTTAGCCTTATACCTTTTTGAAATATACTCCTTGTTAGTCAAAAGCTGGTCTTTTATGGAATTGTCTGGGGAGAGATTTTCAAAGGAGCCTCCCGACTCACTGCAAAAAATACACCCCCCATATCCAAGCCTGCCATCACGGTTGGGGCAGGTAATATTATCGAGTTTGATTGGCAATTTATAAACCTTTTCACCATATTCATTTTTCAAATACTCTGAATATGAATTATATGGTTTTTGCAAATTCATTTATTATTCCCTTAGGCTATTAATTTTCGCCTTCTTCGTCTTCTAAATCTTCATTTATTTCGTAATATCTTTCAGCTACTCTATCGAATTCTTCTTCACTTTCAATCATAGTGATTTCTATTTCGTCTTCGTCTTTTTCGCTGAATCTATATAGTAAAACTTCTTTTTCTTCCTCTTCATCTTCGCTCAATGGTAGCAAGGCAATGTAGTCTTGATCGTCTATGTCGAAGACATTAAGAACTGCACATTCAAGCTCAGAATCATCTTCCAAAGTAAGAGTTAAGATGTCAAAATCTTCCATTTCTTCATCATGGTCATGGTCATGATCATGACCCTCACATCCACATCCACAAGTGTGAAGTTCTTCTTCACGTAATTCTTTATCGTCCATTTGCGACCTCCTCTTATTTTAATAATTATTATATACCCAAAAAGTGTTCAAATAACTTATTTATTAAAGTCTTGATAATATTTCAACAAGAAAATCCCTAGTCCTTTCAGTTGATGAAATTGATAGTTTTTCTTCAGGTGTATGGGCTCCGAAAATATCAGGTCCTATTGAAATCATATCCATTTCTGGATATTTCTTTGCTATAATGCCAGTTTCTAAGCCAGCGTGGATAGTCTTAACTGCAAGCTCTTCACCACTTACCGCCTTATAGGCTTCTTCTGCAAGCTTGCCAAGGTCAGAATCAAAATTAGGTTCCCACATAGGGTATCCATCTGAAAATTCAAGCTTAGCAGAAAGGAGCTTGCTAACATCTTCAATCTTGTTCATAAGGGCTATTTTTTCATCCTCATTACTACTTCTTATGGAGATATCTATCCTGTAATAATCATTTATCACTCTGGCTATAGCAAGGTTGTTCGATGATTCAACCATTGTTTCATCATTTAATACCATGCTATTTATACCATGAGGAAGGAGATTTATTGCAGTAAAAACAGCCTTTGCCGACTCATTAGATAGGTAAATATCATAGTCAGGTGCATCTACAAGTTCTATTGCAAGCTGAGGTTCCCTTTTAAGATATTGACTTATAAATTCATCCTTCTCCCTATTGAAATCTTCTATGAATACATCATAGTCCTCTTCCCTGATACCAAGTATAGCTTCAGCCTTTACAGGTATTGCATTATCCTTAGTTCCTGCTGTTAGATTTTGAAGAAGGATTTGGTCCTTGCTCCTTATCTTGGATATGAAATTAGACATCAGTTTTATTGCATTAATATGATCGCTACCTATAGTTAGGCCTGAATGACCACCTTTTAGCCCGCTTATTACAATCTTTTTATTTGTTAGATTTCTTTGGTTTTGGTAGGTAAGTGGTAGTTCAAAGGTGGCTGAAATTCCTCCCGAACAGCCAATTATCATTATTCCTTCATCCTCGGTATCTATATTTATTAGCCTTCTAGACTTAAGGGCATCAGCTTTTAGCCCCATGGCCCCGTCCATTCCTGTTTCTTCTGTAGCCGTTATCAACACTTCTAGGTCTGGATGGCCTATGTCCTTGCTTTGTAGGATATCAAGGGCCATAGCTACTCCTATTGCATCGTCTGCCCCTAGAGTAGTTCCCCTGGCCTTAATATAGTCTCCATCTATATACATGTCTATAGGGTCCTTGCAGAAATCGTGGCTACTTCCTTCTTCTTTTTCACATACCATGTCCATATGCCCTTGTAGGCAAACGCTAGGATGGCCTTCAAAACCAGGCCTTGCAGGCTTTCTGATAATGACATTTAAAAACTCATCTCTCGTAGTTTCTAATCCCATGCTAATACCTAGGTCGTATAGGTAGTCAGAAATTGCCTGTTCATTATTGGAACACCTTGGTATTTGGTTTATTTTTCTAAAATTTTCAAAGCTTTTAAAGGCTCTTGAAGCTCTTAATTCTTCCATAATTAAAAATCCTTTTCTACCCCATATTTCTTTTGTAATTCTTCCGTCTTTTCTAGATATGCTTCCTGTTGTTTTTGTCCCAATAGCATTGACTCGATATCAGCCCTATTTGATTCAAAATCAACATCTCTTGCTAGGTCCTTTTCTTCTAGCTTAATGATATGGTGACCAAATTGAGTCTTTACAGGATCTGATATTTGACCTGCTTGCATTTGTTCTAGAGCTATATCAAACTCTGGGACCATTTGTCCACTAGCAAATGTTCCTAAATCCCCACCGTTTTCAGCTGATGGACATGTTGAATTGGCCTTTGCAAGATCTTCAAAAGCTTCTCCTTGGTCAAGCTTACCCTTAATTTCCTTAGCCTTGTCTTCATCATCAACAAGGATATGGCTTGCTTTATACATATAAATTGGTTTGAAGTCATCCTTGTGTCTAGCGTAATATTCTTTGGCCTCTTCTTCTGAAACTCTTACAGCTTCTAAGACTCTTTTCATAGAGTATTGTCTTAAGATTTGTTCTTTTGCATGGGCTAATTCCTTTTGAAATTCAGGGTCATCTTCAAGACCATTCTCAATTGCATCAAGGTAAATAAGGTGTTGGTTCATTAGCTCAGTAGCTATTTGCTTTTTACCTTCCTCGTTGTTAAATCTCATGCCTTCTTGGCCCATAGTCATAAGAAATTGATCAACGTCCTTGTCTGTTATCTCATGTCCTTCAATCTTAATTGATAGTTTATTTTCTTTATTATCCATTTTTTCCTCCTGAATTTATTCTAATACCATCATTACTAATGGTTATTCTTCTTTGCTTATATAGTCTTCCTATAGCCCTCTTAAACTGGGACTTGCTCATCTTAAATACCGAACGAATAAGCCTTGGGTCCGACTTGTCGTTAACCCTTAAAAAGCCTCCATTATCTCTCAAAATATTATAGATGTGCTCACTATCAGATGATAGGTGGTCATGTGCCCTAGCTTCCCTTGTAAGGTCAATTTTGCCATCAGGCTTAACCATCTTAACCCTTAGTTTGACCCTATCACCAACCCTCATTACCCCATCTAACTCATCCTTGTGGAGCATTGCATTGTATTTGTTATCGACAAGGATGAAGGCCCCTATTTCCATATCAAAGGAATATACAGTACCTTCAACAATATCGTTTTCTTTGTAGCTGACATCCTTGGAGAAAAATCCATCGACCTTCATTGTTGCAGTAAGCCTATCAGACTTGTCTATATAAAGGGCTACAAGGTAATATTCATGTTTTTTTACTTTTACAATTTGCTCATCGAAGGGTAAAAATAAGTCTTTTTCAAGCCCCCAGTCGAGAAAGGCTCCATACTTATTAATATCTATTACTTGAAGTAGGGCAAGTTGTCCAAATTCTATTTTGGGATTAGTGGTGGTTGCTATTGGCCTTCCTTCACTATCCTTATATACAAATACGTTTATCTTTTTACCAACTGGCCAGTCTTTTTTTACAAACTTTCTAGGGAGTAAAATATCCTGACTTTCTTCTTTATCACTTAAAAAGGCTCCTACACTAGTTAATCTTTTAATCTCAAGTAGTTGCTTCTTTCCTAGTTGAATCATCTTTTATCACCTCTCTTGTAAACCCTTCGCCAATAACTTCACTTGTTGCATTTATGAATACAAAAGCATTTTCATCGACCCTATTTACAAATGACTTTATCTTTAGATATTGAGACCTTCCAACTATAGTCATTAGTATTTCTCTATCACTTCCTGTATATCCTCCCCTAGTTTTATAAAGGGTGGTTCCCCTATTCATATTATAAGTTATAAAAGCATTTATTTCTTCAATATGGTTGGAGATGATCGTCATTTGAATTAAAGTGTTGAAACCTGTCAAAATCTTGTCTAAAACAAATGATGTCAACATCAAGGAAATTATACCATAAATCGCCTTTTCAATTCCAAAAGTAAAAGCTGCAAGAACTATTACTGCAGAATCAGCTATCATTATCGCTGTCCCCATTCCTATTGAAAAATACTTATCTAAAATTTTTGCAATTATATCTGTTCCCCCAGTAGAGGCGTTAGAGTTGAAGACAAACCCAAGGCCTGCTCCTATCAGGAAAGACCCTGTTATTAGGTTTATTATAGGGTCTTGAATTATTACTCCTACTTGCGGTGCAATCTTATCATATAGAAGGAATAAAAGAGAATATAGCCCCGTTCCAAATATTGTGAATATCCCAAATTCTCTGCCGAGAACTACATATCCTACTATAAATAGGATGATATTCAATACTAGGGTTACCATACCTTTAGATAGAAAAGGGAAAACACTATTCACTATTAGCGATATCCCTCCTACTCCTCCAGAAGCTATATTTGCAGCAAATAAGAAAAAGTAAGTTCCAAAAGACATAAGTACCGATCCTATGATAATGAAGAGGATCCTTTTTGCAGTCCTAGCTTTTTTATTTAATTTCTTCATGGTTTTTCCTCCTCAACATATCGCCTACATTAAGGACTTGTGGACTATTAATTCTTACTATTTGCTTTGCTCTATTGGCCATTTCAATTGGCTGTCCATCTTCATCTTTTATATACTCTATAGTAAAATTATGAATCTCTTTATATGGACCAAAAGCTTCTATCTGGTCGCCGACAACAAATTTATTTCTTTGCTCTACGGTGGCTTCGCCATTATTTTCATCATAGTCAAGGATTACCCCCAAAAAGTCGTAACCCCTGATATATGAGCTTGTGTCATAGTTTTGCTCTTCATGACCAGGAAGGCCAAACATAAAGCCTGTTGTAAAATCTCTGTAGCTAGCCTTTTTTATTTCTTCAAGCAAGAAGCTCTTAAGCTCTTGGTCGTACTCCCCTTTATAGTAGCCATCGATTGCTAGCCTATAAGCCCTTACAACTGTGGCAACATAAAACTGAGTCTTAACCCTTCCTTCTATCTTAAAGCTTGATATGCCAGCCTCTATTAGTTTATCGATGTATTCTATCATACAAAGGTCCTTTGAATTGAAGATAAAGGTACCCCTTTCATTTTCCTCGATTGGATAGTACTCTCCAGGCCTTGTTTCTTCTACAAGTCTATATTTCCACCTGCAAGACTGGGCACAATCACCTTTGTTGGCATCCCTGTGGGTAAAGTAGTTACTTAAAAGACATCTCCCAGAATATGATATGCACATGGCCCCATGGACAAAAACCTCCAATTCCATGTCTTCCGGGATATTCTTCCTAATGTTAATAATTTCTTCCAGGCTAAGTTCCCTTGCTAATACCGCTCTTTTAGCTCCCAGGTCATACCAGAATTTAACTGTTTGAGCATTTGTTATAGATGCCTGTGTGCTTATGTGGATTTCTAGGTCCGGTGCAACTTCTCTAACCCTAGTAAATACACCCGGGTCTGCAACGATAACCGCATCAACTCCAGCCTTGTATATAAAATCTATATATTCATCCAGCTTATCAAAGTCAGTATTATGGGCCATAATATTCATTGTTATGTGAAGCTTTTTTCCCCTGTCATGGGCATATTTAACCGCTTCAAGAATCTGGTCGTTTGTAAAATTTTTAGAGGCTGTTCTTAGGCCAAATTCTTCCCCTGCCATAAATACAGCATCAGCCCCATAATCTATAGCTGTTTTTAGCTTATCTAAGTCTCCCGCAGGAGCAAGTAGTTCTACTTTTCTCATTAATCCTCCTTATATGTTAAGGCAATCCCATCCCCTATTTGTAGGATTGAGCTTGTATAAGAGTCATTTTTTAAGAGGTCATCTAAATATTCCCTTAGCCTCTTAACTATAGTAATCTTTCTCCTCTTTACCAGGTCGTCATCTCCCACCATTCCTCTAAAGAGAATATTGTCAGATATAATAACCGCTCCTGGTTGGAGTTTACCTTCAACCAGAGAGAAAAAGTTAATATATTGGCCCTTAGCAGCATCAATAAATACAAAATCGTATTTTTCTTCGAGTTTGGGAATAACTTCTAAGGCATTGCCTTCAATAAGGTCAATCCTATCTTCGAAGCCGTATTTTTTTATATTGCTCCTGGCAATTTTTGCCATATCATCATCGATTTCTATTGTGGTTATCTGGCTATCCTCAGTGCAACTGGCAAAAAATATGGAGGAAAACCCAATAGCACTTCCTATCTCTAGGATTTTTTTAGGTTTTTGCATTCTCAAAATAGTCTTAATAAACTCTCCAACTTCCCTATGAATAATGGGAATATTATTTGCTTCTCCATCCTGCCTAAGAGCTTCCAGATCCTGGCTTATCTTATTGTCGATATAGAGGTCATTAATATAGTCAACTATTTTTTCATTGTTAATATTATTCATTTTCAACTGCCATTACCATTGGAAGGATCATTGGGTCTCTCTTTAATTCGGAGAAGACATATGATTTTATCCTGTCCTTAATAGTGTTTTTTATAGTTGTAATATCAGTCCTCTTATTGCTCTTGTTAAGGTCTACCATTATTTTTTCTACAATTTTGTAGATTCCATCAAATAGTTCTGTTGACCCCTTTACATATACAAATCCTCTTGTAACAATTTCAGGTGATCCAACCAACTTGTTAGTCTTCTTATCAAATGATACTGAAACAGCTATAAGTCCTTCTTCTGAAAGGTGTTTTCTATCTCTTAGAACTACATTTCCAACATCACCAACCCCAAGACCATCAACTAGAACTGGTCCTGACTGAACAGAGTTTGTTATTTTTAGGCTGTCTTTTTTAAGTTCGAAAACGTCCCCATTTTTACCCACAAGTATATTATCTTCTTCAATTCCAATTGACATGGCCAATTCTTTATGCATCTTTAAATGCCTGCTTTCTCCGTGAACTGGAATAAAGAACTTGGGCCTCACAAGGGATAGCATTAGCTTTAATTCCTCTCTAGCTGCGTGGCCAGATACGTGTACATCTGCCAACTTAGAATATATGACATTACATCCTATGTTTGTCAGGTTGTTAATGACATCTCCCATTGCTCCCTCATTACCAGGTATTGGTGTAGCAGATATAACCACTGTATCTCCTGGCACTAGTTTAACCTTCCTATGCTCTGATTTAGATAATCTAGTAAGGGCACTCAAAGGCTCCCCTTGACTACCAGTTGTCAGTAGAACAACTTGGTCAGCATCGTACTTGTCAACTTCATTTATGTGCCTTAAAGTATCTTTCTTTATCCTTAGGTAGCCCAGGTCAATAGCTATCTTGACATTCTTCTCCATGGATCTTCCACTTATGAATAATTTTCTATTGTAGAACTCTGTAGCATCTATTACCTGTTGAACCCTGTGAAGGTTAGAGGCAAAGGTAGCTATAATTATCCTTTCTTGAGCCTCAATGAAAATTTGCTTGAAGGTCTCCCTTACAGATAATTCGCTCATAGTGTAGCCTGGTCTTTCCACATTTGTTGAGTCGGATAATAAAAGAAGAACCCCTTCCTTACCCAACTGACCAAATCTTTGTAGGTCCATATGGACTCCGTCTATTGGAGTGTAGTCAACCTTAAAGTCCCCTGTAAAAATAATTTTACCAATAGGAGTGTGTAGGACTATTGATGTCGCATCTGGTATTGAGTGACTTACCTTTACAAATTCTATGTCGGTAGATCCCAATTTAATGGTCTGACCAGGATGGACTGTCCTTAGAACTGAAGTATCAAGATTGTGTTCTTTCAACTTAACTTCTATTAGTCCAAGGGTTAATTTTGTAGAATAAACTTTGGTGTTAATCTTTTTTAATAGGTAAGGAACAGCCCCGATGTGGTCTTCATGGCCATGGGTTACTAAAAGAGCCTTAATCCTGTCCTTGTTTTCTTCTAAATAAGTCATATCTGGTATAACTATGTCTATTCCTAGCATAGTTTCATCTGGGAATGTTAGACCAGCATCTATTACGAATATGTCCTTTCCTATTTCAACCGCAGTCATATTCTTGCCGATTTCTCCAAGTCCACCAAGTGGAATAATTTTTACTTTATCTATAGTATGTGACTTGTTTCTTCTTATTCCTGTAATTTTTTCTGCATTCGCTTGGCCTCTTCTCTTAGGCTTTATAACAGCTTTCTTGTTCTTTTTTATATTGAATTCTTTTCTTTCCATTTTTACCTTTCTATTGTTCTTCCTCATCGAGCAATTCTATATAAAGAGATAGAATTTGATCGAATTCTTTCTTATCTTCTATTGTTTCTAATACTGCTTCATCTTTTTCGCGGGAAATCTTCATTATATAAAGTTCATTTTCCTCTGAGATAAGGGCAGCATACTCATTATCATCTACTCCAAATGTATCTAGTAGAGTAAATTCTACATCTTTTTGTCCGTCATTTAATATAATCTTATCCATTGTAATCCCTGTAATTATTATAGTCTTCCATCTAAAAAGCTCTGCAAGATGTATGTTGCAGCAATCTTGTCGATATGGTCCTTTCTCTTTTCTCTTCTTACCTTCTGTTCTATCAGTACCCTATTTGCCGATACAGTGGTCAACCTTTCATCCATATAGATGATTTCATTATCGACTCTTTTTTTTACCAAGTCCATAAAGCTCATCACCCTTTGGGCCTGTGGTCCTACCGACTTATTCATATTATAGGGCATTCCTACTACAATCTTAGAAACCTGGTACTGGTCAATGATTTCTTGCAATTTATCAATGTCCTCATTGACTGTCGTCCTTTTTATTGTAGTGTGTGGATTAGCAATTATAAACATAGGATCACTTATTGCAACCCCTATTGTCTTGGTTCCTACATCAAGACCCATATATCTTTCCATATATACTTCTTATCCTTATAAGCTCTGCTATATTTAATAATGCAGAGCCTAGGCTCTGCATTAAGTTTATACATTAAAGCTACTAGCCTATCATATGTTTTTTTAAATAATAGGTTAATAGTTCTTCGAGTAAATCATTCCTGTCAATTTGTCTAATTTGTTTTCTGGCATCATTATGGCTTGTGATATATGAAGGATCACCTGATAAGATATATCCTATCAATTGATTCTTAGGTTCATATCCCTTTTCTTCTAAAGAGGTATAAACATTTCTTAATATATCAGCAATCTTTGATTCATTTTCCTGACTAATCTTAAATAGCATAGTATCATCATTATCTTTGTACATATTTACCTCCTAGAAAACTTAGTATTTTTAGATTTCTTCTATATACTTTTTAACCTTACTCATGGCATCAAGTAACTTGTCAACATTCTTACCACCTGCAGACGCAAAGTCTGGCCTTCCGCCACCATTTCCACCTGTTTGTTGGGCGACATACCTAACTATATTACCAGCATTGTAGCCCTTCTTTATTAAACTCTTAGAAACAGAAGTTAAAAATGTAAGCTTACCATTAACTTCACTTGAAAATACTATTATTAAATCCTCATTAGAGTCCTTTAATTTATCTGAAATGTTTCTTAATTCATCCATGCTGGTATTCTTGAAGTTTTTCACCAATAAACCAAACTTTTCATTTCTAATAATCTCGCTTGATAGGTCATCAGCTACTTGCTTCTCTTTAATATTATTTAGCTTCTTAACTTCTTTTTCAAGGATAGATTTTTCTTCCAGTAGCTCCTCTATCCTTCTTTCGATGTTATCTTTGTTAGTCTTTAGGCTAGATGCATATTGGGCTTCCCTTTGCTCAAGACCTAACATATAGTCGTAAACATTGGCTCCTGTAATCGCTTCTATACGCCTAACTCCAGCGGCTATACCACTTTCCGAGCTAATCTTAATCATCTGGATCTCAGATGTGTTTTTAACATGGCAACCACCACAAAGCTCAACTGAGAAACCTCCCATATCGACAACTCTTACAACATCCTTATACTTGTCTTCAAATAATCCAATAGCCCCCATATCTTGAGAGCCTTTAAGGTCTGTCAAGCTTACTTTTACATCATAGGCCATGGCTACCGCTTCATTGGCTATTCTTTCAATTTCTTTTAGGTCTTCCTTACTTACAGCTTCAAAGTGGGTGAAGTCAAACCTTGTCCTATGTTCATCAACAAAGGACCCTGCTTGCTTTATATGACTTCCAAGTACTTCTCTAAGGGCCTTATGAAGGATGTGGGTTGCAGAGTGGTTTTTGGTTGTAGCTAATCTTTTTTTCTTATCGACCTTTGCAAGTACCTTGTCCGATTTTTCCAAGGTCCCTCTTATAACTTCTACAAAATTGTAGTAGGTTTCTTCGGCATTCTTCTTGCTGTCTAAGACTCTAAGCTCTGCCTTATCGGAGATAATAGTTCCCTTATCTCCTACTTGGCCACCGCCCTCTCCATAGAATGGGGTCTTATCTAATATAATTATAGCTTTTTGCCCCTCAAAAATCCTGTCAACTTCTTTACCTTCATAGATTAGATGCTTTACTTGGGTTTCTAATTCAAGGAGATTGTAACCTAGGAAGTCTGTCTTTCCAAAACCTTCGACAACAAAGCCTTCCTCTTCCCAACCTCCATCAAAGCCTTTTGAGCTCCTTGAAGCCTCTTTCTGGATCTTCATTTGATCTTCGAAGCCTTCTTCATCAACTTTTATACCCCTGTCCTCGGCTATTTCCTTGGTAAGGTCTAGTGGAAAACCATAGGTGTCATAAAGCTTAAAAGCCCCCTTGCCTTCTATTATAGATTTTCCTTCTTTTACAAGTTTATCAATAAGCCCATTAAGAATTTCTAATCCCTGGTCTATAGTTTCCTGGAACTTCTTTTCCTCTTGTTCAATAATCCTTATTATTCTGTCTATGTCCTCTAATAATTCTGGATATTCTGGCTTGTAAATATCTGCTACAACTCTTATAACATCTTCTAAGAAAAGACCATCAATCCCTAAAAGCTTTCCATGTCTGTAGGCTCTTCTAATAAGCCTTCTTAAGATATATCCCCTTCCTTCATTAGATGGGATTACTCCATCATAAACAAGGAAAGTCATAGCCTTAGAGTGGTCCATTATTACCCTAAAGGATTCATCAACCTTTTCATCTTTGCCATACTCTTTACCTGATAGTTCACTAACCTTATTTAGAAGTGGACTGAACGATTCTAACTCAAAAATATTAGCAGCATCTTCTAAGACTAGGGCTAATCTTTCTAAGCCCATACCAGTATCAATGTTTGGTGCAGGTAGAGGGTGATAGTTACCTTCTGAATCCTTCTCAAATTGGGTGAATACAAGATTCCAGATTTCCATATATCTGTCCTCTTCATTGTCCCCGAAACCCTCACCACGGTCATAGTGAATTTCTGAACAAGGTCCACATGGGCCTTCTTCTAACTCCCAGAAGTTATCTTCCTTGCCAAGTCTCTTTATATGGTCTTCTGCAAGCCCGATTTCCTTTGTCCAAATATCATAGGCTTCATCATCTTCTTCATAAACTGTAACATATAGCTTCTGAGGATCAAGCTCAAGTACCTGGGTTAAAAACTCCCAGGCCCAACCTATAGCCTCATGCTTAAAATAGTCCCCAAAGGAAAAGTTACCAAGCATTTCAAAATAGGTGGCATGCCTATGAGTCTTGCCAACATTGTCTATATCAAGGGTCCTAAGACATCTCTGACTTGATGTCGCCCTATTATTAGGCATCTTCTTTACACCTGTAAAATACTCTTTAAGAGGTGCCATACCTGCATTAATCAATAATAGACTCTTGTCTTTTTCTGGGATTAAAGAGTAACTTTTTAACCTGGTGTGATTTTTTGATTCAAAAAAATCTAAAAAAGCTTTACGTATGTCATTAAAACCTAAATTTTTCATCTCTTTCTCCTTAAATACTCAAATGATTATACCATAAACACACGTTTTAAGAAAAGATTCTAAGAATTTTTTATATCTCCTTATGTGGCATTTTATATTTCATCAAGCCACATGTTGTCTATAACTTGATTGACAGCTTGGTCAATTTTAACAAAAACATTTCTCGTTATACAATCTATTGCATAGCAATCTTGGTGAGAGCTGCAATCTGCCGAAAAATCAATGTTTCCTTCTAGGGCTCTTAAGACCTCTCCGATGGTTATTTCTGCTGGCGGCCTGGAAAGTAGGTAGCCCCCATATTTCCCTCTTTTAGAAATTACAATACCTGAACTCTTTAATCTTATAAATAACTGCTCCAGGTAGTTTTGACTAAGTCCTAAGTCCTTTACCAATCTTGGAAGTGCTACTGGTCCCTCGTCATACCTTTCCTTAAGATAGTAGACCGCCCTTAACCCATACCTGCTTCTAGTCGTTAACTTCATATATTTAACCTCCCGGACTCATAACAATTAATTTATCTATAATGACTCACATACATCGTGTGTTAAAACTTTTATTTCATTTATATTCTTCATTGTATCACAAGTAATAATCTAAGATAAGAATCAGCTTTTATTTTCGGTTGTATTAAATCATCAAAGGTGTTATCATCTAGATGAAAAAAATTTAGGAGTGTGTAATGAAAATGCTTTCTAGGAAAAATAGGATAGGAAAGGAACATAAGCCCATATCCAAAGCCAAGGAGATTACCTTGATGCACTTGGCTGTTGTCATAATAGCTATTGGCGTTTATTTCTTTAAATTTCCTAATAACTTTGCAATCGGTGGAGTCAGTGGGATTTCAGTTGTACTAAACGCATTGATACCCAATCTATCGACTTCAAATATAAACCTTATATTAAATATTGTCCTAATCTTTGTTGGTCTCTTGTTTTTTGGGAAGGACTTTGGACTTAAAACGGCCTATGCTAGTATATTACTTTCTCTATTAATTGAGCTCTTGTCTGTGGTAGTTCCAATGTCAAAGCCTTTGACAAGCCAGCCCTTCTTAGAGTTGATTTATGCGGTTGTCCTTCCGGGAATCGGTGGAGGAATCCTCTTCAATATCAATGCTTCATCTGGGGGAACCGATATTATAGCTATGATTATGAGAAAATATACTTCTATGGATATAGGCAAATCCCTCCTAGCTAGTGACCTGCTAGTTACCTGCTTGAGTATTGCTATATTTGGGCTCGAAACTGGACTGTTTGCCTTGCTTGGTCTATCCACTAAGTCAATCCTAATTGATACGACCATAGAAAGCATCAACAAGGTAAAGAAATTTACAATTGTAACTGAAAAACCTGATGAAATCTTAGACTTTATTAAGATAACCCTCCATAGAGGAGGAACTATCAGCAAGGGACAGGGAATATATCTCCACCAAGATAAGTCTATAATAAATGTTGTTGTTAACAATTATGAGGCAATTTTACTTAGAGATTTTACTAAAAAGGCTGACCCTAATTGTTTTATAACAATCATTAATACTAGTCAGATTATCGGTAAGGGCTTTCACAATGCCAGCTAAATATTTTATATGCAATATTTTATAAGTTTTATAAATATGAAATTTAATAAAGGCTCTCTAACTAGTATCTGCTTCTTGCAAAACACTTCTAGTTATGAGAGCCTTTTTATTGGTTAAACTAAATTAATTATCAAGCTTATTGAAGTCAACGTTTATTTCATTGTTTTCTAAAGATATTTTTTGTTGCCTTAAAATCAAATATTAAGTCTATGAAGCTCTTGTGGTAAGGAATAAATTTGCCTTGGTCTATCATTTGGTAAATTTCATCCTTGTCAGCCCACATTACAGCTCTTACTTCCTCTTTTTGTAGCTTAAGGTCTTCTAGAAAATCTATCTTCCTTTCGATGATATAAATATCATCAAAGCCTTCTTCAAAATTTATTGTAAATGCCGGCCTTGTGTCAAGGAGCTTGGGCTGATAACCAAGTTCTTCAAGGCATTCTCGCTCAATGGCCTCCCTGCTAGCCTCTCCAGTCTGAGACCTTCCGCCAACGGAAAGATCCCAGTACATGGGCCATCTATCCTTTGTTTTTTGTCTCAATTGAATAAGCATTTTACCTTTGTCGTTGAAAATACATAGGTGGACTACCATCCTAAAAAATCCATTTGGTAATTTGCTATCTGCTTCAATTGTCCTTCCTGTAGGTAACCTATTTACATCATATAAATCCCAAATTTCCATGATGCCTCCAAGCTTAATTTCCTAATTAGCTACAATATTTACGATTTTTTTCGGAACATAAATTTCTTTTCTGATTGTCTTTCCTTCTAGTTGATTTTTTATCGTTTCATCTTCTTTAGCCAGTTTAAGAATTTCATCCTTACTGATATCCAAAGCAACTTTTAATAGGGTCCTAACCTTACCGTTAATTTGAACTGGTATCTCAATAGTCTCATCAACAAGCTTTGACTCATCATAGCTTGGCCAAATATTTTGATTGGCAATTTGCTTATCGTGTCCCATTAATTGCCATATCTCTTCCGTCATATGCGGAGCGCATGGATTCAGAAGGATTAAGAAGCTTTCAAGTTCCTTACGGTTAATCTCCTTTTTCTCCTTGAACTTGTTCAATAAGGTCATCAATTGAGCTATAGCTGTATTATATTTAAGATGCTCATAATCCTCGGATACCTTTTTGATAGTTTGGTTAATAATAACCTCCATATCATCAGAATATTTATCTCCATCTACAAGAATATCCTGAAGGTCCCAAACCCTTCCCAAGAATTTTCTAACCCCTATAAGGGCGTTTTCTGACCAAGGAACGGATTGGGTAAAATCTGATATAAACATCTCATAAGTCCTAAGAGAGTCAGCCCCATAGTCCCTAATTACATCATCAGGGTTTACGACATTACCCTTAGATTTAGACATTTTTTCACCATTTTCCCCTAGAATCATCCCATGGGAAGTCCTCTTCATGTAAGGTTCCTTTGTTGGCACTACTCCAATATCATATAAGAATTTATGCCAAAATCTTGAGTAAAGCAGGTGAAGAGTTGTATGTTCATTACCCCCATTATACCAATCAACAGGTCCAAAATAATCAACAGCCTCTTTACTCACTAATTCTTCGGCGTTATTAGGGTCCATATACCTTAAGTAGTACCATGATGATCCCGCCCATTGTGGCATGGTATCAGTCTCCCTATGAGCAGGTCCCCCACACTTTGGACAAGTAGTATTTACAAAAGAATCGATTGAAGAAAGTGGTGAGCTCCCATCGTCAGTTGGTTCATAATTCTCAACTTCTGGTAGGGTAACTGGAAGATCTTTCTCATCAACTGGCTGCCAACCACACTTTTCACAATGTATCATTGGGATTGGCTCTCCCCAGTATCTTTGTCTAGAAAATACCCAGTCTCTCAGTTTGAAGTTTTTCTTTTTTTGACCAAGCTTATTATCTTCAATATACTTAATTATCTTCTTTTTAGCCTCTTCAACTTCAAGTCCATTTAATAAAGGAGAGTTGACCATCTTTCCTTGATCAGTGTCTGTGTATGCCTCTTCACTTATATCTCCGCCTGAAACCACTTCTACAATCTTTAGACCGAATTTTTTCGCAAATTCATAATCCCTTGTATCATGGGCTGGTACAGCCATTATTGCTCCTGTTCCATAAGTAATCATTACATAGTCGGAAACCCAGACAGGCATTTTCTCACCGGAAATTGGATTTATTGCGTCAATTCCATCAACCCTAACCCCAGTTTTATCCTTGTTCATTTGTGATCTTTCAAAGTCAGATTTTTTATTGGCTAGGTCCTTGTAAGCTTGAATTTCATCATAGTTTTCGATTTTATCCTTAAGTTTATCAACTATAGGGTGCTCTGGTGCTATCACCATATAAGTGGCCCCATAAATGGTATCTGGTCTAGTTGTAAATACCCTTAAACTTTCATCAGTACCTTCAATCTTAAAATCAATTTCAGCTCCATAAGACCTACCAATCCAATTAATTTGTTGTGCCTTAATTGAGTCAAGATAGTTTACTTCGGCAAGATCATCTATCAACCTGTCAGCATATTCTGTTATCTTAAGCATCCATTGGTTCTTAAGTTTATGCTCAGTTTGGCTACCACATCTTTCGCATGTTCCATTTACAACTTCTTCATTAGCAAGTCCAACCTTGCATGATGGACACCAATTAACAGGAAACTCTTTCTTGTAAGCAAGTCCCTTTTTATACATTTGGATAAAAATCCATTGGGTCCATTTATAGTAATCAGGGTCTGTCGTGTTAACTGCCCTATCCCAGTCAAAAGAAAATCCAATTGACTTTAATTGTCTTGTAAAGTTATTCACATTTTCTTCTGTAACTATCCTTGGATGAATCTTGTGCTTGATAGCGTAGTTTTCTGCTGGAAGACCAAAGGCATCAAATCCCATTGGGAATAATACCTCATAATTTTGCATCCTCCTCTTCCTAGCTACAACATCCATAGCGGTATATGACCTTGGATGACCTACATGAAGCCCTTGACCAGAAGGGTAGGGAAATTCTATTAGAGCATAGAATTTATCCTTATCCTTATTAAGTTCCGTCTTAAAAGTCTTTTCTTCCTCCCATATTTTTTGCCATTTTTTCTCTATGGCATTAGGATTATACTTGTTCATTCTCTTCCTCCACTCAATCATAAATTCCCTTATAAAAAAAGGCTCTTCATCTCTATAAGAGACGAAAAGCCCGCGTTACCACTCTTTTTGGTTCCTAAGAACCCACTCAATGGTTATAAAGTTACCAACTAATAGCTCATAAGCAAGTTCGACCAATTCGCAATATCCGCTTCCAGCAACCGCAGACTCTCTATAATTACTTATTGACCTACTACTCTTAATCTCAGCCTTAATATTTTAGATAAATATTATCAGATAAATCTTCTTTTGTAAACTACTGGTCCCTTGAATGAATTTCCTTATCCTTTGTTGATGCAGATTTCTTGTCCACAAAGTATTTGATAATTAAAGCAAGAATTGCAATAACAATTAAAGACACTGCAAGTTTAAATAGGCTTTTTACTAAGGTTATAACTAAAAATATTGAAAGTATCACTATTATTATAGAAAAAATTGTATTCCTCATTTTTTGATTTTATCCTTTCTTTTTACTAAGTAAAGCTATCCAAATAGGTAAAGTTTACATGTGCATAGAATTTACTGTCCTTGGGTATGGTAGTACGTCACGGATATTTTTCATCCCTGTCATATACATTACCATTCTTTCAAATCCAAGTCCAAAGCCACCATGCTTGCAACCGCCATACCTTCTCAAATCGCTATACCACTTGTAATCTTCAACTACAATTGACTTTTGCTTCATCAGGTCAATTAGGACATCTTCTCTTTCTTCCCTTTGAGATCCCCCAATCAATTCCCCTACTCCTGGTACAAGTAGGTCGCAGGCTGCAACAGTCTTTTTATCATCATTTAATCTCATATAAAATGATTTTATATCTACTGGATAGTCTGTAACAAATACTGGCCCGTGGAAGACTTCTTCTGAAAGATATCTTTCGTGCTCAGTTTGAAGGTCAGCCCCCCAAGAAACTTCATATTGGAATTTTTTATCGGCCTTTTCCAATATTTCTATAGCCTCTGTATATGTTATTCTCTTAAATTCTGAGTTTACTACATTTTCAAGTCTTTCCTTTAATCCTTTATCTATAAATTGATTAAAGAAATTAATTTCTTCTGGAAGCTTTTTCATTACAGAAGATATTATGTGCTTTACCATATCTTCGGCAGTATCCATCACATCTGAAAGGTCTGCAAAAGATAATTCAGGTTCCACCATCCAAAACTCTGCTGCATGCCTTGGTGTGTTAGAGTTTTCGGCCCTGAAAGTAGGTCCGAAAGTGTATACATTACCAAATGCCATGGCAAATCCTTCTACTTCAAGTTGTCCTGAAACTGTAAGATTGGCTTCAGAACCGAAGAAATCCTTACTATAATCTACTTCTTTTTTATCATTATAAGGAGGGTTTGCAATATCCAGGGTTGTTACTTGGAACATTTCACCTGCACCTTCCGCATCACTGGCTGTTATTATTGGAGTGTGAACATAGACAAATCCCCTTGAGTTGAAGAACTCATGGATAGCGAAGGCTATCTCACTTCTCACCCTAAATACTGCATTATAGGTGTTTGTTCTAGCTCTTAATGAAGGAAGGGTCCTTAAAAATTCTAGGCTATGCCTCTTATTTTGTAGGGGGTAGTCCTTGTCTGAATCATGTAAAACTTCTATTTGTTTTGCCTGTATTTCAAACTTTTGCTTGCCTCCTTGAGCTTTTACAAGCTCTCCCTCAACTCTTATAGCTGCAGATAGGCCCAACTTAAATACTTCATTAAAATTATCTAAGGATCCATCCACTACTATTTGCACCGGCTCAAAAAATGATCCGTCATTGATTTCTAAAAATCCGATGTTTTTAGATTCTCTACTCTTTCTAATCCAACCATTTAAGACTATATCTTTTCCAATATATTCTTCATATCTTCTAGATAGTTCTTTAATCTGCATCTTTTTTCCTCTCCATCTCTTTAATTGCCTGAAGTCTATCATTGATTTTACTTTCATAACCCACTTTTTTGCTCATGTAGAAGGTCTGGTTCCTAATCTCATCAGGCAGATATCCTTGTTCCACATAACCATAATTATAGTTGTGTGGATATTTATATTCAAGTCCATGACCCAATTCTTTCGCCCCACTATAATGGCTGTCCTTCAAATGGTCTGGGATTGGATACGGCTGATTGTTCCTTATAAAATTCAAAGCCCCATCTATTGCTAAGTATACACTATTACTTTTCGGAGCCAAGGCCATATATACTACTGCCTGCGATAGGATAATTCTAGCTTCTGGCATCCCGATAGCGTCAACCGCATGAAAGGCTGATACGGCGATATTTAGGGCATTGGGGTCAGCAAGCCCGATGTCTTCAGCTGCAAGAATCATTATCCTTCTAGCTATGAATTTAATATCTTCTCCAGCATCTAACATCTTGGCTAAATAATATACACTAGCGTCCGGGTCAGACCCCCTCATTGATTTAATGAAGGCTGAAACCGTATCATAGTGACTATCCCCATCCTTGTCATAATATCCAGTCTTTTGAATTATGGAATTCTTTACATCTTCCAAACTTACAAGGATTTTTCCTCCCTTTGACTGGCTAGTTAGGACCGCTATTTCCAGGCTATTTAATAGGGATCTAGCATCAGAATGACTGGCGTTTATCAGATACTCTACCGCCTCATCCTCAATCTCTACATCATAGTTCCCTAGCCCTTTTTTCTTGTCCTTTAGAGCCCTTTGCATTACAAATTTCAAATCATCATAGTCTAGGGCTTTTAACTCTACCAACTGACACCTTGATAGGAGGGCCTTGTTAACCTCAAAATAAGGGTTTTCTGTTGTAGCCCCTATCAAAACAACCAGGCCATTTTCAACGTAGGGCAGGAGGGCGTCTTGCTGGAGTTTGTTAAACCTATGAATTTCATCTATAAATAAAAGGGTCTTTTCCCCGTAAAGGGAAACTGTCTTTTTAGCCCTATTAACAACATCCATTATGTCAGACTTGCTAGCTGATACTGCAGATAAGCTTTCAAAGGTCATTTTCCCTCTCTTTGCTATAATATGAGCCAGGGTGGTCTTTCCCGTTCCTGGTGGCCCAAATAGGATCATTGAAGGAATCCTATTTGACTTTATCATCCTATACACTGGCATATTTTCTGCTAATATATGCTTTTGTCCTGCGTATTCCTCTAGGCTTTCTGGCCTCATTCTTGCAGCAAGGGGGGCGTCCTTATCTATGAATTCTTTTGTATTTGTTTCAAAAAAACTTAGTTCATCCATAATGCCCCCTTTAATTATAATTACTTTTAAAATATTAATAGCCTATCAAATGATTGTATCCATCCTTATACACAGTGGGATATATAAAAAGGTGTATCCGGTATTGCCCTGATACACCCAAAATATAATAAGCTTATTCGTCCTTTAAATTCTCAATTTCATCATAAAAAGTCTCAACATCAGTGAATTCTCTATAGACAGAAGCAAACCTAATATAGGCTATCTTATCTATATATCTAAGCTTATCCATTACTAGGTCACCAATATAGGCGGTAGTTATTTCTTTTTGATTTAAATGGTTGAGCTCTATCTCTATTTCATCTACTGCCTTTTCTAGAACTGCTATAGAAACGGGCCTTTTTTCACATGATTTAACCATACCATCTAAAATCTTTTTGCGTGAATAGGCTTCTCTAGTTTGATCCTTCTTTATAACGACGAAATTCTGGTCCTCATATCTCTCATATGTGGTAAATCTTTTACCACAATCCAAGCACGCCCTTCTTCTTCTTATGCTAGCATAATCCTCTGTGGGCCTTGAATCTATTACTTTCGAATCTTGAAATCCACAAAAAGGGCATCTCATATTAGCCTCTTAGGAATGGAGGTATAACAAATCCGTCTCCGCCAGTCTTCTTGTTAGAATCGGTATTTTTAGGTCCTTGGTTAGGACTAGCTTTTTTTACCTTGTTAGCATCAAAACCTGTACCAATAACTGTTATCTTGATTTCATCCTTTAGACTTTCATCATAACCAGCACCTAGGATAATATTGGCATCAGAATCTATTGTTTCTCTAATTAGCTCTGCCGCTTCGTTTATTTCGAATATACCAATTTCTGAAGCTGTAACGTTTATAAGGACAGCCTTGGCTCCATCAATAGATGTTTCTAGTAGAGGACTCTTTATAGCTACCTTAGCAGCTTCCATAGCTCTGTTTTCACCAGAAGCTGTACCAATACCCATGTGAGCGATACCTTGGTCTTTCATTACTGATTGAACGTCAGCAAAGTCAAGGTTAATAACCGCTGGAACAGCTATCAAGTCTGAAATACCCCTTATACCATCAAGTAGAACTTGATCGGCCATACGGAAGGCTTCCATCATTGTTGTTCTTTTTTCAGCGATTTGTAATAGTCTATCATTAGGAATAACTATAAGTGTATCAACCTTATCTTTAAGCTTTTCAATTCCCTTTTCAGCTTGGATTTGTCTATTTCTTCCTTCAAAAATAAATGGCTTAGTGACTACAGCTACTGTTAAAATGCCCATCTCTTTAGCCACACTTGCTACCACTGGGGCTGCTCCTGTTCCTGTGCCGCCACCCATACCTGCAGTAACAAATACCATATCAGCGCCTTGAAGAACCTCAGCTATTTCATTTTTACTTTCATCTGCTGCCTTTTCACCAACTTCAGGGTTACCACCTGATCCTAAACCACGAGTAAGCTTTTGTCCTATTTGTAACCTAAAATCAGTATCTATAGCATCTAGAATCTGCTTATCGGTATTAATAGCTACAAACTCTACACCTTTAACACCAGTGCTCTTCATCCTACTGATAGCATTGTTACCACCGCCACCAACACCGATTACTTTGATTTTCGCCAATCCTGAATCATTCATTTCCATATCAAAACTGTTCATTCTTTCCTCCACTCACAAATTTATACTAAAACTAAATAATTTGCATCTTTAATTCTATATATTACAATTATTATCATTATACCAAGTAACTTTTATTATATCAAAAAAAATTACTGGGCCATTTTATTTTCAATCTTTTTCCCCTTCAATACCATAAGCTCCTTTTCCCTGTTGGTCCTAGAAATGTTAAGAACTATACCCATTATTATGAAGTAGATTATTAAAGATGTTCCCCCATATGATATAAAAGGCAAAGTTATCCCGGTATTTGGAATTAAGTTGATTGAAACTCCAATATTAATTATAGATTGGAATAGGTAAAGGCAGGCATATCCTATTGCTACATATTTAGAATATAAATCATTAGACTTGATTGCTTCCTTCATAATTAAAAAGAACAGGTAAAAAACTGCCGCTACAAATATGATAGATCCTATAAATCCAAACTCTTCTGCGATAACAGCAAATATCATATCATTGTGAACCTCATCAGCTAGATAACCAAATTTTAGGACGGACTTTCCATATCCAACTCCTAAAAATCCTCCTCTAGCTACTGCATAAAGTGAGTTCAATATTTGCCATGCACTTCCACCATTAGCCCCATATTTCTCTGGATCCCTCCAGCCCCTTATCCTATCAGCTTGGTATCCATATATATTTACGCCAAGCAACCACATCATTATTATCAATAATAAAATAAGTCCAATAGTTGGAAGGACATATTCTTTTTTATATTCAGTAAGAACAAATAGGAAGAAAAGCGTAGCTCCTATAGTTATAGTGGTAGAAAGGTCAGGTTGAATAAGAATTAAGAGTAGGGGGGTTCCAAGAACAGCATATGTAAACAACATCCCCTTTATAATATCCCCTTGATTTTTCTTATTCCATAAGAGAAAGTTTGAAAAAAACAAGACAGATGCTACTTTATAGATATCGGAAGGCATAAACACAAATCCGATTTTAAGCCCCCTCCTTGCATACCCACTATAAAGAACCCTTAGAGGAGAAAAAAGGGCGGCAAGTAGAAGTATAATACTTACAATCCATATTATCGTTGATAGCTTTCTAATCCATTTAAAGTCAAATAATGAACATCCTATCATAAAAGCTATCCCTATAAGCAGCATAATCCCCTGCCTTAAGGCATAGTAATAGGTTGAAGTCCTATTTTTTATTGTAAGACTGGCACTTGCACTTAGGACAACCATAATTCCAAAAATCGATATGGCTATCACCAGGGTAAAAATTTTCCAATTTATATTTTTCAATTTTTCTAATTGTTTACTCATTACACCTACCTACTAGCCATCTAGATTATCTACTAATTCCTTAAAGTGCGCTCCCCTATGTTCAAAACTTTTGTACATATCCCAGCTAGCACAGGCTGGTGAAAATAATACGGTATCACCATCGGTCGCGAATTGAGATGCTAAGTCTACTGCCTCTACTAAGTTATCGCAAATTACAGTATCAATAGCGTATTTCTTGGCGGTTTGTTCTATTTTATACTTGGTCTGCCCAAAAAGGATTAATTTTTTAATATTGTCTTTACCAACAAATAAGTTATCATATTCCGATTGTTTGTCGTATCCACCTGCAATCAAGATAATATTAGATTTAAATCCATCTATAGCCTTTATTGTTGAATCTACATTTGTACCTTTAGAGTCATTGTAGTAATCAACGCCTCTAATGTTTCTGACCCATTCTATCCTATGTTCAATAGGCTTTAATTCCTTAATCGCCCTGCTAATGTCTTCGATTTTTACTCCGTATTCATGACATAGAACTATTGCAAATAGTGCATTCTGCAGATTATGGTCGCCAACCAACTTAAGGTCGGACCTTTCTATAGGGCTTTCTTCACCATCTATATATATCTTGCTAGCTAGGCAATAGGCTCCATTTGATACTTCTTTATGACTAGATATCCATTTTATTTTAGCCCTTGTAGATTTCTCTATTAATTTAGAGCTTTTGTCATCAGCATTTACCACTATAATATCATCTTCTAGTTGGTTTTTAGTTATATTTAACTTAGCATTGACATACTCTTCATAGGATCCATGCCAGTCAATATGGTCGGGACTTATATTGGTTAGACAGGAGTATTTAGCCCTAAAAGTTGGTGAAGAAGCTAATTGAAAGCTAGAAATTTCTAGAACATAAACATAGTCCAGCCCCTTATCGACTATTTGCCATAGTAAACCTACGCCGATATTGCCAACAATTTGATTTTTTATATTCCCAGCTGAAAGGATTTCAGATACCATATGAGTTGTGGTTGTTTTTCCATTAGTTCCTGTGATTGCTATAAATTTTATGTTGTTCCATAACCTATAGGCTAATTCAATATCCGAAATACATTCAATTCCCTTTTGCTTACAAAGAATTATAAATGGATTGTCAAGCCTTATTCCTGGGCTTTTTAAGACTAGGTCAACTGTTTTCCAGTCAATATCTTCTATCGAATTTATCTCAGTAAAATTATATCCCTTCAAATCTTCTAATGATTTATAATAGACATCATCTTTTTTATCTACATAAATATAAACTTCCTGATTTAACTTTGATAAGGCCTTTACACTTGAAATCCCTGTAACCCCTAGTCCAAATACTATAATCTTATATTCTTTCATCATATGTCCTGCTTTTCATAATAGTTCTATCTTTACCCGATTAGGTAAACCGTCAATGCTGTCAATATCACACTTGCTATAGTAAATCCTGCTACTATTTTAGGTTCCTTATAGCCTTTTAGCTCATAGTGGTGGTGGAAGGGACTCATTAGAAATATTCTCTTTTTTGTCCTTTTGTAATAAGCAACTTGTATTATTACTGATAACGCTTCTGCAACGTAAATTCCGCCTAGAATTAACAGATAAATTGTATTATTAGAAAGAATCATCATTGCAGTTATAGCTCCACCAATTGCCATTGAACCAGTATCTCCCATAAATACAGATGCTGGATTTGAGTTATAAGCTAAAAATCCAAGTAGCACCCCAGCAAAAATAATAGCTGAAGATGATACATCGGAATAAAGTGTTAATGTAATCATTGAAATTCCTATAAATACAGGAATTGACACTGAGCTTAATAAACCATCAATCCCGTCAGTTAAGTTTACTGCATTAGTAGCCCCTACTAAGGCAATAACATAAATAGGAATAGCAAAAATTCCAAAGTATACCATTCCTTCAACAAATGGTACACGAAGGTAATTCATATCCTCTTTTACAAAGTAGACTATTAGAGAAATAACTAGGGCTACTGCAAATTGTAAAATCAGTTTTTGCCTTTCATTTAGTCCCATGTTCTCTTTCTTTTTAACCTTAGAATAATCATCTAAAAATCCTATGGCTCCAAAGGCTAGGGTTGATATAACTATCATAAAGTTATCAAAACTAAAACCATTAGCAAGGAGGGTCAGAATTATAAAGACAAGTCCAAAGCCTAGTCCTCCCATGGTAGGAGTTCCCGCCTTTGCATAATGCTCCTTATTTCCTTCCTCTCTTATGGGTTGTCCAACCTTATTTTTTTGCAGAAGTCTAATCAGATATTTCGTCACAAAAATTGATAGGACAATTGACAATATAAATATTATTTCTATTTTCATATAGCTTCTCCTTAATAAAATAATAAGTTTCTATTTAATATCTACTGTATATAGTATAATCTTATTTCTTTTATTTACAAGAGTTCCAGCCTTTGGCTCTTGCCTTACAACTCTTTCTCCCTGGCCTTTTTTAACAACCCTTAAATGGTTTTCTTCAAGAAGTGCTTTTGCCTTTGTAAAGTTCATCTCACTAGCATTAGGCACTACAATTTTACCATCCTCTGAAGTTGACACTTTTATTTTAGATCCTTTTTTTATATATCCATCCGCCTCAGGCAGTTGACTAGTAATAATCTCGTAGGAGCTTATATTTTTCTTGTCGTATTCAAGTTCAAGTCCTTTTTCTGCTAAAAGTGTTTTTGCCTTGTAAATTGGCATACCTACTAGGTTATCTATCTTAACTAACTCACTATCCTTGACAGCTGCACCCTTTCTTAAGAATTCAACTTCCTCAATTGAGTTGAAAATGTTTTTTACTGTCGGGTTTAAGTTGGATGCAAATTCCATATTTTGAGGAAATGCGACAACTATAATCATTGAATATTTAGGTTGATTGGCTGGGTAGTTAGCATAGATAGATATGATTGAATTTCCATTTTTATCTTTAGGATTTTTATCAAATATATTGCTTGTTTTAACTACTTCAGTTGTCCCTGTTTTATGGCCGATTCTTAAAGGGTTTTCCTTATAATATCCACTATTATTTGAATTGTTTTCAAAAAACTCTCTCATTGTCTTTGAACTAGATTCAGAAATAACCCTTGCAACTTCTTCTTTTTCTATTTTCTTTACAATATTTCCAGACTTGTCAATTATTGAGTTTAATAAGTGTGGTCTATAATATTTTCCCCCGTTAATAGTAGCATTTAAGGCCATTAACTCTTGAAGAGGGGTAACGGATACTGAATGTCCGTAAGACATGGGCCTAAAGTCAACATCCTTTATGTTTGAATCCTTAGGAAAAATCCCCTTATTTTCATTTGGGAGGTCAATTCCCGTCAAGCTTCCAAACTTAAAGTTCTTTCCATATTCTACAAATTTTTCCTTGCCTATGTCATCAATAATGCCTACGAATGCAGGGTTGCACGAATTAGAAAAAGCTTCTTTTATCGTTTGTATTCCATGAGGGTGGTTGTGACGCCAGCACCTAATGAATACGCCAGGGGCAATCTCCACCTTACCTTTACATACATATTTGTTGTGGGTTTCAATTTCCCTATTAGAATCAAGAGCTATCGCTGATGTTATACCTTTAAATGTTGAACCTGGCTCATAAATTGAGCTTATAGCAAGGTTGTTCCACCTTTGCATCATGTAGGATTCTATCTTATCCTTCTCAAGAACCTCCAAAAACATCTTGTCAATATCACCCTTTAATTCCCTTGGCTGGTTAGGGTCAAAAGAAGGGAGGCTTTCCATAGCTAGTATCTCCCCTGTGTTAGGATTTGAAACTATAGCGGTTGCATATAACGGTTTTTCCTTCTTAAATACCCCTACCAAATTATTGTAGACTATCTTTTGGAATTCATAATCAAGGTTAGTTACAAGGTCATATGGATCTTTTCCCTTTTTATTTATCTCTGGCTGGAAGGGTAATTTTGTCCCTCCCCTAGCCTTATAATATTGAAGGAAAGAAGGTTTACCAGATAGTAGTGAATCGTATTCTTTCTCTAACCCATAACTTCCAGAATCAGAGCCTGAGAAACCTAGGACAGATGCCCCCACTTCCCCAGCTACATAAGACCTTTCATTTTCTATCTCAAACCCTACATAAGGAAGCTTCAACGCCTCTATTTTTTTTCTAGACTCATCAGATACCCTATATGCAATAGGCCCTGAAATTGATTTTTTAAGCATATTCACCACTTTAGATGAATTAATACCTAGGAGTTGTGATAAATTTTCAACCTCATCAAGGCTGTAACTGGGAAGGTCTAGTTTTTTCTCATATGATTCGATTAACTCCCTATTTTTAGATCCAGACTTATTAAGTTCTTCAAGCTTTTGCTTGAAAATTTCTTTTTCATTGTCCGTAATGGCCTCATAGATATAGGCTGTATTTGTTTCCAAATTTGTAGCAAGGGCAATTTTATTCCTATCGTAAATTACCCCTCTCGGAGGAGATTTATGTTCTTTAACACTAATTCTTTCCTCAGCCTTCTTCTTATAGGAATCAGGGTCAAATAACTGTAATTTTACTAGTCTAAATATATAAATTAAAAATAAAAAGGCTGTGAGTGTAAGAAAAATTAAAATTTTCTTATTCACGTCACGGCCAGTATTATTAAGCTTATTTTTCATGTTGTTCACCTAATATTAGTTAGAATTCGATAGGCTATAAGCTATCTTACCATCTCTTGCTTGATTGTTTGGAAGGCTTTCATCTATATTGACGAAATTATCCTTTCCAGGAAAAACCATATTCAACCTATTTTTAGCAATATTTTCAATTCTAATCCTGGAGATATATGGTTTTATTTTTATTTCTAGATTTTCTATCTGTTTATTAAGCTCCCTATTCTCGTACTTAGTTATTGAAATGTTACTATTTATTGCAACCATTTCCGTATAGCCAACCACTATAAAAGGTAACAATACCAATGATCCAATAATAAAAAAAATCATAAGTACAACCCTTATATTGGCAAGAGCACTTTTATTATAAGATGCCTTAGCTAGACTTTCTTCCGCAGGAGTTGCCAGCACATCAAGCTTAGGCATAGTAAGGTCATTTGACATATATGAGGATATGTTTTTTTCTTTTGTAGCTTCCATTTTTTCTCCAATCTATTTTATAAATGACTCATTCTAATTAAGTCATTAATTCCTGCTGCTATAGCTTCTTACAAATCCTCAGCTTTGCAGGCTTAGCCCTCCTATTAGTATCTAACTCTTTTTCACTAGCTATTATCGGCTTTCTTGTGATAATCTTTATTTCAGGCTTATTGTTGCAAACACATATTGGAAATTCTGGTGGACAAGTACATCCCCTTGCTAGCTCCAAGAAATTTGTCTTTACTATCCTATCTTCTATGGAATGAAAGGTTATAATCGCAAGTCTACCACCGGGTTTTAACCTTTCTACTGCAATCCCAATTGTAGATTCCAATGCATCTAATTCTTTATTGACCTCTATCCTTAAAGCCTGAAAAGTTCTTTTGGCAGGATGTTTGCCCTGAATCCTCACCTTTTTAGGGATGGCCCTCTTAATTATGTCTACAAGTTCAAAAGTAGTTTCTATAGGCTTTTCAGCCCTAGTTTCAATAATAAATTCTGCTATTCTCTTGCCCCACTTTTCTTCGCCATAATTCCAAAGGATCATCTCCAATTCTTCTTTTGAGTAGTTGTTGACAATGTATGCCGCAGTAAGCTCTGCCGACTTGTCCATCCTCATATCTAATGCTGCATCTTGTTGATAGGAAAATCCTCTTTCCCCCTCATCAAGTTGATAGCTAGATACTCCTATATCCATTAAAATTCCATCAACTTTTTCAATTGAAAGAGAATCTAAAATAGACCCTAAATAAGCATAATTACTCTTTACAAAATATATTTGATCCTTATAGGCAGATAATCTTTCTTGAGCTTCAAGCAAAGCATCTTCATCCTGGTCAATAGCAATCAACTTTCCACCAGGGCCGATACGTTTCAAAATCTCCAAACTGTGACCACCAGCACCCAGGGTGCAGTCAACATATATTCCATTTTCCTTAATGTCCAGTCCCTCTATTGTTTCATTCAATAAAACTGGAATGTGATTAAAATCCATAGTCCTACCTATATATCTAATTCTTCATATTCATCTATTAAATCGTAGAAGTCTTCCTCTTCTTCTTTTCTATTGCTTTCGAAAACTTCTTTAGACCAGATCTCAATTTTTGTTGCTACACCGGTAATAACTACTTCCTTATCAATCCCCGCATAGTCTCTCAGGTTCTGAGGAATTATTATCCTTCCCTGCTTATCTACTGTTAATTCTCTTGCTGGTCCAAACATATTCCTGGTAAACCTTCTAGCCTTTTCAGAGGTAAGCTTTAGGCTTCTCATCTTTTCATACATGAGCCTCCACTCCTCCTCATCGTAAACAAAAAGGCACCTGTCGATACTTTTTGTAATGTAAAAAGTCTGACTTAACTGTTCTCTAAATTTTAATGGCATGATTACTCTACCTTTTTCATCCACAGAGTGGATGTATTCACCCATATACATGCTAAGTCACCCACTTTCTACCACTTAGTTCCACTTTCTTACCACTTGGTTATATATTACATTAAAAATACCATATATTCAAGGTTAATCAAGCCCTAAAAAAAGTTTTTTAGCTGATTTTTGTAATTTAATTAAAAAATAACTTTTAGATTAAATATTTTTAATAGTAGCTAGTGATAGAAGACTTAAGATATTGATAATACATTTATCCAAGAATTAAATAAGTAGGTACATAAAGGGTGGATTGGTCTTAGTTAAGCACTTTAAATTAAAAATTTGTTAAAAATTGACTATCCAATATAAAGGATTGAGATTTATAATTTTAAATAGCAAAAGGCTATGAGCATTAATGCTCATAGCCTTTGATTATGCCAGGTAAAACTCTCTATACAAGATTTAGTTATTCTTATTTAAGAGCTAAGTCTGACGTATTTTAAAATGTATTTTTTAACCTATACTAGCTCATCTTGTGTTTTTAATAGTTCGTCTTGATTTGCTTCCTTCTTAGATTGGACGAAGAAAAGGATCAACCCGCCTACAATAAATACGATGCTTACAACTTGGGCTACTCTTAATGGGCCCATATATAGGCTATCTGTCCTAAGTCCCTCTACAAAGAATCTTAGTATTCCATATAGAATCATATATAAACCAGTAGTTTGTCCAAACCTCTTTTGCTTCTTATTGAAAAAGCTTAAGAGAATTATAAATATTAGGACATTGCCCATTGACTCATATAAGAATGTTGGGTGGTATTTTTGTCCGTCAATAATCACTGCCCAAGGTAGGTCTATAGGTCCCCCATGAGCCTCATTATTTATAAAGTTTCCCCACCTTCCAATAGCTTGGGCAAGGGGAAGAAAAACCATTACAACATCAGATAAGGTAAAAAATCTAATAGATTTAGACTTGGTAAATATTAAGCCAACTATTACTCCAGCTATAATACCGCCATGAATTGCAAGCCCTCCAGACCTGATGTCGATTATCTTCATTAAGTCACCAGCGTAATTTTCCCATTCAAATATCACATAATATAGCCTTGCTCCAATTATTGAGGCTGGAAGAACCCATAATGAAAAGTCATAAAGGTCGTCCTCATTTCCTCCTACTTTCTTTAATAGTTTTGAAGCCCCTACAACTGCAACAACCATTCCAGTAACTATTAATATGGCATACCAGTAGACGTCTACTCCAAATATACTAAAGGCAACTCTACTTCCATTATATTGCATCTTTAATCTCCTCTTTTTTCATTTTCCTATGTTTTATTTTGTTGCTGATAAATCTATCAACTACAACTAGTAGTGAATATACCCCTATTATCGCCATTGTACCAACAAAAATTTTCACGGCCATCATTTGGAAGAAACTTAAAGGCATCATCTGGATCATAAGATCTGTTTCGGGGTTTAAAATCCATAGGTCATTATTAAAGAAAATTTCGTGAAATTTCGTAAAATACTTGTCAAAATCCATCGATATTACAAGGACCATAATTAGAAAGAAAGCTAGGATAATAAGGATGCAAATAAGTGATTTTAAGAGTAGGTCATGTCTAATCTTCTTAGCTATGCTAACAAAGACACTTAGGACAACTACCGCAATTGAAAAACCCATTATGGTGTTAGAAAGCTCATATAGCTTGTATACATCCTTCATGTGGGCTATCTCCCTGCTATTGAAGTCCTTTTCTAGAAAGTCCTCGTCGGGATAGGATAGGAATAAGGATATATTCTGGTTAATCACCTCCAGCTCACTTAAGCTCTTTCCAGTAACCTTATCTAGAGAATGTTCCCTTTGAAAATTACTATAGTTTTTTAGATTATGACTGGTCCTATCTATGGAAATTGTTAATGCACCCATTATAACCGCTAGGGCAAGAACGAAAGCCCACAAATTTAAGGCCTTATTTCTAAAGCTATTCATCGGCTTCGTCCCAATTATGGTATACATTTTGGACATCATCGTTTTCTTCCAGCATATCTATAAGCTTTTCCATCTTATTAGCAGCTTCTTTATCTATTTCTTGATAATTTGTTGGAATATACATTATGTCACTATCTACAAACTCGTAGTCTTTTTCCTGTAAGAATTCTTTAACGGTGTTGAAATCTTCAATACTGGTATAAATTTCTATGAAGCCATCTTCGCTTTTTGCATCTGTTATATCAGTCTCCATAGCATCCATGATAACAGTATCGGAGTCATACTTGGACTCGTCGATTATTATCACCCCAAGGTGGTCAAACATAAAAGAAACTGACCCTGTAGTTCCAAGATTACCCCCAAATTTATCGAAAGCATGCCTAATGTCTGGGGCTGTCCTATTTCTATTATCTGTAAGACATTCGACAATCACAGCGATTCCAGATGGTCCATACCCCTCATATGTAACTTGCTCAAAGTTGTCCCCTTCATTGGAGCTAGCTCCTTTTTTGATTGCCCTCATTATGTTGTCATTAGGCATATTTATCGCCTTAGCCTTTTCTATTGCAGTCTTAAGGCTAGCATTATAATCCGGGTTGTCGCCACCAGTTTTGGCCGCTACCATTAGGGCCCTTCCCAGCTTGGTAAATTCCTTAGCCCTCTTTGAATCTTCCTTGCCTTTTTTATTTTTTATCTTACTCCATTTATTATGTCCTGCCATTTTATCCTCCAATAATCTTTCCATTTTTTTCGGCTAGCAATAATTCTTCTTCCACCACTAAACTACATGTCGCATTTGTCATTTCTGTAATCTCATTTTCAAAAGCTACATATCTATCCCTAGCTATATATAAACTCATACTAACCTTATCGGTATAGTCAGTAGCTATCAGGTGAAAGGCCTTAGTCTGTATATAATTTTCAACTTTACCCAATAAAGTATAATCTATTTCTAGGGAAATCCTCAAGTAGTTTTTCATATAAACTGTTAAAGCCTTCTCTATGCCTAGGCTTGCAGCTTTTGAATAGGCTCTAATGAGCCCTGATGCTCCTAGCTTTATACCCCCGAAATACCTAGTAACAACTAGGCATACATTGGTAAGCTCCTCTTTGTTAAGGACCTCAAGCATCGGAATTCCAGCCGTCCCTTGGGGTTCTCCATCATCACTATACCTGAGAGTCATCCTATTCTCCCCTATAGCATAGGCATGACAATTGTGGGTAGCTGACCTATGTTCTTTTTTTATGTCCTCGATAAAGGCTAGGGCCTCTTCTTCTGTCTGACAAGCCTTTATATGGGATATGAAGGTCGACTTCCTTATCTCAAGCTCCTGGCTTGTCTGCCCTAAAATAGTCCTAAATTCTTTCTTCTCAGTCATATTAAATATTTCCTGTATTTTTCTACCTGCTTCTCTTTTATATAAATCTTACCCTCTAGCCCAAAATCTGTATACTCCATATCGACAAGCTTTAAGCCCTCTTTTAAGAAGCTATCTAATATATCATAGCCTACTCTTATGCTATAGTAATTAAAGTCTGAAAAAAGCATTTCTTCAATTTTTTTAGCTAAAATACTTATATCGTCGTTCTTAGCACTCATGTAGATGAGTTCATCTCCATAGGAGAAGTATTTAAAGTCTGGGTTGAGATCAATCTTATTAAAACAATAAAGGATTTTTTTATCTCCTATATCCATGTCTTTTAAGACCTGCCTAGTAGCATCAATTTGACCTTCTAAGTCTTGGTTGTTAGCATCAACGACTATAATCAGTAGGTCAGATATTTCAATTTCCTCCAAACTCCCCTTAAAAGACTCTATGAGTTTTGTT
Source organism: uncultured Peptoniphilaceae bacterium (assembly GCA_964345835.1). Classification (GTDB taxonomy): domain Bacteria; phylum Bacillota; class Clostridia; order Tissierellales; family Peptoniphilaceae; genus JAAYEL01. The sequence continues at coordinate 63,355 of CAYFSL010000003.1, forward strand.
GGTAGGTCGGAAACAAAGCCAACTGTGTCCGTAACTATAATTTCCTTATCATTTCCCAATTTAATCTTTCTAGCTGAGACATCCAGGGTAGCAAATAAGAGGTCGTCAGAATAGACTTTTTTATCCATGTCAGAGTACTTGTTTGTAAGGGCATTTAAAATGGTTGATTTACCAACGTTTGAATACCCTATTAATGATACGATTGGAAGAGCCGAAGACCTTCTTCTATTACTCTTTATCAGCCTTTTTTCCTTGGCATCCTTCAATTGATGTCTTATTCTCGATATCTCCTTTTGAATGGTCCTCCTATCGGTTTCAAGTTTTTGCTCACCTGGACCCCTTGTTCCAATTCCAGCACCCTCTCTTGATAGGTAATTCCTAAAGCCCATCAATCTTGGTAGCCTATACTCTAACTGAGCTAAGCTTACTTGGAGCTTGGCTTCCCTGGTCTTAGCCCTCCTGGCAAATATATCCAAGATTAAACCCGTCCTGTCAACTATTTTACAGTCTATTATATCTTCGAGGTTTTTCATTTGTGATCCTGTTAGCTCGTTGTTAAATATAACAGCATCAAATTCTAGGGATTCTCTCATATCCCTTATCTCCTTGGCCTTGCCTGATCCTATGTAAGTAGAAGGGTTTATAGAGCCAGAATTTTGAATTACATGGGCTACAGGAATACAGTTAGCTGACCTTGCTAATTCCTCGATTTCCTTAACCTTAGACTCTACAACTTGGTCTTTTTCATTTAAATTTAAATGTACTATAATAACTTTTTCTTTTTCCATATATATATTTCCTTTAATTCTATTAGTCGATTATATCATTAATGGAGATTATTGTTAAACCAAGGGTAGATAGTCTAGCTATAATTCTATTTATTGTTGATTTTTTGTTATTCCTTCTACAATTTAACTGTTAAAAATGATATAATAAATTAATTCTCTAAACTAACTTATGTATCTTTTATTTAAGATTACATATTAAAGGAGGGAATATGATATCAAAGATAATTAAAATTTTTTTTGGAATGATTAAAATCTTTTCAAGATAATTAAAATCTTTTTTAAAGTAATTGCAATAATACTTTTAATACAAATAATAGCCGGCTTTATTCTTGGAATAATACTCTTTTACTAGCTAGAGTACTAAGTCGATTCTTTAAAGTAATATTATACGTTTTTATGGTATAATTAGCGTAATTAGGAGGATGATATGATATCAAAGATAGTTAAAAGCTTTTTGCAGATAATAGCACTAATACTTTTAATAGGCTTAATTATCGCCTTTGTAGTTGGTGGTATGCTTGGACTTTCTTTTGTAAAGGTTGCAAAGACTGCACCTGAAATAAAGCCCCAAAACATACTTAGCAACTTAGCTGAGAGCTCAAAAATACTAGATAAAGATGGGCAAACCATTGAAGAAATTGCATCTGAAGAGTATAGAGAAATTATTAATTATGACTCAATTCCAAGATACCTTATCGATGCTTTTGTCAGCGTTGAAGACGAAAGATTTTGGAAGCATAAAGGCGTTGACGTCAAAGGTGTATTTGTTTCAGCACTTGATAACTTCAGGGCTGGAGGAATAGTAAGAGGTGGGTCTACAATAACTCAACAACTTGTTAAGAATATATACCTTAGCCCAGAAGTAAAATGGGAAAGAAAGATAAAAGAGATGTATCTAGCCTTAAAAGTTGATGATGAAATCCCTAAGGAAAAGATTTTAGAAGGCTACTTAAATAGGATCTACCTTGGACAGCATGCTTTTGGTATAGCATCAGCTTCTCAAATTTATTTTTCTAAACCAGTAGATAAGCTTTCTATAGCTGAGGCTGCTACTATAGCTGGAATTGTCAAATCACCATCTAGCTATTCCCTATTTAATACTTACTATCCTAAGGATGTACCTGAGAACGCAAAAATTCTAGGCGAATTTAACGTTACAGGTGAAAACTTCGTCGCGGTCTTAAATGAAAAAGCCTTTGAAAGGAAAAAATATGTCCTTCAAAAAATGAAGGAAACTGGAAGTATAAATGAAGCCCAATACCAAAAGGCTGTCAAGGAAGATGTTAGTAAGGCCGTAAAACCAGGCTCTAAAAAAAGTAGTGACTTTTCTAATGCCATCTCATATGCAATAAAAAATGAGACTGTAGAATTACTAATGAAGAAAAAAGGTATTTCCAAAGAAGAAGCAAGGACCATGTTATACACTGGTGGCTTAAGAATAAAAGCTTCTATTGACTGGGATATGCAAAAAGAATTAGAGAAGACCTACGATAAGTTTACAGAGCTTATGTCTATGTATAACAAAGCTGGTAATCCTCTTTTAGCAGACCTATCCCTTGATAAGAATGGAAATATCATAAATACTAAAAAAGAAGTTATCTATTTCAAAAGAAATAACCTGTTAACTAACAATAATAGCTTAAAACTATATAAAAACAACTATAAAGTATTGAAAAATGGGGATATTGAGTTTTCTACCGAAAGAATAAAAACAGATGGTAAATCAGTATTTGCATCAAACTTCTACGATATCAATGACAAAAACAATCTGGTAACCTATAGGGCAGGTTCCCTTGCTATTCCTAGCGAATTTGTCGAAAAAGACGAGGGTTTTAATTTCACAATAAAGAAGGAATTCTTTGAAAAACACAAGGACTTTTACACAATTGATGAGTCCACGATGATAATAAGTAATAAATATTTTACAGTAGAAGATAAGGGTACCCTTCAACCTCAATCATCAACAGTTGTTATTGATCAAAAAACAGGTCATGTCATGGCCATGGTTGCCTCTAGAGGAGAAAGCAAGGATGATACTATAGATAGGGCTACAAATTTTACAAGGCCACCTGCTTCGTCGATTAAACCATTAGCAGTATATGCACCTGCCTTGGAAAATGGCTATACCCTAGCGAGTGTCCTAGACGACAGCCCTATGCTTGACCAGCAAAAAAACACCCTATGGCCACTAAATGTATACAAGGGTTTTAGGGGGCTTGTATCAATAAGAGAATCCCTTATGGATTCGATAAATACCACTGCTGTAAAGCTTTATGAAAAAGTAGGCATGAAGACTTCAATGAAGTATTTAGAAGGATTTGGCCTTATAGATAAGGAAAATCCAGAAAATGATAACTTTATTACAAGACAAGAAAACCCATATAATAATGATGAAAATCTTTCTTTTGCCATCGGTTCAACTGTAAGAGGGTTTACTGTAAGAGAAATAGCTGAAGCTTATAGTGCCCTAGCAAATGAAGGAGTTAGAAATAAGTCTAGTCTTATCTTGTCCATAGAAAGTGACAAGGAAGGCGAAATCTTCAACGGTGAAATAGAAAGTAACAGGGTTGTATCAAAAGAAACATCCTGGTTGCTTACAGATGTAATGAGAGAAACACTAACTAAAGATAGGGCCAGAAGAGTAAATATGGTCAATGGAATTGAAATAGCCGCTAAGACTGGTACTAGTAATAATAATAAGGACTTCTGGATAGCTGGATACACTCCTTATTATACTACTGCAACCTGGGTTGGCTTTGACAATAACTCAATTTCCCTATCAGGAAGCTCTCATAACCTTTATACCTTATACAATGATATAAACAACCGTATCCATAAGGGAATGAGTAAGAAAACATTTGAAATGCCTAACACTATAGTAAAAGAAAAGGTAGATGCAAAATCTGGACTTTTACCAAATAAATATACTTACAGAGATCCAAGAGGAAGTATGGCTGTAGAAGAGTATTTCGCTGAAAATACCCTTCCTACTGAAACCTCAACAGCCCATGTACTATTAAAGGTTGATAAGAGAAATAACCTACTAGCTCCAAGCAATGCACCGAGCTATATAGCCGTTAATAGAGTCTTCCAAAAACGTGAAGAAGCTCTAGACCTTTCAATCTTTGATGATGTCGAATTACCTAGAGGCTGGACAAGAAGAGATCTTGTTCCAAAGGATTGGCAATATGAAGCACCAACTAGGTATTCAACCTTGAAGTTTGAACCAGTCACTGTGACTAAAACTCTTCCAGATGGCACCATTTCGAAAAAGACAACCAACCCAGATGGAAGTACTGTTGAAATTCTAACTTATCCAGATGGTAAGATAGTAAAAATAACTACCAGCCCAACTGGCGAAGTAACAGAAAAGGATATAACGCCTAAAGATCCAGAGGATGAAGATGATTCAGATTCTAATTCTGGCTCATCTGGTAGACAACCGATTCCTAGCCCTGAACCTGTTCCACCTAGAACTCAACCAGATGACGATGACGACGATGATTAGTCTTTAGGTGAAATGTTTAAAGGCAAATAAAAGTATAGCGGCAGAAGCTTTCTGCTGTTATACTTTTTTTGATATAATTAATTCAATTAAAGATAGACATATTAAGGAGGAAGAATGAATAAAATTCTCATAGTTGAAGATGAAGCAGGAATTGCTATAATGGAGAAAAACTACCTAGTTAAGAGTGATTTTTCAGTTGATATCGCTAAGGATGGTGAGGAGGCTATAAGGCTATTTGAAGAAGTCCCATACTCATTAATTATCTTGGACTTGATGATACCAAAAATTTCTGGAGAAGAAGTGTTGAAACTTATCCGTTCAAAGTCAAATATTCCGGTAATTTTGGTAACCGCTAAGGTCAACGAAGAAGACATCCTTAAGGGGTTCAAACATGGAGCAGATGATTATATAAAGAAACCTTTTTCTGGCCTTGAACTTGTAGAAAGAGTAAAGGCGGTATTGAGAAGAACCAGTGGCTATTCTGATATTGATATAATCCATTCATCTGATGGTAGACTAGCTTATGATAAAAAGAATTATAGACTTTTAAAGGATAAAAAGGAACTTTCTCTTACCCGTAACGAACTCCTTATTATAAATACTTTATTTAGCAATCCAAGTAAAACCTTTACCCGAAATGAAATAATAGAAATATCCTTTGGCTACGATTATGATGCCTTTGATAGAGCCATTGACACCCATATAAAGAATATCAGGCAAAAAATTGAGGACGACCCTAAAAATCCTCAATATATTAAGACGGTCTACGGTCTAGGCTATAAGGCGGGACAAATCAATGAAGCTAAGTAGAAGGATCCTAACTTACTTTAGTATATCAATTACTATAGTATTTCTAATTACAGTTATAAGTACTAGCCTAGCTTTTAGAAGTTCCTTAAATTCATATCTTATATCAAATATCAAGCAGGAATTTAATGACTTATCAAAGGAACTAGCCGACCTATATAGTACAAACCCCAATCTTGATAGTAGGGATCTGGCAAATTATGCAAATAATAGGTCTGTTAACATTCAAATATACAATAACGACTCAGACCTAGTTGCAGAGTTCGATGGAATTCCTGAAACTAAAGAAAAATCCAGCCTGGTATCTGAAAATTACCGTCTAGTTAGCCAGTCCGGAAGGTTGCTTGGCACTATGAAATTATCCTATATGGAGGATTTAAGCCTATATAATGAATCGGCAGCCCTTTTTTATAAAAATATGAATAGGTCTTATGCTATTACAATAGTAGTTTCAATCCTACTACTTTACTTTTTAATCCTATACTTTTCTAAAAAGATTGAAAAGCCTATTGCGGATATAAGCGAATTCACTAATAGACTAAAGGAGGGTCAATATCTCGAAATTGAAGATAAATATAATATTTTCGAACTTGATGAGCTAGCAAATAACCTTAACTTCCTTTCCTCTGCCCTAAGGGACCAGGAGGAATATATGCTAAATTATGCACAAGATATATCCCATGAATTAAGAACCCCTTTAACAAACCTACAACTGCACCTAGAAGGAATAAAAGATAATATTATTGAGGCTGACGAAGACACTATCGACCTTCTTCTAGATGAAATTAAAAGGTTAAATAAAATGGTGGATAGGCTAAACATATCCTTTAGTAAAAGTCCTAAACTTGACCAATATAATTTTGATTATATTGAAGTTGTTAAGCTAATAAAACAAGCTATCGGTGGATTTAAGCCTAAATTTGATCAAAAGGAAATAACTGTTAATTTGTCTGGATTAAATGAGCTAATTATGAGGGTTGACAAGGATAAGTTCACCCAGGTTATCAATAATTTAATCTCTAATGCCATCAAAGCAGTTGATAGAAGGGGCCATATAGAAATTGTTGTCAATTCCTATAAAAATAGGAATGTCATAATTATTAAAGACGATGGAGTCGGTATTGGCAAAGAAGACATCGACCATATTTTTAAGAGATTTTACAGGGTTGATTCAGCAAGAAATAGGGAAAATGGAGGCCACGGACTAGGTCTCACCCTTGTAAATAATTATGTTGCAAATATGAATGGGAAAATCCTTGTAAACTCCAAGCTCGGACAGGGATCTGAGTTTATCCTAACATTTCATAAATAATAAAATATTGTAGGCTTATTCTCATAATCAATATGTCTTATCATCATTGATTGTATAAAAAAATAGCTTTCTCTTTATGAGTTAGCTATTTTTTATTTGAAGCTATTTTTCAATAGCCTCTTTAATGTGTCTCCTAGCATAGGGACCTATATTTTTTATAAAGTAAAAAGTTTAGAACCAAACCCTTTAATATACTTGATATAGTTACAGCTAACCATACCCCATAGAATTGTAAATGAGGCATCAATAGTAGGGCAATAGGAATCCTTAAAAGATTAAAGATAATTGATGTTATTGACGGTATTTTCGTTAGTCCTAGACCATGAAAGACCCCTGATGCTCCTAATTCTGCCGACATAAAAGTCTGACTTGTTCCAAGGATTAGGAGGAACCAGGCCCCTTGGTAGGCAGCCAGCCTATCCCCCGGTAGGAAGATATCGAAAAGACTATGTCTAAATCCTATAAGAATTGCTGTTGAAAAAAGTCCAATACAGGTTACTATTAGGATAGATTTCTTAATTACCTCTCTTAATCTATTGATTTTCCTTGCTCCATAATTCTGTCCTACAAAGGTTATAATTCCAGCCTGAACCCCCTCAACAGTCATCCATGTTATCGACTCCATATTAGTCCCCACTGTATAGACTGCTAGAGGAGTGGCCCCATAGCTTGCAACAAACCTGTTTAAGAACAAGGAAATAGTCGCCATTATAACACTTTGCATCCCTGCAGGAAATCCCATCCTGAAAATTTCACCAAGTGATTCAGCATGAAAAACCCCATGAATTATTCCATCATATATTTCATTTTTATTTTTTATTATCTCCCAAATAAAAATAAGGCTTACTAAAAGCTGGGATAAACTAGTGGCAATAGCCGCCCCCAAAACCCCCATTTTAGGGATTGGCCCTATACCAAACATTAATATCGGGTCCAAAATTATATTAAATATTAGGCCAATAGCATTTTTCTTAAATGGAGACCTACTATCACCAATACTATTGTATAGGCCAGAGAATATCATGTTAATTGAAGAAAATATAAAGCCTATAGAAAATACCCTCAAATAGGTTATAGCTAATTGACTTACGTCATCTGTAAGCCTATAAAATCCAATAAATTTGTCTATAAAAAGTTGAGTTGCTATAACATAGACCAGTGATAAAATAAGTCCTAGTATAAGAGTATTTCTTATAGTATCATTAAGCTTTTCTTTTTCATGGGCCCCATAATGTTGTGAAGCAAATACATTACCCCCAACCCTTGCAATTGCAGCAATTGACGTTGCTATCCAAGCAAATATCCCGCTAGTCCCGACGGCAGCTACCTCTTTAGTTCCCAGCCTACCCAACCAAATGATATCAACAAAATTATAGGCAATCTGGACAAAGGCCGTAGCCATCAGGGGAGCTGATAAAAGAATTAGATTCTTTAATATATCCCCCTCCAATAAATTCAATTTTTTATTTTCCATTTGACTTATACTCCCTCTCAAAATCATTCAACAAGGCAAAAACCTCATCAATGTCCTTAGTAGTATTGATTTGATTTTTTAGCTGGTTTGCCCCCCTATAACCTTTTAAGTACCAGGCTATATGCTTTCTCATCTCATTAATAGCAATCCTTTCCCCTTTATAGTCTACAAGAAGTTCATATTGTCTAAGAATAAGATCAATAATTTCGGATACCGTTGGCAGGTCATAAGTCCCTTTTTCAAGATAGTCCTTTATTTGCTTAAAGATAAAAGGGTTACCCATGGCCCCCCTGCCAATTGCAATAGAGTTTACTCCCGTATACTCTACCATTCTAAGAGCATCTTCTGGAGTGAATATATCTCCATTACCAACTACTTCGATATCTAGCATTTCCCTTAGGTCTCTAATAGCATCCCAGTCAGCCTCACCAGAATACATCTGCTCCCTAGTTCTTGCATGAAGAGTTACCTTATAGACACCAGCCTCCTGGCATATTTTGGCAATTTCTTTATAATTTTTACTGGAATCATCAAATCCAAGCCTAAATTTTGCACTAACTGGTAGGTCTGTGGCTTCTTTAATTGAGCTAATAATTCTTCTTACAAGGTCAGGATCCTTCATAAGAGCAGACCCCTCTTTGTTTTTTACGATTTTCTTAGCTGGACACCCCATGTTTATATCTATGGATTTAAAGTACTTGTATTCCTCTGAGATTTTTTTTGCCATCTTTGCCATTATTTCAGGATCTGATCCGAATATTTGAACTCCTATATTTTCTTCTCCTGGAAATCTTGCCATTAATTCTTCTGTTGTCTTATCTGAATAAAAAAGCCCCTTGGCAGAGACCATTTCAGTATAGGAATAATCAACACCATATTCATTGCAAATACACCTAAATGCCCTATCTGTAACACCTGCCAAAGGACTCAATATTATCTTAATATTGTCTTTTTTCATTTCTATCTTTTTTTGTCATTTCGTAAATTAGTTTCATACCTTCAAGGGTAATGTCATAGTCGTACTCTTCGACATATTTTGATTTGCTCGCGATTAGTTGAGCATACCCACCTGTGGCAATTACTTTAATTTCTTCCTTATCCCTGCCGAGTTCTCTAATCATTTCTTCAAGAATATTGTCAACTAAACCTATAAATCCATATACGATACCTGATTGAATACCTTCTATCGTATTCTTACCTATAACATGTTCAGGCTCTTCTAGCTCAACCTTTGGAAGCTTAGACGTCCTAGACGAAAGAGCTTCACTTGATATACCTATACCTGGTGCAATTGCTCCTCCTAGGTATTCACCATCCTCGCTAATAACATCAAATGATATAGCGGTTCCGATATCCACAACTATACATGGTCCCCCATATCTTTTATAGGCAGCAACAGAGTTTACAATCCTATCAGCTCCAACCTCTTTAGGGTTGTCATATTTAATCTTGATACCAGTTTTTGTTCCTTCTCCAATAACCATTGGCTCCTTACCTAAATACCTGGTACACATAGTCCTTAAAGTGTGTTGAATACTTGGTACAACGGATGCTAGTACCACATCAGTTATATCTTCTATATCAAGCCCATAATGCCTTAATATTGAATCTACTTGAAGTCCATACTCATCTGAAGTCCTGGCAAACTTTGTTCCTAGTCTCCAGCTGTACTTATATTCATCTCCATCATAGATTCCCATTACTATATTTGTATTTCCTACGTCAATTAATAATAACATGCTTCTCCTCTAAGCGATACGTCTTTTCTTAAAAGCTCTTATTAAAGCCATACATATTGGTGTTGCAATAACTGCGGCTACTGCCATTTCAACTAATCCACTTGACAAGGCTGTTGCAGCAATTAATTTAATAGCAGATGTGTTAGCTTGGTTTTTAACCTTGTTTACAGTTTCCATGTACTGTTGGCCATAAATTAAGTATATCAAGCCAAGAACAAAAATTGTGTTTGTCAAGGAGCCTATAGCAGCTGAAATTGTTATCGAAGCTTTACCGAGTGCCTTTTTATCTCTTAAAGCCTTGTAAACTAAACCTGCAAATACGCCTATCAAAATCCTAGGTATTATAGCTATAATTGGATTCATAAACATAAATGAAAATGGATTAGGTTGTACAATCGCTCTAATCATTGAGATTACACCAAACATAAATCCGAGAATTCCACCAGCTAAAGGTCCTTCAACTATACCGACAATAATTACTGGTATATGAAGGGTTGTTGCCTGGATAGGTCCAACTGGTATAAAGCCTAGGAATGGGATCATGGTCATTATAATTATAAGACCAGTCATAATCCCTATAAGTGCCAACGTTCTAACTTCTAATAAGTTCTTTTTATTATTCATTTTCCCTCCCGATCCGGTTCATTCTAGATACCGGTCATTAATATGTTTATAGACCTATTTTTTTAGGGCTATATTGACAAAATTTGTAAAAATAGGATGAGGGTTGGTAGGCCTTGAGCTGTATTGTGGCTCATAAAGCACTCCCATGTAGAAAGGATGGTCCCTAAGTTCCATGATCTCTATAGACTTAGTGTTTTCATCATATCCACTCACTAAAAATCCCTTGTCATCAAATTCATTTTCAAGGTCTGAATCTATCTCAAATTCATTCCTATGTCTCTCATCTATACTAGCCTTACCATAAATGCGGTAGGCTAAAGTATCTTTCTTTAAGCTAATATTTTTTTCGCCAATCATTCTTTGTTTATTTTTATTCCCTACTATTATATTATATTTAGTAATTTCGTCAAGATTATCATCGTTTTCTGAATTTTCATTCATATCATTAGAATATTCAATTGCCATAACTTTTAATCCTGAGTTAATTCCAAGAGTAGGTATCTTGTTGGTCCTAGCATATTTACAAATGTTAAAATATGGCCTTGGATCATCATTTTCCCTACCACTAGCAAAAACTATACCATTCATCTTAGCTAAGACTTCGTCAATAGAGTCTTCAGTAAGGTCTAAAGGATTTATAAAATGAAGGTTAACCTTGGTTGAAAGATTATAGCCTGCATCAAGTAGGGCATTATTTGTTGATAAATAAGAGTCTTCAAGTTCAACATATGGGCCAACCATAGCTATATCAATCTCTTTTTCTGGATTCTTAAATCCTTCTACCATCTCTTCCCACTTATAAAAGTCGTCTTTTATAGGGTCTAAATTTAATAGCTTCATAACTTGGTTATCCAGTTCCTGCCTTCTAAGACTTATAGGAACTTCATATATCAACTTAACATTTTCTGATTGAATGATTGATTCGGTTGGTATGTCACAGAAAAGGGATATTTTTCTATATATATCCCTACTAATTACTTTATCTGACCTCAATATAAATATATTGGGTTTAATCCCATAGCTCATTAACTGTTTGTATGAGTGTTGGGTAGGCTTAGTCTTAAGCTCATCTGAACCTGGAACAGTAGGAACAAGTGTCGTATGAACAAATATTACATCATTTTTATCGTTTTCGGAGTAAATCTGTCTTATAGCTTCTATAAAAGGCAGAGATTCTATATCCCCTACTGTTCCTCCAATTTCGGTGATTATTATGTCGGCTTTTGAATCCTTAGCAACCTGGTATACCTTGGATTTAATTTGGTCTGTAACATTAGGGATTACTTGAACAGTTTTTCCCTTATATTCGCCTTTTTCCTCCCTTTGAAATACCATCTTATATATCTTTCCAGCACTGATTGAGGAGTCTGTAGTTAGCTTCTCATCAATAAATCTCTCATAGTGACCAAGATCTAGGTCAGTTTCTCCCCCGTCATAAGTAACGAAGACTTCCCCATGTTGGATCGGATTTAACAGGCCTGGAAAAACATTTAAATAGGGGTCAAATTTTTGCATGAATACAGAAAATCCCCTGTCCTTAAGCAGTCTACCTAGACTTGCCGCGTTTAATCCCTTGCCTATACCTGATACTACACCACCAGTCATAAAAATATACTTTGTCATACGTTTTTTCCTATTTCCCTAATTTATATTTTCTTATTAGCCTATTTACTTCTTCAATATCTTGTTTGTTAACTTTTATATATAGGGTCTTGTCCTGCATCTCTTCTTTCTTCCTATAAGACATTACAAGCTCCTTAGTTCCTGTGTCAAAGCCCCATTTTTTTACCTCTGGCCATAGAAGATAAGTCCCCTGGCTATATATTCCTTCTTCGGATATCCAAATGCCATCAAAACTATCAACGACCAGTAGCAAAACTAGGACTATCATCAATGCACCAGATATATATTGCCCTGCATATATGTTAACAATTCCAAATAGGATAATTACAGATCCCAATATATAAAGTAATTTGCTAAGTTCTTTCCTAAATTTAAAGATATTGTTACCTTTGATATTCCTTTTGATCATGTAGGACTTAACTTGCTTATAAAGTAAGAACAAGATCAAGGCCCCATACATTATATATATCAGGTTTTTCGATTGGTTATTAATATTACTCGTTTGTTGTGCTATCATCTTCTACCTCTTTACCTGTGCTTGGCCTTATATCATTATCAGATTTTTGACCAGTTTCTAAGTAAGTGTCAATTTTATTTTTTTCCTTCTCAACTTCAAGATTAGTTAACCTATCATCGTATTTTTTCGCAATGTCTAAGAATTCATCTTTCCTAATCGTTTCTTGTTCTAGAAGGACTTGTGCCAATTCTTCTAAAAAGTCCCTATGGCCCTCAAGCAATTCCATAGCTTGTCTATAGGCCTTCTTGATAATCTTTCTAACCTCTTCATCTATCTCTAGAGCAATCTTTTCTGAGTAGTCTTGAGATTTTCCGTAATCCCTTCCCAAAAATACATCATTTCCACCTTGTCCATACATAATTGGTCCAAGGTCATCGCTAAATCCATAAGTTGTTACCATTGCCCTGGCAATCTTTGTAGCTCTTTCAATATCATTGGAAGCACCTGTTGAAATATCGTCCAATACTAGCTCTTCAGCAGCCCTACCTCCATAGAAGGATACTATCTGATTAAACATCATGTTTTTAGTCATAAAAGATATGTCTTCTTCAGGGATAAATGAGGTAAATCCTCCAGCAGACCCCCTTGGGATAATTGTTATCATATGGACTGGGTCAGCTCCCTCTAAGAAATGAGTAACAACTGCATGACCAGCCTCATGGTAGGCTGTAAGCTTTCTTTCTTTTTCAACCACAACTCTACTTTTCTTTTCAGGTCCCGCAATTACCCTGATTGTAGCCTCATCAAATATCGCTGCTGTAATCTTCTTTTTACCATAACGGGCTGTTAGAAGGGCTGCTTCATTTGTGATATTTTCAAGGTCTGCAGGTGAGAAACCCGAAGTCGTTTTTGCAATATATTTAAGGTCTATGTCATCGTCAAGCTTTTTCTTCCTAGTGTGAACTTGTAGAATTTCATACCTTTCACGGACATCGGGAAGGCCTATTTGAATCTGCCTATCAAACCTTCCTGGCCTTAGTAAAGCAGGGTCAAGAATATCTGGCCTATTTGTAGCCGCCATTATTATTATTCCTTCATTGGTCGCAAAGCCATCCATTTCAACAAGAAGCTGGTTAAGTGTTTGTTCCCTTTCATCATGACCACCACCAAGACCTGCCCCTCTTCTTCTACCAACAGCATCTATCTCGTCTATAAAAATTATACATGGAGCATTTTTCTTAGCTTCCTTAAACATATCCCTAACACGGGAGGCTCCTACCCCGACAAACATCTCAACGAAATCAGAACCACTTATACTATAAAAAGGTACTTTTGCTTCACCTGCAACAGCCTTAGAAATATAGGTCTTACCAGTTCCTGGAGGGCCAACTAATAGGATACCTTTAGGTATTCTTGCCCCTTGCTCTAAGTACTTTTGTGGAGCCTTTAGGAAATCGACTATCTCCATCAATTCTTCTTTCTCCTCTTTAAGACCAGCTACTTGAGCAAAGGTCACAGGGTTTTTATCAAGCTTGTTCAGAGACGCTCTGTTTTTCCCAAAGTTCATAGCCTGACTATTACCAGCTTGTTGTCTAGAAGCCATAAAGGCCCAAAAGACTGCCAAGCCGCCGAACATAACTAGATAAGGAACGATGGATGACCAAACTGATTCTACCCTTGGACTAGATGTGTATTTGATCTGCTTACTATCTACATAATCTTTTAGGTATGTTTCATAAAGGTATGATTCCTCTAGATTGGTAGATGTTTTGTAAGATGTCTTATCATCAAGCTGTCCCGATATAGATGACCCTTGAGTATTTACACTCTCAACTTTCCCGTCCTTTAAATATTCTATAAATTTGTCAAAAGTTATAGACTTTCCTGCCGCCAGATTATCGCCAAATGCATAAACAATCAGCAACAGTATCAGGGCTGGCAAAATGAAAGACATTATATTTATTCTTTTATTCTTCAATTTCCCCTCCTATTCATAAACCTCTCTCTTTATAATTCCAATAAAAGGTAAGTTTCTGTATTTTTGGGCATAGTCTATACCATAACCCACAACAAATTCATCTGGAATTTCAAAACCAATATAGTCTACATCAAAGTCGACCTTACGTCTTTCTTTCTTATCTAGTAGACAGGCAATTCTTATTGATTTTGCCCCCCTACTCCTTAAATTATCAATTAGGTATGAAAGGGTGTATCCTGTATCTATGATATCTTCAACTATTATGACATTCTTTCCTTCGATAGGTTGGTCTAAATCTTTAAGGATTCTTACATCCCCAGATGATTGTGTACCATCGCCATAACTAGATACATCCATAAAGTCAAATGTAAGGGGAAGATCTATCTGCCTGCTCAGGTCAGTCATAAAAAATACAGACCCTTTCAGGATGCTTATTAAAACTAAGTCCTCATCCTTGTCTTCATAGTCCTTTGTAATTTGTCTTCCCATGGATTTAACCTTGTCTTGTATTTCTTTTTCTGAAAGCAATACTTCTCCAACCTCATCCAACTTCAATATATCCACCAGCTCAACCTCCATTAACCTTTATTTTTATAGAGTGATCTTCTATAGCCCTTTGGTTTATATAAATATTTCCAACGGCCAATATTATATCACCATATTCTATGATAGGTAAATAATCCCTATCAATTTTATCTATTTTTTTATCTATAAGAAAGTCTTTTAACTTTCTTTCTTTTCCCTTTAATAGTATTCTATCTCCATTCTTCCTCATTCTTATTCTCAATTTGATGTTTTTAGGAGTATCCAGGTATATTTCATATGAATTTATTTTAAAATGACCTGACCCAACTGGATAAATTGGCTCTTGTAAATCATTTAAGCCTTGCTTTTTAATAAGAATCTTGTTAAATGATTTAGAAACTGAAATAGAATTTATACATACCTCTTTACCTGGCTTAGCATCAATAACCTTTGCCATCTCATTGAAATGGCTATATTCAAAAGAGTATCCACTTCCTTTAAGCCTAATTACAGCGTACCTAATAAGCTGGATCCTTTCATTTTTAGTAAGGCCTTTAATCCTATCTTCATAAAAAGAAATCCTACAGTCCTTCTCTTGGCATAGACAGGTATTAAAAAGCTTGCCTAGACAGCTATCTCTAAAGTCTGCTTCCATGCTTGCAATCTCAGAAAGCCTTACCAGACTTTCTTTTACTCTTGGATTATAGTCTTTTTCTAGATAGGGAATTATAAGATTTCTATACTTATTTCTACTATAGTCATTTTCAAAGTTAGTTTTATCCTGAACAAATGAAAGTCCCTCATCTTGTATATAGGCCTCTATTTCTGTTCTCCTTATGGTGAGAATTGGCCTTATAAGAATTCCATCTTTTTCCTTCATCCCTCTTAAGCCATCAATACCAGTACCTCTAACCACCCTCATTAAAACAGTTTCGGCCTGGTCATCAAAGTTATGGGCAAGGGCAATCTTAAAATTTTCCCTCTTAGAAACTATATCTAAAAAAAACTTTTTTCTATACTTCCTTCCGCAATCCTCAATGGAAAGTCTTTCTTTTTTTGCAAGGGACTCAATATCAAGACTTATGCAGTGAAATTTTATATTGTGATTTTTACAAAAATCCCTAACAAACTCTTCATCTCTTGTAGAGTCAGCCCCCCTTAGATTATGGTTAAGATGGGCTACCTCAAGCCTTGAAAGGTCATCTGAAAGATAGTCAATTAGCATATTGACCATGGTCATTGAGTCTGCTCCTCCAGAAACACAAGCTAGTATCTTGTCATTGGCCGATATTAACTCTTTATCCTTTATATTATCAACAAATTTTAAGTAAGTAGGATTCATCTCCCCCCTCCTTATAAGCCTGCTTAATTGTTTGAGCTTTTATTGCTTGAGCTTTTATTGCTTGA
>CAYFSL010000003.1:79696-86980 GCA_964345835.1 uncultured Peptoniphilaceae bacterium
TTGAGCTTTTATTGCTTGAGCTTTTATTGCTTGATGATTGTTGACTTTTCTTCTTATCATTTGATGTATTTGAGTTAGTTGTTGAACCTTGTTTTTTACTAGATTTTTTCTTTGTTGTATTTTTCTTATTATCTTTTTCCCCATCATCAGTAGGCTTTTTATCTTGGTCACTTCCCTGGTTGCCATCTTCACTAGCGGCATTTTGACCACTTGGCTTGTTTTGACTTGGTTGGTCCTTTTGATCTTGTTGACTCTTGTCGTTATCACTTGTATCTTTTGATTCACTATCATTTATCTCTGACTCTTTATCCTTGTCATTTACATATATTTTCTCATCTTCTTTAATCATGCCAAGGTCTTCTCTTGCCCTTTTTTCAATATATTCAAGGGTATTAATCTCTTTTATTTCTCCTTGTAATCCTTCTACTCTCTCTTTCAACCTCTTTTGAGAATCGACTTGTTGTTTGTAAGAATTATTTAACGCAGCAATTGTCTTCCTTTGTACTATAAATATTGTAAGAAAGATGATAAATACAAAAAGCCCTATAGAAAGCTTAATTATCTGATTTCTTTTTCTCAACTTATTCTTTCTTTGATTTCTAGCCTTTCT
Source organism: uncultured Peptoniphilaceae bacterium (assembly GCA_964345835.1). Taxonomy (GTDB): domain Bacteria; phylum Bacillota; class Clostridia; order Tissierellales; family Peptoniphilaceae; genus JAAYEL01. The sequence goes on from CAYFSL010000003.1 coordinate 80,307, forward strand.
TTCTTCAATGGTCATGGGTCTTCTATTGTTATTTTTATAATCCATACTATTCACCTATAAAATCCTTATCATTTCCTTTGACTCGTCTTTAAAAGAAGTTTCCTTAAGTTCTAATACTTCAGCCTTTATTGTCTTTTCTCCAAAAACTACGCTAATAACGTCTCCGACTTCAACTTCATAACCCGCCTTTACAGTTTTGTCATTAACCATGACTCTTCCCATATCGCAGGCCTGTTTTGCAACTGTTCTCCTCTTTATAAGCCTTGAATTTTTTAAAAATTTATCTATTCTCATCTTGCCCCCAATCATCTTTTTATTATACCATAAATCCCTGTATTCAATAAATTATCTACTTATACTATCATGCTTCCGCCTATAAATTCTCTCAAAATAGAAGTGTTAACAATATGGTCTGTTTCCTTTAAACTTACAAAGTATTGCAGGAAGGATTTAAGTCTGGCCGCCTCTATATAAGCCTCATCGTCATCGGTAATTTCTTCTAGATTTTTCATGACAATTGGCTTAATCGCAGATATATCAAAAATAAATGAAGAACTAAACATCATGTCAGCCTCTTCTTGGTAAGGGAAAATATTTCTTTTTTCCCCTGCCCTTACCCTGGGCCATTCTAGGATTGTATCCCTTATGTCTTTCCCTCTAAATTGCTTATCCCTAGCCATCCTTCTAAGAAGTCTTAGATCTGTTGTTGCCACCCTATTATGGTCATCTAGGTTAATTTGTGTTATTACATTGAGATAGATTTTAAACTTGTAGGAGGCATCAATGGCCTTAGTTAATTCTGGGTTAAGGCCGTGAATCCCCTCAATTATGATGGGGCTGTTGGCATTTAGTATAAGCATTTTACCCGTATGGACCCTCTTACCTTCAATAAAGTCAAAGCTTATTTTTTCTATACTTTCTCCTAATAATAGCTTTTTTAAATCATGGTTAAATAGGTCTAGATCTATGGAGTATAATGATTCAAAATCTGGAAGTCCCTCATCATCTAACGGGGTCTTATCCCTATCGACATAGTAGTCATCAAGGGAAATAGAAATTGGTCTTTGTCCCAAGACCCTAAGCGAAGTATTAAGTTTATAGGCAAAGCTGGTCTTTCCTGATGAAGAAGGAGCTGCTATTAAAATTACCCTTTTATTTTTTTGCATTATTTCTTCAGCAATTTTCATAATCTTATGCTGTTGAAGGGCCTCAGACATCCTACAGACATCACCGATATCGCCTCTTTCAATTATTTGATTTAGCTTAGAAACATTGCTCATTCCCTGCATCCTAGCCCACTTTTCAGCTTCATTATAGGCTTGAGAAAGCTTGTAATGGGGAAGAAAATTCCTAATCTTATCCTTGTCATCCCTCATGCACCCTATAAGCACTAACCCATGATCAAACAACTCAAGGTCAAAGGCCTTTACATATGATGTTGAAGGAACCATGTGCCCGTAAAAATAGTCGTAAAATCCATCTAGTTTGTACAAGGATACGCTATCTCTTTTCCTGTACTTTAGTAAGTCTACCTTATCCATTCTACCCTGGTCCTCAAAGAGTTTGATAGCTTTTTCTAGTGGAAAAATACTTTTTTCGATAATATGGTCATCATCTATGATCTTTTTCATCTCTTTTTTTAATTTATCTCTAGTATGAGAATCGAGAACAAGTAAGGAATCTCCTTGCCTTATTGTGCAGTATAGACCTTCGGAGATGCTATGTTCTACAACGAGGCTGCAATCGGGAAATATTTTACTAACCGCAATTATTAGAACATATGTTAACCCCCTCATATAAACCCTATTTCCATCGGTGTCTACGGTATCTATAAAGCTTATTTCCTCAACCTCATCTCCAATAAATTCTCCAAGCTCATACAGATGGTTGTCCGCCTTTGCAAGAACTATTCTACCTGGATAGTAGTCTACAAAGTCTCTGGAAAGATCTTCATATGTAATCTTTCTTATCAATGAAAGGTCAATTGTTTCATATTCTTTACCAACCTTTAATTTCAAAGTTTTTTTCATTTTACTCCCCTAAAATATATATGTTAATTGTCATTGACTTAATTTGTTATATGTTTTATATGTTTTCTTCACTATTTTATGTAATTATAAGTAAAAGGGGCTTAGATTACAATAAATCTTAAGCCCCATAAAAATCAATACTATAAGTCTTTCGAGTCCTTAACAGAGAAAGTGTTTCCATGTTCTAGGTCCCCATATTTATAGCCTTTTAAAAACCACCTTTTCCTTTGGTCACTCCTACCATGTTGGAAGTTATCGGGATTTGCCTTCTTGCCAGCCATTTCGTAAATTCTGTCATCGCCTACACCTGCTGCTGCAGCCATGCCTTCATCCACATCCCCTGGATCTAAATATCCCTTTTTCTCCATATGGTGGGCAACAACCCCGGCGTAATAGTCTGCTTGAAGCTCTAATTTAACCATCTCATTATTAAAATCCTTGTCAGAAACTCTTCCTCTAAGCCCCTGAACTTCTTGGAGCTTTCCAGTAAGTTTCTGAACATGGTGACCTACCTCATGTGCAAGGACATAGGCAAAAGGAAAATCACCTTCAGCCTTAAAGGTAGTTCTCAGCTCATGGATAAAGGAAACATCAATATATACCCGCTCGTCTGCTCCACAATAAAAAGGCCCCATTCTGGAATTGGCAAAGCCACAGCCTGTATTTACTGTATCTTGATAAAGCCTTAGCTTTGGCATCCTATACTTGGCTCCATGATCGTCAAAAATCCCTGTCCATACATCCTCTGTATCTTTAAGTACTACGGAAAGAAATTCTTCTATTTCAGCCTCTTCCTTATTTCTTGACTCGTAGCGACTTTCCATTCGTTGACTGGGTGGTGAAACCGTTCCTAGTACAGCATCTAGTGGATTTTGACCCGTTATAAGGGCCACGACAATTGCCAATACTAATCCTACTCCGCCAAGTTTCCCAGCTGGGGCAAATCCCCTTCTACGCCCCTCTCTAGAGCTTCTTTCTACATTACTACTCTTATTTCTTCCCTGCCATTTCATCCTTCTCTCCTATTATGCTTTGCTCTAATTATTAAAATTTAAGGATAGGTAAAGTTACCTATCCTTAATAATCTTAGCACTGCCAGCTATTACTCTAAGTAGTTTAGGCAAGTAAAAAGTCCAATAGTTCCTTATTAAATGCTTCAGGCTCCTTGTTCGCTACAAAATGGTCACCTTCAATGAAGCTTAATTTTGAACCTTCGATACTTTCGGCAATTAGCCTCGTATGCTCTTCAGTAATCATGTCCTTAGTACCCGCAACTACAAAGGTTGGCGCTTTAATAGCCTTTAATTCTTCTGGTTTAATATTAGGATCTTCTATCATAAGGGCAAACAATTCCGCCTTTTTCTTTGCTTCTGGGTCCTTGTCAGCCTCCTCTAGATACTGCCTATATTTTCTATCTATTGCCTTGTGTAGCTTTTCAACCATTCCATAAGGGCTTAAGTTACCACCATTTAGGACTAACTTTCCAACCCTTTCAGGATATTTCATGGCGAAAATCATGGCTATATTGGCACCATCCGAAAATCCTAGGATATCAATCTTATCGAATTTCTTTTCATCTATAAAATTTAATAAGTCTTCAGCCATCTGTCTAATAGTTAAAGGCTTTTCTCCTCTTTCAGTCTTTCCATGTCCCCTGCTGTCTATAGCAATTACATGGTAATGGTCAGCCAAGGCATCCATTTGGTGTTCAAAGAAATTCAAGTCCTCACCGTTTCCATGCATTAATATTATTGGATAACCTTCACCTTTTTCTACATAATAATTTTTTATATCCATGCCATCTCCCCTTATTCTTTATTGACATTATAGCTAATTTATATATATCCCTTTTGAAGTTATTTAAGCTAAATAAAGAATATGATAAGCAAATTGCTTAAAAAAACAAGTATGGACCTGTCGAATTATATAAGGTAAACTCCTAAAAATTTGTATTATAAGTCATCCTCAAATACTGAAGATTTAGAGTAGGCTGTCACCTTTCCTTCAAAAAAGTCTGTCTTGATTTCGTTAGGGTCTGAATATTCCTTAACCCATTTCATTGACTGAGGTTCTTCCTTATTCCTATCAAATAGGTTTCCGAAACCAAGCCCCCTTGACCTAAGGTTACCAAGGTATTCGATGTAGTCTTCTACCATTTGTCCTGTAAGTCCAGAGATATTATCACCAATAACATATTTGCCCCAAGCGATTTCTTGTCTTACACCTTCCATAAGCATGGCCTTGTACTCCTCTACCTTTTCTTCTGTGAATAGGTCTGGTTCTTCCTTTTTTAGTTCAAGAACAATATTTCTAAATAACCATAGGTGGGTATTTTCATCCCTATTTATATATCTTATTTCTTGAACGGTTCCAGGCATCTTGCCCATCCTACCTAGGTTATAGAAAAACATAAAGCCTGAGTAAAAATAAATACCTTCTAAGATATAATTTCCAATTACCGCCCTCATATAGGTTTCCTTACTTGGGTTATTTACAAAGTCATTATATATATCACCTATAAATTTATTTCTTGATAAAAGGTGCTTGTCATCCCTCCATTGGTATAGGATTTCAGTCCTTTCTTCTGGAGAGGCAATCGTATCAAGAATATATGAATATGATTGAGAGTGAATTGCTTCCTGGTAAGCTTGAATAGTTAATACCAGGTTTACTTCATTTGCGGTTGTATGTTGCCCAATATTTGGCAGGTTGGCAGTCTGAATACTATCTAAAAATATCAAGAAAGATAGGATCTTGTCATAGGACACTTTCTCATATTGGTCAAGCTTTCTATAGTCCTTGATATCTTGGTTCATGTTTATTTCTTCTGGAATCCAGAAGTTATTCATCATAGTACGATATAAGTCTGATACCCAGGTATATTTTATGTTGTTAAAGTCGTTAAGGTTTGTAGTATTACCATTAATCATTCTTCTTTTAGTTAACTCGACATCTCCATGTTCATTAAATAGAGCCTTCTTTTTAATTTCCATAAATCCTCCCCATACTTTATTTAATATAGTATATCATTTTACCTCTTTGGAATAACTTTATAATCCATGTGTTGTAAATGTATCTTATTAAATTATACATAATAATTACAGGCTAGTCACGTAATAAACGCCAACTAGCCTGCATATTTTCAACCTATTAAATTTATATCTTATTATGATGAACAGGAATCACAATCTTCGACATCAAGAGACTTTCCTCTCACATAATATAGTGACTTTAGGCCACTTTCACAAGCAGAGATAAGTAGGTTCATAATCTGTCTCATAGTAAAGTCAGATGTTATATATAAGTTAACAGACTGACCTTGGTCAATATGCCTTTGTCTTATCATGGCAGATTTTATTACCCAGTCCTGGTCTACCTCATGGGCATTTTCATAAGTCCAAAATGTCCTTGTAGTAAGCCCTGGAGCAACCCTAGGAATAATTGACCCCTTCTTTTCTTCAAGGAAGTATCTTTTCATAACTGGGTCAACGCCAGCTGTAGTACCAGCGATTATAGAAGTAGAACCAGTAGGAGCAATAGCCATCAGGTATCCATTTCTCATCCCATTATTATGGACCCTATCCTTTAGTTTTTGCCACCTAACTGAATCATATGACCTTCTTTCAAAATACTTGCCATCGTCCCATTCGGACCCCTTAAAGTAATGATAGCTTCCCTTTTCCTCAGCAAGCTGACTACTTGTCTTTATAGCATAGTAGTTAATATCTTCATAAACCTTATCCATAAAGTCTAAGTGCTCTTGTGATGAAAACATTATATTTCTTTGAACAAGGGCATGATGGTAGCCAGAGCTTCCCAGGCCAATAGCCCTATATTTTTGGTTAGTGATTTCGGCGTAAGGAACTGGATAGTAATTTAGGTCTATTACGTTATCTAAGGCCCTAACTATAGTAGAGACAACTGACTCTAACTCTTCCTTATCCTCCAATTTAATATTTCCTAAAACAAGAGAGGCAAGGTTACATACGACAAAATCTCCTGCTTTGGTAGTTTTTGTGACATAGGATTCCCCATTTTCTTCTACAACCTTAGTCTCAGAAGATTCTATCCCCCTCATATTTTGCATGATTTCAGTACAAAGGTTTGAAGAATATACCATGCCAACATGCTTATTTGGGTTAGCTTCATTAACTGCATCTCTAAAGAAAGAAAAAGGTGTTCCAGTTTCTGTAAGAGAAACTATAATCAGCCTTACCATATCCTTTACTGATATAGTCCTTTTTGTAAGCTTGGGACTTCCAACACATTCATAGTATTTTCTCTCCCACTCTTCTCCAAAATAGTCTTCTAACTTATAACCCATAACTTGTTCGATCTCGTGGGGATCAAACATATACCAAGTTGCATTAATATTATCTTTAGCAAGCTTCCAAAACAGGTCAGGATAAGATACAGCAGGAAAAACGTCATGAGCCTTTTGCCTATCGTCCCCGTTGTTGGTCTTCAATTGTAAAAACTCAGGCATATCCTTGTGCCAAGCATCAAGATAGACTGCAACAGATCCCTGCCTAACTCCCAGTTGGTCCACTGCTACAGCAGTATCATTTGCAAGTCTAATCCAACGTACAACGCCACCTGCAACTCCCTTAAATCCTCTTATATCAGACCCTGTTGACCTAACCT
>CAYFSL010000004.1:0-63730 GCA_964345835.1 uncultured Peptoniphilaceae bacterium
AAGAGGAAAAGAAAAAGGCCGAAGAAGAAAAGAAAAAAGCTGAGGAAGAAAAGAAAAATAAACCTGCAAATAATAAAAATGACTCATTAAGTAAGGTAAAGGTAGGTCAACTTATTAGCATAAATAGAAATGTAAATGTCTATACAAATGCATCCGATGCTAATTCAAAGAAAAATTCCACTAAAACATACCCAGCTGGTCAATACTATATCTACAAAATCCATAATGGAATGGTAAACATAAGTTTGAATAAGAACGCAGCAGGTGGATGGATTAACCCAACAGATGTGAACCTATCCGTAGCATCTAGCACTGGTAATACACCAAGCAATAATAATCAAGCTAAGAAACCATCTAACAATACCCCAGTAAAACCTGGAGCAAAATATTCCTGGTCCTGGCTATATCCTGGAAATGCTGGTAAAGCCCTAACTAAGTATGGCGGTGTATACAGACTTTCTAGCGGTAAGAACATATACTTAACCTTTGATAATGGATATGAATATAAGAAAAACACATCAAAGATTCTTGACAGTCTATCTAGAACTGGTGTAAAAGCCGTGTTTTTCACAACAAGCTCTTTTATGAAAGAAAATCCTGGTCTAGTTAGAAGGATGGTAAGAGAAGGTCATGTTGTTGGTAACCATACACAAAAACACCTAAACCATAATGTCTCATCAGCATCAGCTATTAGGGCTGACCTAGTTAATTGGGAGAAAGACTATGTGAGCATAGTAGGAGCTAAGCCATCTGTAAAGCTATTTAGACCGCCTGAAGGAAAGTTTAATGAAACAAGCTTAAGCATTGCCCAAAGCCTTGGATACAAAACAGTCCTTTGGGGATTTGCCTATGGGGATTGGGATACCAATAACCAACCTAACAAGTCAACAGCCTTAAATAAGCTACTATCTAATAATAGACCTGGAAATGTCTTATTACTTCATTCTATAAGTGATACTAATGTAGCTATTCTTGAATCCTACATTAAACAAACCAGGAGCCAGGGCTATAATTTTGTCAGACTTAGATAGGTTAATTTTTGTAGTATAAGTAGATTTGAGTCAACAACTTATGTTGTCTAAATCTAGTATAGATATCATTATCCAAGTTAACAGAGAGTATAATATAACAATTAAAATATTACAAAATATTAAAATCGGTATACGAACTACCGACATATTAAAGCCTGTTAGTTACATCTAACCAGGCTTTTGTGTTATACTCAATGTGCAATGAAATTAAGGAGGATATTATGACTAAATCATTAAAAGGTAGCAAAACTGCTAACAATTTACTAACAGCATTCGCTGGAGAATCTCAAGCAAGAATGAGATATACATATTACGCTAAGCAAGCAAAGAAAGAAGGTTATAATCAAATTAGGGCAATTTTCGAAGAAACTGCAAGAAATGAAGAAGAACACGCAAAGAGATTTATGAAGTTCTTAGCAGAAGACCTTGAAGGCGAAGCTCTTAAGGTTGAATGGGATTTCCCAGTAGCTCTAGCTGACACTGCATCAAACCTACTTTCAGCAGCAGAAGGCGAACACGAAGAATTCGTATCAATGTATCCTGATTACGCTGATGTAGCTCAAGAAGAAGGATACCCTATGGTTGCAAAAGCATTTAGAGAAATTGCAACAGTAGAAAGAAGACACGAAGAAAGATATAGAAAGTTACTACAAAATATCAAAGACGGTACAGTATTCAAAAAAGAAGGTCCAACTCTTTGGAAGTGTGACAACTGTGGATATGTATATGAAGGAGAAGAAGCTCCTCAAGTATGTCCTGCATGTCTACACAAGCAAGAATACTTTGAATTATTTGTAGAAAATTATTAAGATTAAATCAAAATAAATCATAAGAAATAAAAACGGCTAGAAATAGCCGTTTTTTCTTGGTCATATAATTTATATGTTAAAATATTTGCCATTATTTTGAAAGCTCTTTGCTTTCTTCATCTAATATATAAAAATCACCGTTAAATCCGAATGTAAAGGTTCCCTTAACGCTTTTCTACTTATTGCCATCTCCCAAAATAATATTATTTATTTTTTCATAATATTTTATTATTGCTGAATGATCACTTTTCTCTTGTCCATCAATTTTAAGGGCTTGAAGTATTTCCATTATAATTGAAGTCAGAGGAAGAGAGAGACCTATTTTATGTGACGTATCCAAAGCGTTTTGTAAATCTTTAATGTGGAGGTCTATCCTAAATCCTGGATTAAAATTTTTCTCAATCATCATAGGTCCTTTTGAGTCCATTACAGTAGAACCAGCTAATCCCCCTCTTATTGCTTCATATACTGATTTTGGGTTTACGCCAGACTTTTCTGCTAAAATAAAGGCTTCAGAGATAGCTGCTATATTTAAGGCAACTACGATTTGATTAGCTAATTTTGTAGTATTTCCAGCCCCAACTTCACCTACTAATGTAACGCTTGAAGCCATAACATTTAGTATATCCTTGTATTTTTCAAACGTCTCTTTTTTTCCACCTACCATTACAGCTAAAGTTCCATCGATTGCCTTGGGTTCACCACCAGAAACGGGAGCATCAAGAAATTCCACACCTATTTTAGACAATTCATTTGCAAATCTTTGAGATTCAACTGGATTAATAGAGCTCATATCAATTACGGCTTTCCCTTTTGTTAATCCCTCTGCAAGTCCATGGTTTCCAAACAATACTTCATCACAGTCAGGCGAATTTGGTAACATCAATATTATTACATCGGATAGTTCAGCCACTTCTTTATTTGATTTTGCTCCGATTGCACCTTCCTCTACAAATTTTTCGACAACATCTTGATTTAAGGTATATACGACTAATTCATAACCTGCCTTTATTAAATTTCTAGCCATAGGCTGTCCCATAATACCTAATCCTACAAATCCTATTTTCATATAATCCTCCTTGGATTTACTCAAGCCCCTTCAGCAAAATTATTATATAAATAGACAAAAAAGGCAACAGAAATAGAACTGTTGCCTTTAAATTATATATTATACTTTGAATTAAATGTCTAATCCTTAGAATGGGTATAAACCAGTGATTAATTTAAGATCTATCGCTTGTTGCTTTAATTCATCTCTAAACTTAGGATGAGCTATATTTATAAGTGCTTCAACCCTTTCCTTCATATTTTTACCTTTTAGTTTAGCAACACCATATTCTGTTACTACCATATCAAGGTCTTGTCTTTGAAGGGTTACATAAGCACCAGGGGTCAATCTAGGAACTATCTTAGATTTTTCTTCTCTTTCGCCAGTTTCTTTATTCTTAATCATTGCTGTTGCATATAAAGCTATGATTGCCTTACCATTCTTAGACATGTATGCTCCCCTGTGTGTATCAGCTTGTCCACCTGTACCAGAGAATTGTCTAGGTCCTATTGATTCAGAAGAAACTTGTCCTGAAAGGTCAACTTCTATAGCTGTATTTATAGAAATTTGGTTGTCGTTCTTAGAAATTACCCATGGATCATTACAGTAAGAAGCATCCCTAACTTCGATCATTGGGTTGTCGTTCATTAGTTCATACATTTCCTTGTTACCAAGTGCGAATGCTGTGATTATCTTACCCTTGTCTATTTGTTTCTTAGAACCGTTAATCGCTCCACTTAATACTAGCTTAGCTAGTCCTGGAGTAAATAATTCTGTGTGAACACCAAGGTCCTTTTTATCTGCTAGGAAGTTAGCAACTGCATCAGGAATTCCACCTATACCGATTTGAACACAAGCTCCATCAGGAATCATATCAGCAATCATCTTACCGATCTTCATATCCTTTTCATTTGGAGTTCCGTCTGGAACCATTGGTGGCTCATAGTCAACTTCGATTAAATAGTCAACATCATCAACGTGAGTTAGGTGGTCACCAAATAGTCTTGGGTAGTTTGAAGAAGCTTCAAGTATTACTATGTCAGCAGCGTCTAACATTCTCTTTTCATAAACGTTACTTAAACCTAGAGAAATATAACCATGTCTGTCTGGTCTTGAAGCTGCACAAACAAAAATGTTTGGTTTAATATGAGCTAATCTTTCTCTACCAGCATAGCTTAGGTTGTTAGGAATGTAGGCACCCATGTCTAATTCTTCAAGCTTTCTATTTACGCCTGTATAGAATTCAGAGTCAACGTGGAAGGAATCTTTATACTTAGCGTCCATGTATGGATGTAACCTTTGTGGAAGATAAGTAGTTATATTAACCTTCTTTACCTCGTCAGCCACTGTATGTAGCTCTTCGAAAAATACTCTTGCTTCTGCAGGGCCTAGTCCTGTAACAATTTGGTCACCAGTTTTTACTAACTTTACAGCCTCTTTAGCTGTAATTACTTTGTCTTTGTAATCTTTCATATTTTCTCCTTATCAAATATAATTTTACAAGCGGTAATAACCTTCGAGTGAAAACCTTTTCACGAGGCCTTAATAAAAAATATCTCCTCGCGAGATAATTCCAACACATCTATATTATACCACAATATGCCGATAATACAACATCTTGTTAGTAAAAAATAGACTTAACACATAATAGTGGAAGCGAGGATAATATTGATTGGGAAAATGTGTAAAACGTTGTCATTTTGGATTTTTTTAAATTATCATTAAAATAAAGAGGGGCAAGTAACCACTTACCTCCAAAACTTGCCCTTAAGCAATCTTAGAATATCAGCTTGGTACTTCCCCTCCTATTTTTATCTTTATAATTTAATTACTCCGTTATATTTCAGCTTAGTTGATGATTTATTATATCCCTTATTTTTCTAAGTTACTATTGACAAGACCTATATCTTTTCTAAAATAGATATTGTCAAAATCGATCTTTTCAACTTCCTTGTAGACCTTTTTACGGGCTTTCTCAAGACTGTCAGATAGGCCAACTAGGGTTAATACCCTTCCCCCATTTGTTACAAGCCTTCCCTGGTCTTTTTTTGTCCCATTGTGGTAAATAATACAGTCTTTGATTATGTCAATACCCCTTATTTCCAAACCCTTCTCATATGATTTAGGGTAACCATCTGAGCATAAAATTAAGGCTAGAGAATGGTCACTGGTAAATTGAAGGCTTAGTTCTTTCCCATCTATAGAATCTAGGATTAGGTTTAGAAGGTCTGATTCTAGTCGGGGAAGAATAACTTCTGTTTCAGGGTCCCCAAACCTAGTGTTAAACTCAAGGACATAAACCCTTCCATTTTCTATAAGGTATCCAATAAATAGGATCCCACTATAGGTCATTGATTCCTTTTCTAGGCCCTCTTCAATCTTTGCTAGAATTTGGTCGGATTGTCTCTGATGGTCATCCTTCCAGTAAGGGTTGGGACTTAAACAACCCACTCCTCCAGTATTGGGGCCTTGGTCATTTTCATAGATTTTCTTATAATCCATGGCTGTATCAAAAGGATATATTTTCCCTTGGGATACAAAACAAAGAAGGGAGGCTTCAAAACCATCTAAATATTCTTCTAGGACAATTGATCCACCTTGGTCCTTAAAAACCTTATCGATAAATATCTCCTTTATAGCCTGGTCGGCTTCTGCCTTGTCAAAACAGATATATACACCCTTACCCTGGCAAAGGCCATCTGCTTTAACTACTGTAGGAAATCCAAACTCATCAAGCCCCTCTAATGCTTCCTGGTAACTAGCGTACTTTCTATACTTGGCTGTAGGAATCTTGTATTTGTCCATGAAGTCCTTGGAAAATCCCTTAGATCCTTCAAGTAGGGCTGCATTTTTTTTCGGTCCAAATACCTTATGTCCCCTATCTGATAAATAGTCGACTATCCCAGCATTAAGCGGGTCTTCTGGACCAACTATAGTAAGGCTAATGTCGTTGTACTTTATAAAGGACTCGATTTCTTCAAAGCTATCAGCTAGGCTAACAGACTCAATTTTTCCAAAGGCTCCCCCATTGTCCTTGGATAGGTAGACTTTTTCAACCTTTTCATTGTCTGAAATCTTTGTCGCTATGGCATGCTCTCTTCCACCTGCCCCAATTATCAATACTTTCATATCCGCTCCTTAGTGCTTGAAGTGTCTTATTCCTGTAAATGCCAGGGCTATTCCATACTTGTCACAAAGCTCTATTACAGCCTTATCATGGATTGATCCACCTGGGGAAATAGCAGCCTTTACCCCATTTTCATGAAGGAGTTCAACAGTATCTTCGAAGAAGAAGGCGTCAGATGCTAATACAGAGTCCTTTATATTGGCCCCAGCCCTTTCTATAGCCTTTTCAACAGCCCAAGACCTTCTAACTTCTCCAAATCCATAACCAACGGTTGCCTTATCCCTTGCTAGAACAACCCCATTTGAGTTGGCGTTTTTAATGGCTTTCATTCCAAATACCATACTCTCTAATTCTTCCTCGCTAGGCTTTCTCTTAGATACGACCTCAAAGTCTTCGTCCTTAAATAAAATGTCGTCCTTTTCCTGGACGATCATCCCATTTATTACGTCCTTATATTTTAACTTTTGCCAGTTGGCTTCCACTATATTTTTTGACCTTATAAGACGAATATTTTTCTTTTTGCTAAGTATTTTAAAGGCCTCTTCTTCAAAATCCGGTGCGATAACTATTTCCATAAACATGGAATTAATCACCTCTGCCATGTGGACTGTAACCTTCCTATTTGCAGCGATTATTCCACCAAATATTGAAACATTGTCGCAGGCTATAGCCTTGTCAAAGGCTTCATCTATACTATCACCAGACCCTATGCCAGATGGGTTGGTATGCTTTACCCCTACAACGGTAGGTTGGTCAAATTCTTTTAAGGACATGACGGCACCTGTAAGGTCATTCATGTTATTAAAGGATATTTCCTTACCATGGAGCTTTTCAAAGTCAAATTTATAGCCAGTTCTCAGGTAGCCATCTTGGTAGTAGGAAGCCTTTTGGTGAGGGTTTTCCCCATATCTTAGGCTATTTTCCAACTTAAGCGGTCTAGTTAAGTGGTCAGGAAAATTAACCTTATTCAGGTCATTGAAGTAATTGGAAATAATCCCATCATAATACGCTGTTAGGGAAAATGCCTTACCCGCAAGCTTTCTCCTAAAATCAATGTCAGCCTTGTCCTCTTTTAAGCTTTCAATTACTAGGTCATAATCTTTCGGGTCAACTACTACTAGGACATCCTTAAAATTTTTAGCAGCTGCCCTAATCATGCTTGGTCCCCCTATATCGATATTTTCTATCATGGTTTTTTCATCCTTGTCAAGAGCAAGCATTTCTTCAAAGGGATAAAGGTTATTTACTACCAGGTCAATAGGTCCAATCCCCATCTCTTCAAGAGTCTTTACATCACCTTCTTCATCTCTTCTATAAAGGATACCTGCATGGATTTTAGGATGAAGAGTCTTTACCCTGCCTGCAAGCATCTCTGGAAATTTGGTAACCTGAGATACCTCTTTAACATCTATACCGTTGTCATTTAATAGCTTGAAGCTTCCCCCTGTTGAAATAATCCCATAGCCAAGCTCTTGCAAGCCCTTGGCAAATTCAACTACACCACTCTTGTCATAAACTGATATTAACGCATTCTTTTTCATTTTTACTCCCTAATAATCACTTTATTATTTACGATACTAATCTTTTCTTCACAAAACATCCTTACAGCCTCTGGCAAAAGCCTGTGTTCAATTTTAAGGACTTCTTTTTGCAGGTCTTGAGAAGTCCAACTAGGATCAACCTTAAGGGCATCCTGGAGAATTATAGGGCCAGTATCTGCCCCCTCATCTACAAAATGGACAGTTGCTCCAGAAACCCTGCAACCCCTAGAAAGGACCTTGTCATGGACATGGATTCCATAGCAACCCACACCACCAAAGGCTGGAAGAAGGGATGGATGGATGTTAATAATCCTATTCCTATAGCTTTCCACCAGTTCTTTAGTGATAATCCTTAGATAGCCTGCTAGAACTATTAGGTCTATCCTGAATTCATCCAGTATAAGCATTAGTTCTTTATCGTAGGCCTGGTCTGAGACAAAGTCCTTTCTCCTTAGACTCCTAGTTGATATCCCAGCCTTTCTAGCCCTCTCAAGGCCAAAACAAGACCCTATATTAGAAAATACTAGGACAATTTTGCCCCCCTTATTTTTTTCTTCCTGGTCTATTAAGCTTTGGAGGTTGCTACCTGATCCCGATACAAATACAGCTATTCTTTTAGGTTCCACAGGTCTACTTCCTTATTACCTTCCTGGATGCTTCCCATCTCAACATAGGAAATATCTCTTTGATCAAGGTCTTTTAAAATCTCATCATAATCGTCTTTTGCAACTATCAAGACCATACCAACGCCCATATTAAAAGTGGAAAACATTTCTTTTAGGTCTACATTTCCCCACTCTTGAATAAGCTTAAATAGGCTTGGAATTTCATAATCTTTAAGGTCCCAAACTGCCTTTTGCCCATTTTTTAATACCCTAGGGAGATTTTCATAAATGCCCCCTCCAGTTATGTGGCTAATCCCATGGATGTCATACTTTTCGATTAAAGGATAAACATCTTCCACATATATCTTAGTAGGAGTTAGAAGAGCTTGGCCCAGGGTCATACCAACCTGGTCAAGGCTAGTATCTAAGTCCATATTTTTTAGGTCAAATATTATTTTCCTAACCAGGGAAAATCCATTGGAATGAAGACCTGATGACTTTAGTCCTATAAGCCTATCTCCTATCTCAACCTTATCCCCTGTTATCATCTTTTTCTTATCTACAACCCCTACAGCAAATCCTGCTATGTCATAATGGTTGTCCTGGTAGATTCCAGGCATTTCAGCTGTTTCTCCCCCGATTAAGGCTGCCCCTGACTGCCTACATCCTTCTGCAACCCCTTCTACAATTTTCGCCATCTTTTCTGGTACTAGCCTTCCTGTGGCTATGTAGTCAAGGAAGAACAAGGGCTTAGCCCCCTGGCATAGAATATCATTAACACACATGGCAACTGCATCGATTCCTATGGTATCGTGCTTGTCCATCTTAAAGGCAAGGTCAAGCTTAGTTCCTACCCCATCAGTTCCAGATACAAGGATCGGCTCATCATATTTGTCCTTGTCTATGGCAAACATCCCTCCAAAGCCACCTAGGTCTGAAACAACCCCTGGTGTAAAGGTAGTCTTAACTATATTTTTTATCAGTTGTACTTCTTTATAGCCGGCTTCTTTATCAACGCCGGCATCTTTATATGTCAGTTTCATTATTCACCTCAATTGGATAGTTACCTGTAAAGCAGTGGTCACAAAAGCCCCCATTTCCAGAAGCTTTCTTCAGCCCTTCTAGGGAAAGGAAGTATAGGGAGTCAGCCCCTATATACTCTCTTAATTCTTCAAGGGTTTTGTCGTGGGCTATAAGCCTTTCCTGGTCTGGAGAGTCCAGGGATAGGTTGCAGGTATACTTGACAGCAGGTGCTGAAATTCTTACGTGAACCTCCTTAGCGCCTGCCTCCTTTAACATTTTTATAGTCCTCCTAGAAGTTGACCCTCTTACAATTGAATCGTCTACCAAAATTATACTTTTATCCTTTAAGACCTCTCTAATAGGGTTAAGTTTGATAAAAATATCCTTGGTCCTCATATCTTCATTGGCATTGATAAAGGTCCTGCCAACATACCTATTTTTAATAATCCCGTCCTTGTATGGTATTTTGGAGGCTTCAGCATAGCCTATGGCGGCTACAAGCCCAGAGTCCGGAGCCCCCATAACAATGTCAGCTTTTGTTGGATTTTCGTAGTAGAGCCTTTGTCCAATCCTATGTCTTGCCTTGTAAATCGATGTCCCATCCATATAAGAGTCGGGCCTAGATATATATATCATTTCAAATAGGCAGGCCTTCCTTTCTTCAAGGCTTGCATACTTAGAAAATGTGAGTGATTGGTTCTTTACAACTGCAATTTCTCCCATTTCCAACATCTTTATAAGACTGGCCCCACATGAATCTATAGCACAACTTTCAGAGGCAAATATATATCCATCTTCCAGTCTTCCAACACAGATTGGTTTAAGACCCTGCTGGTCCCTAAAGGCTATCATCTTGTACCTATCTAGGTAGATTCCAGCAAAGGCTCCCTTAAGGCTAGCCAGATATTTTTTTGCCTGGTCCAAAGATCCACTAAGGTTTTTTGCCATCTCATAAAGGCTAAAGTCCTTGGTTAGGATGTTGCCGTCGATTACTAATAAACAGCTTTGCCCCCTTATTTTAAACTCTTCAGGTAGGATTGGCTGCCTCTTGTCAAAATCAATGTATTCTCCGTATTTTACATGACCAAGTCCCCTGTTGCCAGGTAGGGAGGATAGTACATTTTCCCTAAATATGGAGCTTACAATCCCTGTCCCCTTCTTTACCTGGATTTCATTGCCTTCTATCATACCTATTCCTGCTGTCTCCTGGCCCCTATGTTGAAGGGCATAAAGCCCATATAGGATCAGGTTGGCAGCCGAATATTCTCCCTCTAGCGTAACCCCAACAATTCCACTCATCTTATCTCCTATTACCTTCTAACTGAAAGGTCTTGTTTTCTAACATCTTCTAATAGTTCCAACTTATAGGCAGCAAGCTTAGCTTTTAACATATCGTCAGCTATGGCTAGGATTTGGCAGGCTAGTATTGCTGCGTTATCGCCTGCATCAACTGCTACAGTTGCAACTGGAACCCCCTTAGGCATTTGGACAATAGATAGGAGGGAGTCCACACCTAAAAATGCTGACCCTTTTATTGGTACTCCAATAACTGGAAGGGTTGTCATACCCGCTATAACTCCTGGAAGGTGGGCAGCCTTACCAGCCATGGCAATAACTGCCTTTATACCCTTCTCATCAAATTGGTCCACATACTCCTCAAGGCTTTCTAAGGCCCTATGGGCTGATATAACCCTAAGCTCATAGTCTATTTCAAACTTATCAAGCATTTCCATAGCCTTTTTACCAATTTCAAAGTCCGACTTACTTCCTAAAACTATTGCTACTTTCATCATATCTCCTTTTTATTTAAAATGACTCCTCAAGACTTCAAAATGTTTTGGTAGTCCCTCTATTTCAATGTTCTTATATAGGTCGTTTGCCATTCTTTCAATATTTGACCTTATTCCTATAATATGTCCGCACTTGCTTGCTATCGTATCAATTCCCGAATCTTTTTCAAGGATATTTTTCTTGTTATAGGCAAGAATATCTACCTCTTCTTCAAGAGCTTCTTTATCAAGGCATTCAAGGGTAATCATCCTTCCACTTAAAGGTGCACTATATTCATAATAACCATCAGATAGGTAACTATTTCTATAGGAAACAAGGTCTACCATTGTTGATATATACTTATTCATCTCATTTACTCTAAACACAAGCTTGTCCCCTATATTTCCAAATAGACCAGCATCGACTAGTCCCGCCATACCAGCCCCTATACCAATTACAAAGCCCTTTCTTTCTACAAGCCTGTCAATAGCTTTTCTAACTCCCTCATCCTCAAGGATGTCCTTTATAAGACCAGAGATGTTTCTAATTACTGAAGCCTGGTAGTCCCCATGAGGAATTGCAAGGATAGACACAGAATCAATTCTTTTAGCCAACTCTTCAAGACTTTCTAGATACTTTTCATTTGAGCTAGTTTTTACAATATATTGGTCTATTTCAAAGCCTTCCTTTGATAAAGCCTTCTCAAGATCATATTCCCCAGTACTACCTTCTACAACAAGTATCAAGGCCCTCTTATTATCAAGGGCTAGGTCTTCAAGCTCTACATGTTCTTCTTCAAGCATAAGACCACTTCTCGTATCAACCACGTCTTCATAAACTCTTATAATATCATCCAACCTTTCATTGGCCATCAAAGTTATATCTGTTAATTCAGTAGTTCGTCCAATTACTTGGAAATATTTTTCATCTAGGTTTAAATCGGAAGCTACTTCAAAAACTAAGTTACCTGGCAAGAAAGAGTCAGCAACATCAGTTTCTAATTCGTATCCTATAGCATTGCCAAGAGCCATATCATCAAGGGTAAATTCTATACCATATTCACTAATAGATGAGGCTGATAGGACCTTACCTGCTTCATGTAGACCTTCAAATTCCTTCATACAGTCTTTAAAACTTGCAAAGTCAATTAATCCCTTATCATCTACATCCACCCTGGTTAATACTAGCTTGTTACCTAGGCCCTTCAACTCCCTAGATACAACCCTATCGACAGTTGAAGTATTGACTGCAAAGCTAACTAGGGTAGGTGGGACATCTATATCCTTAAAGGATCCACTCATTGAATCCTTGCCCCCTATAGCAGGTATTGAGAGCTTATCCATGACTTCGTAGGCCCCTAGTAGGGCAGCAAATGGAAGGCCAAACCTCCTGTCATCCCCCTTGATTGAAGGGAAGAATTCTTGCATGGTCAACCTTATATCTTCGTATTTACCTGTTATTGCCAGGTTGTTTAATACGCTTTGTAAGACTGCATAATACCCCCCATGGTAGGCTGATTTCTTAGCTAGCTGTGGAAAATATCCATAGGCCATTACAGAGACAGCTGTAGTCTTTTCTTCCGGGAATTTTACCACGCTTGCAAGTTGCTGGGTAAGTTGATTTTTACCTCCATACTCCATAAAGACCTTGTTTCTTCCCAGGGTCTGGTCAAAGTTTTGACTTAGGTTAGGACTTATCGCCTTGTTAAGCTTAAGAATTTCTTCATCAAGGTCATTGTCCTTTTCATTTGTTTCAACCACAACATCAGCGTATTTCTTTGCCCCATTAGAATTTAAGAGATCTCTTGAAAGGTCTAGGACCACCTTACCCTTGTGGTGCATTACTAGCCTATTATCATCTGTAACCCTAGCTACTAAAGCATATCTTAAGTCTTCTTCATTACAATATGATACAAATTCTTCCAAGTCCTTTTCTGCAATAACCACAGCCATTCTTTCTTGGGACTCTGAAAGAGCTATTTCATAACCATTAAGGCCAGGATACTTGGTGTAGACTTCATCAAGATTTATATCAAGTCCATCTGCCAGCTCTCCTATAGCAACGGAAACACCGCCTGCCCCAAAGTCGTTGGACTTTTTAATTAGCTTGCTAGCTTCTTTTCTCATAAACAACTTGATTATCTTTCTTTCTTCAAATGGGTTACCCTTTTGAACTTCAGCTCCCGCCTTTGTCAAGGACTTGTCTGTTTGTACCGATGATGAACCAACGGCCGCCCCAAGTCCATCTCTTCCTGTCGGAGCTCCAAGTAGGAGGATATAATCACCTGGAAGGGGCTTGTCCCTGGTTACATGATCTTTTTTCACAGCTGCTGTAAGAGCTCCTAGCTCCATCCTTTTTGCGGTAAATCCCTCATCGTAGAATTCTCTTACAATTCCTACTGGAGAACCAATCTGGTTGGCATAATCTGAAAAACCGTTCATGGCGTTCAGGGCAATATACCTTTGTGAAAGCTTGCCATCAAGAGTATCTTCAAATGAAGTTAGGGGGTTACCTGCCCCTACAATCCTTATACCTTGAATGACCTGGCTCCTTCCTGAAAGTGGATCTCTTATTCCACCACCTATACAGGTATGAGCTCCTCCATAGGGCTCAATTTCTGTAGGATGGTTGTGGGTTTCATTTTTAAACATATGGAGCCATTTTTCTTTTTTGCCATCTACCTCTATGTCAACCTCAATAGAGCAGGCATTTACCTCGTCGGATACTTCCATATCAGATAAATTCCCGCTTTTCTTTAGATTTTTCATATTTATAGTTGCAAGGTCCATCAAGGATACAGGCTTTACTTTATCAGTATAGGTGGCCTTCCTGGTCTCAAGATAAGACTCATAAGATGCCTGGATTGGCTCCTTGTATTTACCATCTTCTATAGTTACATTTTCTATATTTGTTAGGAAGGTTGTATGTCTACAATGGTCAGACCAATAAGTTGCAAGCATTTTAAGCTCAGAGTACCTAGGATTTCTCCCCTCTTTTTTAAAATGTTCTTGGATGAATTTTAGGTCATCAAGGTCAAGGCCAAAAGCATCCTGCTGTTGGGCTAGTTCTTGGTCTGTTAAATCATTAAATCCTTCTACTTCTTTTACTTCTTTATCATCTGATATATCATATGAAAAGTGAATATCTCTTAAGCCTATTTCCTTTTGAATGACATCATTTAGAAGGTATTTTTTTATTTTTCCTATATCTTCCTTATTATCTAGGTCGAAGTTGTAGCCTTTGGCATATCTTAAGTCTGTGTCGATATTTAATATATTATTGACATATTTTCTAGTTAGGTCTTCAACTTGGTTATATTGACCATCATTGTCCTTGATAATAAGAGCTTCTTCTGGAAGGCTGGTTAAGCTTCCATACCTTTTATCGAAGATCTTTTTAGCGATTTCTTCTTCCCTCTCCTTTTTTTCAAAGATGTATATGTGAAATATCTCCAAGTCATTTATATCTATCTCCAAGAAATTCTTAATCTCTGAAATTAAAAACTTTCTTTCTTCATCATAGTCCCTATATTTTTTATAAATTAACATAGTCCCTCCACTAGCCTTGTAAGATAATTTGAGATAGGTCTTCAGGATCCATCTTATTTCCGTCCTTGTAAACCCTCATATTACCAGATGATATCTCGTCGATAAGGACTACCTCTCCTTCAGCGGTCCTTCCATACTCAAGCTTTATATCTATCATATCTAGCCCCTTATCCTTAAGTAGGTCGGTAATTATGTTTGAAATTTTAATTGTTTGCTCCTTTAGAGATTGATACTCTTCATGGGTTAATATCTTTAATTGAACTAGGGCATCCTCTGTTATAAGAGGGTCTTTTCTTTCATCATCCTTCAAAGTGATTTCAACATAATTGTCTAATGGAAGCATATCCTCAGCATATAGGCCATATCTTCTAATGAAGGAACCAACGGCATAATTTCTGAAAATAACTTCTATGCCCTTGCCAAATGGACTGCATTTAAGGACTTCCATTTCACCATTATCTATATCTGATCTGACAAAGTGAGTCTTAATCCCTTTTTTTGCCAACTCATCGAAAAAATAGCTGGATACTCTTTGGTTGACATTGCCTATCCCTTCGATTGTCAGACCTATCTGGTTTTCACCTGGGTCAAAGACACCATCCTTGCCTGTTACGTCATCCTTAAACTTTAGTAGGACATTTCCATTTTCAAGTTCAAATACATCTTTTGTTTTTCCTTTGTAGATAAGTTTCATATTCCCTCCATAAATGAAATAGCCCAGAAAGACAGGTCCTGTGAAACCTGTCCTCCTGGGCTTTTCTCCCTTTGGTGTAGCGTATATCCGCCGTACCGCTTGGTCCTTGATTTCTCTGGATCCCTAGGTACCTTTCACTCTTTCGAGCATATCATAATAATACACCATAATATTACACCATTTAGGAAAATTTTTAAATTTTCTATGTTAAATTGTTATAAAAAGTCATCAAATTATTAAAAATCTTTATACATTTTACTTATTTATGTAAAATGCTTCTTTGACTTGGGGTAAAACCCTATCAAAATCCCATTTTTTAAGAGAATTCTTAGGGCTATTCACGTCATGAATTGTTAGCTCATCAGTTTTTGTGTTAAATCCAATAATCATGACATAGTGGCCTCCCCTGGTAAAGTCACCAGGTCCAACATTTATTATCACTATATCTCCATTGTCAAGTCTCTCCTTAAGGTTAGCCCTATTAAGCTCAAATATTCCAGAAGTAAGTCCTAATTTGCCTGGTCCTTCAATGAATAGGATATGTCCTGAACCTGTGGCATCCGAATAATATCCATTATCAACTGCCCATTTGCTCATAACAGCGGGATTCATAGTCGTATCCCCTGTAAAATGTATATAAGCAGATGCAAGGGAAGTTGGTCCACAAGCTGCGTATGATATAAAGGAGTTACCAATTTTTCTAAAGCCCCACCTTGAATCCCACTGGATAAACCTAGGAATATCTCCCTTTTTATATTGACCTGTAATATCGGGGCTTTGGAGCTTATCTTTATATTTCAAATATTGCAAAAGTTCACTCTTTGTCTCCGGATATTTACGGATAGACTCTCTCATCTGTTTGGGCAACTTTTTAATTAGCTCCTTCTCATCCTTAATTTTTTGCTCAGCTTTTAATAGGTGGGCAAACTCATCTTCTTTATTAAAAGGTTTTTCTTCATACTTATAAATATCAATTGGCTTGTCTAATTCACCTTGTCCATCTTCAGGATTTGACTTGTCAGCCTTATTATTCTCTTGTCCTGTTTTTTCATTGGACTTATCCTTAGTTTTTTCACCAGTTCCAGCAGTTTTGGCCGGTGTGTTAGGCTTCTGAGAACTTGTAGTATTATTTGCATTTAGCTTCTTATCAACAGGATCTTTTTTGGCAAAGATTAGTTTTCTCACTAGTAAAATGGCTAGAAGCAAGACTATGAGAATAATAATACTAGCTAGTATATTTTTTTTTCTTCTATCACTCTCTCTTTTTTGAAGCTTTTTCATTCTTTCTGCTTGTCTTTTATCCATAAATTACTTCCTATCTTGGTCTAACAACTCATTAATTCTACTTGCAAGCTTATTATAAATATCTCTAAGCTCTTCAAATTCAAATTCCCTCGGGTGAAAATAATCTTCTGCTTCAATGAGTATTTGCTTTATCAATGTGTCATCAGTTTTTTCCGCCAAACTATGTGCAACAGGTAATATCCTTCTTAATTGACCATAGACAGACATCACCTTGTGTTCTTCCATATTTTCCTTCATGAGATGCCTCAATGGCCAGTTGATATTGGTCTGTGTAAGAACTGCTTTATGGGGAATGTAGACTCCATCCGCCTTTAATTCTTCCAGGAATTTATATAGCTCTTCATCGTGGATATTTACCAAAAGCATATACTCAAAATCTTCGCCGAACTCATCGACAAACTCGTAATCATCCGGTCTAGAGTTCACCTTGTCAGCTAATAGGTCTTTGACCTTAAAATCAAGTTCAAAATCTTCTATTTCCCTAATCTCATAGCCATAGCTAAAGGATATTCTTTCAAAAGTTTCAAGTCTATCTCCCTTGATTCCATATATTAAAAGTTTTTTCTTGTCAGTCATTGTAACCTCTCTTTATCTTCGTTATTGTCAATATCAGTAAAATAACATATGTTTTTATATGATTAAATATTATATCATATAAAAAGGGAAGCTCCTAGTAGCTAGGAGACTCCCTTATAGTCAAATCAATTTTAATATTAAGCTGTAACAGTTTCTTTTTCTTCTTTAACCTCTACTAAAGGTTTGGAGTCTTCTCCTGTTATGATAATACACTTTGCTGGACACTTAGCAGCTGCTGCTTTAGCCTTTTCTAGGTCAAAGTCTTTACTATATTTTACCCTAGCAAGCTTACCATCCATTTCAAATTCATTTGGAGCTAACTTTGTACATAGGCTACAACCTATACAACCAACCTTACAAGCATCCTTAACAGCTTTACCAAAGTCAAATGATGAACATCTAACAAAGGCCTTTGCTCCATAAGGAGTCAAGCTAATTATATTCTTAGGGCAAATTTCAATACATTTTTTACATGCGACACATTTGTCCTCGTCAACTAGGGCAACCCCATTTACAATATGTATAGCGTCATATTCACAGACATTGACACAGGTTCCACATCCCTGGCAACCATATTGGCAAGATTTACATGATCCTCCTGATAACATGGCCATTGTCCTACAATCATTTATACCTTCATAGTTGTAAAGGGTTTTTGTATTGTCATTAGTTCCATTACAGTGGACAGTAGCTACCATCCTAGTCATATCGCCAGCTTCTACCCCCTTGATTTCAGCTATTTGGCTAGCTACAGGGGCTCCACCTACACTACATAGGTTAACAGGCGCCTTGCCTTCAGCAACTGCCTTGGCATATCCATCACATCCAGGATAACCACAAGCACCACAGTTTGCACCTGGTAAAACTTCCCTTACCCTGGCTTCTGTTTCATCTATTTCCACATAGAAGGCCTTAGCTGCTACTCCAAGTAAGCCAGCAAATAAGGCTCCTAGTGCACCTAAAATCCCTATTGGAATTAACATCTCTTGCATTAGTAGTCCATCCTTTCTTATACTAATCCCTTAAATCCGAAAAAGGCAATTGATAATAATCCTAGGCTCAAAAGAGCTATTGGGATGCCTCTGAAGGATTTTGGAAGGTCAACAGTTTCATATTTTTCTCTTATAGCTGATAGAAGTACAAGAGCAATAGTAAATCCTATTGAAGCTGAAATTGAATTGACAATGGTTTGTATAATATTGTAATTGTTGTCAACGTTTAGTATAGCCACGCCAAGTACAACACAGTTGGTTGTTATCAATGGTAGAAATACTCCTAAAGCACTATAAAGTGAAGGTGATGCCTTTTTCAAGAACATTTCTACGAATTGAACTAATGATGCTATAACCAAAATGAAGGCAATAGTTCTCAAGTATTCTAGGTTTAATGCTACAAGTATGTAATTATTTATCAACAGTGTAATGATTGAAGATAAAGTAATTACAAAGGTTACTGCCAAGCCCATTCCTATTGAGGTTTCTAATTTCTTAGATACCCCCAAAGATGGACAGATCCCTAGGAACTGAGCAAGAACGTAGTTATTTACAAATATTGATCCGATTATTATTGAAACTAGATTCATTATTCAGCCTCCTTTTTATTTGACTTGTTTTGAATTGAAGTCATCGCTGCTACAAATATACCAAGAAGTATAAATGCAGATGGTGCTTGTGTAAGTATTTTCAAGGAAAATTGTTCAGGAAATACCCTAAATCCAAGGATGGTTCCTGTACCAAGAAGTTCTCTTACAACGGAAAGTGTGATAATTACAAATGCGTAACCCAGACCATTTGCTAGACCATCGAAGATGGATGCTACTGGACCATTCTTTGATGCGAATGATTCAGCACGGGCAAGGATTATACAGTTTACAACTATTAATGGTAAGAAGATACCAAGAATTTCATAAATAGGTTGTAAAAATGCATTAAGCACCATTTCAACTATTGTAACAAAGGCTGCTACTACAACTATAAAAGCTGGAATTCTGACTTCATTAGGTATAAAGTTTCTCAATAGGGAGATAACCAAGTTGGACATTACCAAAACAAAGATTACCGCCGCGCTCATACCTAGAGCACCTTGCACAGATCCAGATACCGCTAAAACTGAACATAGGCCTACAGTTTGAACAAGTACTGGATTATTTTTGAATATACCATCTCTAAACATCTTTTTTAAATTCATAATATTCCTCCTAGTTCAAAGCCTTTACAGCTTCAGCTGCCTTGTTCATTATTTCAACTAAGGCAGTAGTTGTGAAAGTTGCCTTAGAAACATTTTGAATGTCTTCATTTTCAGTTGGATTGTCGCTAGGTTTAAACTCTTTAGCTAACTTTAGGTTTTTCCCTATAAATTTGGCTACATAGTCCTCATTTCCTGCTGGTTCTCCCCAATTAGGTGATTCCTTGAAATTATAGTAAACGAATTGCTTGATAACCCCATCTGGTCCAACTAATATACCAGCTGAAATCCCATCTTTATGGAAGGCTTCCTCAGATGTCACATCAATTATGTAATCACCCTTATCTGTCTTGTGAATTGCAGTCACATTTTCGTTTAGAAGGTCTTCGCCAACCGCCTCTACTGACTCAACTCCTTTAAATAGAGCTAGGTAGTCAATATCTGGCTTATTAGCCTTTTCTTCTTCCTTAATAATGTTAGCTAGGTCAAGTTTTTCAACTTTAAGTTGAGCCTTATCATAGGCCTTAAGTCCCTTTACTGCATCATTCATAGCATCTTGCATACCCATTGAGGTAACAGTTGCAGAAGAGATTAAAAGTATATCTTTATCCCTCTTCGGTTGTGCCTTTAGCTTTATTTTTGAAGCTAGGGATTTACCAACTATATTATTTTTATAGATATCTGATTCTATATTTTTACCGTATTCTGGTGTTTCATTATGAGAAAGTATTGTGAAATTTTCAATCTTCTTATTTAGGTCTACCCCAAGTAAAAAGTCAATTTCTCCAGCAAATCCACTCGCCTTTAATTGAACTATATGTCCAAGCAATTGATCCCCTTTATATGCGTCAACGATTCTAACTAATTTTTCTAGTTTGAAATCATTTTTTACTTCTCTAAAGTTATCTGCATCTTTATAGATTTCTTTATAATTTGAAGCAAAATAAGGGATTACAACTTCTCCAAGTGGTTGAATCTTATCTGATAGCTCTCCCATTTTAATAGCTATTTGCTTAAAGGCATTAGTTAGTGCAGAAGTGGTCCTAGTAGCTCCAGATATTTGTTGGATTTCTCCATTTTCCTTATTGCCTGGTCCGTAGCTTACCCCCTTGGAAATATTTACATCCTTCACTCCATCGATGAATGGTTTTTCTTCCATTTTTGAACCATATCCCTTGGTTTCTGAGTGAGTGATAGCCTTAAAGCCTTGGATAACTCCTTCATTACTTACACCTAGGATAAAGTCGATATTACCGCCATATCCACCTGTAGCAAGTCCCTTGAATACGTATCCTATAACTGATGATCCGTCTTTAACTTCTATTACTTCTTTTATATTTTCATTTACATCCTTTGCAATACTATTGAATTCCTTTCCACTTGGATAGGCTTCAGAAAAAGCATCGACAAAGGCCTTTTCATTTTTACTCTTTATAATTGGTGCCGTAACACTATTTGTAAATGCTAATACCAAGGCTGCAACTGCAGCTATTACAAATAATTTTAAGACAAGGTTTAATATTTTTTTCATTACTTGGCCACACTCCTTCCGAAAGACTTGTCTCTAAGAAGTTTATCTAATAGTGGAGTTGCAACGTTCATCAATAATATGGCATAGCTTACCCCCTCAGGGTATCCACCATAAACTCTGATTAAGACAGTAAGCAAACCTGCTCCAAGAGCATAGATAACCTGCGCCTTAGATCCCGTAGGAGATGTTGAATAGTCAGTTAACATGAAGAAGGCTCCAAGAATTAAACCTCCTGATAGGAGCTGCATTAGAGTATCCTCAAAATCATATCCAAGAATTAAGAAGAATACCGCTACAGTTCCTATATAGATAGCTGGCATTTTAATATGTATAACTCTCTTTAGCAATAAGTAACAAGCGCCTATTAATAAGGCGATCTTAGATACCTCACCCATAACTCCTGGGATATTTCCAAGGAATAGGTCTAGAATTGTAAATGGCTTTCCAGACAAAGGTGTAGCTGATGCCTTACCATCAATAATAAAGTTGCCCATTTCTGTTGGCCAAGAAGCAAGTAGGACTGCTCTTGCTGCAAGTGCCGGGTTCATAAAGTTATTGCCTATTCCCCCAAACATTTCCTTAACTATAATAATTGCAAAAACTGCTCCAAATATCGCCATCCAATAAGGCATATTATATGGCATATTAAATGATAGTAATATACCTGTCACAACAGCTGATAGGTCTGAAACCCTGATTGGCTTTTTAGAAGCCTTTTGAAATAGGTATTCAGATAGAACACAGGCAGCAACTGTAACTAATGTAAGTATTAAAGACCTAATTCCAAATATCGCAATCGCAGCAATCATTGCTGGCAATAAGGCGATAATCACATCAAGCATGATTAGTTGTGTTGTGTTTTTAGTCCTTATATGAGGCGATGAAGTTACTGTAAATTTTCTATTTTCTTCCATCTTATCCCCCTATTTTAAACTCTTTTTTCTAAGTTGAGTCTTACCAATTCTTATGCTTTCAACAAGTGGTCTTGCCGCAGGACAAATATATGAACATGAACCACATTCGATACAATCCATAATGTTGTAGTTGTCCATTATATCTTCCCTATCGAAGGCTACTGCTTTCTCTAGTTGGTAAGGAATTAATCTCACTGGACATACATCGACGCATTTTTTACATCTAATGCATGGAGATGCTTGTCTTAGCTTTGATTCTCTACTCGTCAAAACAAGACAACCATTATTTGCCTTTTCGAAAGGTACTTCAGTGTCAACTAGGGAATTACCCATCATTGGTCCACCAACAATTACCTTTGTTGCATCTTCAGTTAGCCCACCCAAATGTTCGATTCCATCTGCATAAGTAGTGCCAAATCTAACCATAGCATTGCATGGGTTTTTGAAGCCTTGTCCTGTAAAAGTAACAATCCTTTCATATAAAGGCTTGTTAAATCTAACTGCCTCATAAATAGCATAGGAAGTAGAAGCATTATCGACTACTACTCCTATATCTGCAGGAAGTCCACCTGCTGGAACTTGCCTTCTTAAAGTAGTATCTATAATCCTTTTTTCATCACCTTGTGGATATTTTGTTTTAGCAACAACAAGCTTAACTCCCAGATCCTGACAAGCTGGCTTAAGGGCTTCGATAGCTTCTGGTTTGTTGTCCTCTATAGTAACATAGCCATCCTTGGCACCAACAGCCTTCATTATGATTAAAAGGCCCTCAACAACTTCCCTAGCCTTTGATCTTAATAGGGTATCGTCAGCGGTCAGATAAGGTTCGCATTCAGCTGCGTTAATAATAACAGAATCAATTGGTTTTTCTTTTGCAGGTGTAAGCTTTACATGAGTTGGAAAGCTTGCCCCTCCTAGACCAGTTATACCAGCCTCTTTAATAATATGTACTAATTCTTCCTTATCAAGTTTCTTCCAATCCCTGTCCATAAGCTCATAGCCCAGGTCATCTTTGAAATCATTTTCTATTACTACTGTAGGAACCTTTCTTCCTCTTTGGGTGAAAGTATCTTCGACTTTTAATACTGTTCCTGAAACAGTAGAGTGAACATTTGCTGAAATATAGCCATCAGCCTCCCCTATCAATTGACCAAGCTTAACTTGATCTCCTTTTTTAACAACTGCTTTTGCAGGTGCTCCGATATGTTGTGATAAAGGGACCTTGACTATCTGTGGAGCGGGAACCACTTTAAGGTCTTTCCCCTTAGAAAGTTCCTTGTATCCATGTACATGAAAACCACCCTTAAAGGTTTGTCCAAGTACCAATAAAATCACCTCTTTCATTGTAATAAAATTGTGAATTAAATAATTCTCTATAATTATAACACAAAGTTAGCTCTTAAATTGAAAATATCGTCAAACTTTACACAAATTCTAGTAAATTCCTATTAATTCTTTATTTTAGTTAATTATTTTAACATTTGTTTGGCATATATCTGTATAATTATTTCTAGGCAATATTAAAAAATTTAAAGGATATATTTTCATGACGATTTAAATAACCAAAGGGTTGGTAGAAATTCTCCTACCAACCCTATTTTTAATGGCACCCTTGTATAATTTGTAAATTCTAAATAAATACTGTTAAAATATCCAATTAACTACTAAGGCTAATTTTCATAAAAATATAAGCTCTTTTCCACTGACTAAGTCCTCTTACATTTATTATGTCATCCCAAATTTTACTTACAAAAATCCTATTTTCCTTCACTTTGACAATATATTCCTTAGTTTCATCAACTGGTATATTTTTATAGCTAGAAGGATCACTAGTTATAATTCCAGATTCTATCCACTTACTAACATTACCAGGCCCTCCATTATAAGCGAGAATTGCTAGGTCCTCTGACTTAAAATAATTAAACAAATATCTCAAATAATAGGTCCCAATTTTAATATTGTAATCAGAGTCTGTCAACATATTTTCGTTGTACTCTATGCCCATTTGGTCGGTTATCCAATTTGCAGTTTCTGGGAGTAATTGCATCAAACCAACAGCCCCCATATGTGATTGGACCTTTTCTCTAAAGCCGCTTTCTGTCTTGATTATAGCCATGACAAGCCTTGGATCCACATCATACTCTTTAGAGTACTTTTCAACTATGTCTATATATTTTTCATAATCAGTTTCCAACCTTGAATAAGTAAGTCCATAGGCCGCAGCAAATAGGACAAGGACAACTATCAAAATTATAGTTAATAATTTAAATAATACTTTCATACAAAATTCCTAATCTTTCTTTAATTTCTTTTTTGAGGTGGTTTAAGTCAGAATTATTGTTAATTATCGTGTCACAATATTCTTTTTTTACTTCCACCGGCAATTGACTGTCAATCCTCTTAATAGCTTCTTCTTCCGTCAAGGAATTCCTATTTATAAGCCTATTTATCTGATCTTGTCTAGATAAGTAAATAAGCCATATTTCATCGAGCTTAAGAGGCATTTCCCCTTTTATTAACAACTCAACAAGAAGGGGAATTTCTATGAAGATTACTTTCTCAGAACTTTCTTCTATCATTAATTCAATTTTATTGAAAATATTTGCATGAGTCAATTTATTTAGGATATTTAATTGGCCCTTGTCAGAAAAAACCAGGTCAGACAAAGTCTTTCTTGATATTTCTCCCCCATCATCCAATATTTTTTCTCCAAAATGGCCCAGGATTCCCTGGTAATTTTTCTCTCCTTTTTTCATAAGATCATGGGCTACGAGGTCAGCATCTATAACTTTCTGTCCAAGCTCCCTCAAAATAGCAGCTGCTGTCGACTTCCCAGTAGCAATCGACCCAGTTATTCCTACTACATATTTATTCTTGTAGATAGCATTATTGTCTTCACTAAACTTCATACCAGGTCTTCCCTTCATCAACATCTACAATTAGGTCAACATCTAATTTAACCGCCGCTTCCATCTCTTCCTTAAGAACTTTTTTAACTTGGTCAGCCTCATCGTCAAGGGTTTCTATTATAAGCTCATCGTGGATCTGAAGGATAATTTTAGATTTAAGTCCTTCTTCTAATAATCTCCTATAAACCTTAACCATAGCTACTTTAATAATGTCTGCAGCAGACCCTTGGATTGGGGTATTAAGGGCAATCCTCTCGCCAAAACTCCTTATAGCAAAGTTTTTACTGTTGAGTTCAGGAACATACCTCCTCCTATGGAAAATGGTTTCAACATAACCCTTATCCTTAGCATCTTCTATAATTTGATCCATGTATTTACTGATATTAGGATATGAATCAAGGTAGTTGTCAATATAACTTTTAGCTTCTTTTCTACTAATATTAAGGTCTCTTGATAGGCCATAGTCGCTTATACCATAAACTATTCCAAAGTTCACCGCCTTTGCATCCGCCCTTTGGTTTCTTGTAACCTCATCCAAAGAAACTTTAAATACTTCTGAAGCCGTTTTGGTGTGTATATCTATACCATGTTTAAAAGCATCCAGCATATTTTCATCCTTTGATAGGGCTGCAAGAACCCTTAACTCAATTTGGGAATAATCGGCTGAGATCAACCTACTTCCCTCAGGACAAGTGAAAGCTTTTCTTATTAGCCTACCTTCTTCTGTCCTGATAGGGATATTTTGCAGGTTAGGCTCTGTTGAACTTAACCTGCCTGTAGCAGTAATAGTCTGCCTAAATATTGACCTTACCCTCCCATCTTCCATTATATAAGGATAAAGGCCATCAATATAGGTAGACTTTAATTTTTTTAGTCCCCTATAATTAATTATCTTGTCTATGATTTCATGAGAATCTCTTAGCTTATCCAGGACTTCCGCATTTGTAGAATATCCTGTCTTAGTCTTTTTTATTACCGGTAGACCCAGCTTTTCAAATAGGACTTCACCAAGTTGCTTGGGTGAATTTATGTTAAACTCTAATTCAGCTAGATTATAAATTTCTTTTTCCAGTAAATCTATGTCCTTTGAAATATCTCTATCAACCTTTTCTAACTCTTTTCTTTCTACCTTTACCCCCTTTATTTCCATACGGGCAAGAATATTAATAAGGGGTAATTCTATAGAATATAGGAGGTCTTTCATCCCCAGCTCTTCTATCTCTTCAAGCATTTTTCCAGAGGAATCTCTAATTACAGATAGGTAATTTGCTATATAATTATTTCTCTCATCTTCATTTAAATCGGAAAATGCTTTCTTTGACTTACCCTTCCCTAAAACAGACTCTTCGCTTGGAATATGTCTGTCAAGATAGTATTCCGAAATTTGATCAATCCCAAAGCCCGTTCTTGAAGGGTTGGCTAAATAGGAAGTTAGCATAATATCCAAATAATTATCATTTAGATTTACCCCATACTTATTCAATAAATATATGGCTTTTTTTACATCAAATGAAACCTTCTCTATCTGTGAGTCCTCAAATATAGGCTTAAGAGTTTCAATATAGCTATCAAAATCCTTCTCAAAGTCCAAAATAGCTGTACTGCCAGCTTTCGATGAAAGTCCTAAATAGGCTATTTTCTTCCCTATATAATTTTCTTCATCAATGAAGGTTTCAAAGTATATCCTTTTGTCTTTCCTAATTTCTTCAACTATCCTATCTAGATTATTAGAATCGATTATTGTAAACTTGGCTATATCCCCCCCAAGAATGTCCTGGTCAGATTCATCTGCAAACATTTCCATAAATCTACTAAATTCCAACTTTTTGAACTTCTCAAAAACTTCTTTTTTATTAACTTCTCTTTTTTTGAAGTCCTCTAAACTATAATCCAAAGGAACAGAAGTGAAAATCCTGCCTAGTTTTCTACTCAAGTATGCTAAGGATTCATTTTCTTCAAGATTTTGTTTCATCTTCTTGCCAGTGATCTTGTCAATGTTTTCATAGATTCCTTCGATATTCCCATATTCTTTAATAAGTTTAAGGGCAGTTTTTTCACCAATACCTGGAACACCAGGTATATTGTCTGAAGAATCCCCCATAAGTCCCTTAACCTCAACTAAGTCTCCTGGCTCGACCCCATAAGTCTCTCTTATTTTCTCAACATCATAAACCTCTAACTCACTAATCCCCTTTTTCGTATACAGAACCTTGGCTTTTTCTCCAACAAGTTGAAAATAATCCCTATCCCCGGTTAACATGTAAGTCTGGATTCCTTCAGAGCTAGCCATGGAGGATATGGTGCCTAGAATATCATCAGCCTCAAAGTCCTGCATATCTAAATGGATAACATTAAATCCATCCAATATATCTTTTAATATTGCAAATTGATGGGAAAGCTCAGGTGGAGTCTTATCCCTATGTCCTTTATAGGCTTCATAATCCTTATTCCTAAAAGTTGGACCAGGTCTATCAAAGGCTACAGCTATATAATCTGGCTCAACCATCTCCAAAGCTTTCATATACATATTTAAAAAACCATATACCCCGTTAGTATGTATCCCGTCCTTAGTAGTAAGATTTCTAATTGCAAAAAAGGCTCTGAATATCAAACTTGAACCATCTATCAATAAAAATTTCTTTTCCATAATATCTCCTGACTTTTTCTTATATAATTCATTATATCATATAAGAAGATGACTCTTTACTATACTTTTTTATTAGCAATTTTGCTTGAAATTCTTTTTCACTGGTGGTATTATAAAGAAGTTATAGACGCCGGTGTGTCGGAACTGGCAGACGAGACAGACTCAAAATCTGTTATCCGCAAGGGTGTGTGGGTTCGAGTCCCACCACCGGCACCATATTTAATAAGTAATGGCTTAGTACCAATGGTTCTAGGCTGTTTTTATTTTTAAAATCTTTAAATTGTTGTCCCTTTGTTGTCTCTTTTAATCACTCTTCATTTTAACCTCGCTAAATTAACTCATGGATATGCTCAAGCTAGTACATACCCACCTGATGTGAAATATTCTGAATACTACAAGGAGCTAGCTTCAGAGGCCAGAGAAAAAATATTGGTTTATGGAAAAACCCTGGTGGAATAATATATGTTTCATCAGGAAATATTCTTTCTAAAAAATAAAAGGCTTGAAATCAATGATTTCAAGCCTTTTATTAATACTACATTGGAGCTCACTGCGGGAATCGAACCCGCGACCTCATCCTTACCATGGATGCGCTCTACCTACTGAGCTAAGAGAGCATGTATATATAATACCAAATTATAGGATATTTACAAGTTATTTTTAGCTTTTGTCTAATATTTCTTGTATATATTAATAATTATGGCTATAGGAGATGATCCTATAGCCTTTAATATTATGACCTATTTGCAAATTTTCGCCAGTCGATATTTCTAGCTTCTGCCCAGTCTTTGACATCTTCCTGCAAGATTATATCAGTAGTTTTTAAATCCTCAATTTTATCTACACTAAGAAGTGACATAATTGATCTTATATGGTACTTCCAGTTTTCAACCTCTTCTATAGCCTTATCTAGGCTCTTGTTTTCAACTAGGTTCAAAATCCTTGCAGCCATTCCGCAGGCCCTTGCACCAAAGGCCAAGCCCTTAACTATATCTAGAGAATTTCTTATACCCCCAGATGCTAAAATTTCATGGTCATCGACAAAGTCTTGACCTTCAAGAAGAGAGACTATGGTAGAATTTCCGAAATTTTCCAAGAAATTATATTTATCATCTTCAATTCTTCTGAAATTTTCTATTCTGGCAAAGTTTGTTCCCCCCTTGCCACCGACATCTACTGTCTTAACTCCAATATCTAAAAGAGATTTAATGGCCTTTCTACTCATTCCAAAGCCTACTTCTTTTACAACCACGGGAAGACCTAGGTTAGAAACTATATGTTCAATATTGTCCAGCCAACTTCCAAAGCCCCTGTCCCCTTCTGGCATAACCAGTTCCTGGCAGATGTTTACATGGATTTGTAGGCCATCGGCTTTCAATATATCAACCGCCCTCTTTGCATCTTCAAGGGATTTTTCAGCCCCTAAGTTGGCAAATACAATACCATTAGGGTTTAACTGTCTAACGACCTTGAATGAATCCAAAACATCTGGATCTTTTAATCCTACACTTAAGGATCCACTTGCTATAAAAGTATTCGTCTCCCTTGCGAGAATTGATAGTTTTTCATTGTAACCCTTGGTCTTTCCTGTACCACCAGTCATCCCATTAATATAAAAGGGATGGGCTAGGTCAAGACCTGCAAAAGATGTGGATATATCGACATCATCAACATTAACATCAGAAAATACTTGGTGGACAAATTGCACATTATCAAAGTCTGATTTTTGTTTTTCCTGGTGAAATTTTAAGGCCAGGTCTACGTGGTCATCTTTTTTACTAAACATCTATTTTACTCCTATATATACTTATTTCGAGGAAGTCTATACCATTTTCCTCCCAAAGATTTTTTAAGTCTTCTTTTATCTTTTTATTGTCAGAAATTGCTATCCCACAATCTCCCCCTCCTGCCCCAGAAAGCTTTGAACAAAGTCCAAGACCTAAGGCTAGCTGGGTAAGCTTTTCAAGCTTATTTGTTTCGATATCCAAGGATAATTTTTCAGATAGGTCTAGAAGGTTTAATCTTGCTTGTTTAAGAGATTCCTTAAGTCCATTATAGTTCCTTTCTGAAATCTCTTTGTAAATCTTAAGGCAAATGGCATCGCTTCTTTTTGAAAATTCCCCAAAATAGCTCTTGTAGCTACTGGATTCTTCCATCCTGTCTACCATTTTAATACTTGAAGCAGGTACTCCTGTCCAGCCAACATATAAATTCCAAGCCTCTGGAAAGCTTATTTCTTTTATTTCTAATAAGGGCCAGGGGCTATTTACAAGGTCATAAATACTTTCTTTTTTTACCTTGTGTAAAATACTTTTCACATCGAATTTCCTATAAAGGACCAGGCTTTCATAGGCGCTAGCACAAATATCTCCAAAAGAACTTAATGGACTATTTTCAAGGCTAGCTAGGGCTGAAATCTTGAAGATCTTGTCTTTACTTAAAGAAACCCCATAGTAGCTTACTATTGCTTCTACTAGGGCTACAGTAACTGCCCCACTTGATCCTAAGCCATATTTCTTACCTGTCTCTGAATCAAGCTCACTGGTAATTACAATATTATAGTTGTCGAATTCCTCAATCAAAGGGAAAAGATATTTTTCAGCCATTAGGAGGGCTGATTTAACATATGACCATTTCCCATCATCTGATGAAAAGGATATTGGTCCTGGAGTTCCAAGGGCTTTCTCCCTTTGAAAGTAAAGGATTTGCCCCCCAAAGCTTTTTACCACACCCTGGTCTGATTTTTCAACGGTTACGGTAATAAATCTGTCAACAGGAGCTATTATCCCATAAGCTCCCGTCCTGGTCACACTATATTCACCTGCTATGAATAGCTTACCTGGTTTTTTTATAGTTATCATATAACCACCATTTACTCTTCTTCCAATATTATAAGGTCTGGACCAGGCTTGGAATAAATCATCCTGTCTAGGCTTATAATATCCTTTAAAGCTTCTTTAACTTTTTCTTGGTTAACAGAGTCTGTTATGACTTTAATATTTGGTCCTGCATCTATAGTAAAATAGGCAAGGACTCCTTGGTTTCTCAGCTCTTTTATCCTCTCAATTATCTTAAGGCTTATGTCTTGTAGGTATATGATAGAAGGGTCTGTCGCCATCATGGTGGCATGCATCTTTAAGGCTGAAAACTCGGCTATCTGACCTATTTGATCCAGGTCCCTATTTTTAATAGCCACCTTCATTTTAACTAAATCCTCTTTCGCACTTTCTACCCAGGCTGGATAGAAGGGACATGTTTTTACCGTCTGGCTCATTCCTACCCTACTTGAAGTATGTTTTTTACTTGGGTCTACAATTATCGCTAGCATCCCAATATCCCAGTCTGCCTTATCAACCCTAACCGCCTTTGAGCTGTCATCATCTTCACCCTTTTGCCATTCTACAAGACCGCCGTATACAGACCTTGTAGCTGACCCTGACCCCTTTCTAGCTAGCTTGGATAGGTCTTCTAGACTATAGTTTAGGCCAAATAACCTATTCAAGCAACCAGCTAAACAGGCATAACCCGAAGCTGATGAAGCAAGGCCTGCCGCCGTTGGAAAGTAGTTTTTTGTCTGGACCTTTACTCTTTTGGTAGACTTGGCAAGATTCCTAAAAAGATCTATAAAACTAGAGATTTTTTTTAGTTCATCTCCCTTTTCTTCCTCTCCATCTAGGATAAAAATATCACTTTCTCCATCT
This sequence comes from uncultured Peptoniphilaceae bacterium, assembly GCA_964345835.1. Classification (GTDB taxonomy): domain Bacteria; phylum Bacillota; class Clostridia; order Tissierellales; family Peptoniphilaceae; genus JAAYEL01. Next base: position 30,964 of record CAYFSL010000004.1, read on the forward strand.
ATGAATTCAGTTTCTGTAATTGTATAAAATTTGTCCAAGGTTAGAGATAAGCTACTATTGTAGGGCAATATCAAGCTTTCATCCCTCTTTCCCCAATACTTTATTAGGGCTATATTTGAATGGGCCTTGGCCTTTACTCTTTGCATAAACCTTCTCCTAAGTATGTTATCCAGCTGTTAACTGCCCCTTCTTCCATTAGAATTTCTCTAGCCTTTGAGGCCTTCTTCTTATCGTCAAATAGGGCAATCATACAGCCTCCCCTGCCTCCTCCAGTAAGCTTTGCACCAAGGGCTCCACTCTCTTTAGCAACTCTTATTAGGTAATCCAACTTTTCACTACTAACCGTAAGCTTACTAAGTAGGACCTGGGCCTGGTCCATTAATTGTCCCAGCCTATTAGGATCACCATTTTCAATACAGGCTTTGGCACTATCTGATAAGTCACCTAAACTATCAATACAGGCCATATACTCTTTGTCTATTGAAAGCTTTTTAACATCAGAGACGGCATCCTTTGTCATACCCTTTATTCCAGTATCTGCAATGACTAGATAGGCATCTAAATTCATATCAAGCTCTTCAAAGTCCCTCCCCTTAATAAAGTAAATTGGGACTTCTTTAACTATTACATTTGCATCTAATCCGCTTGCTCCCCCGTGGATTTTATCCTCGGTCAGGTTGACTAGTTTAAGAGTATCTTGGCAATCTATTTTTTTTCCAAAAAAACTATAGATTGCCCTTACTATCGATGCTGATAAGGCCGCTGATGATCCCATACCTCTTTCGTATGGAATATTTCCCCAAACCTTGAACTTTATACCATAATGCTTCTGCCCAAGACTATCTAATATCCTGTGTATAATGTCTCTTATAGGATGAATAATTCTAGGTGCATCTTCTAAAAGACCAGTAAAAATATTACTTTCGATTTCTATGGCACCGTCTGTTTGTTCTATTTTTGTATATATCTTTGCATCCTTGAAAGGAATAGCTATAGCGGGCTTCCCATAGACAACGGAATGTTCCCCAATCAGGATGATCTTTGCTATAGCCTTGCCAGTATTTCTATCGCTCATATCCTTCACATCCTTATATTTTGTATTTTTATTATATCATATAGGGCTAGATTGATTTGAATTTTCAATAAAATAGTATTATGATAGTGCTTATATAAAAGGAGATTAATTATGAATTTATTTATACCAGAAGGTTACCAGTCTAACCTCAATTTATTACAGACCCAGTATTGGATAAAGGAGATTAAGGATTTCTTCCAGATAAACTTGGCTAAAAACCTCAACTTGGTCAGGGTTTCTGCCCCTATGTTTGTCAAAGAGACAACAGGCCTTAACGACTACCTAACAGGAGTTGAAAAACCTGTATCTTTTACAATTAAGGAATCTGACGAAAAAACATCTACAGTAGAGATTGTCCACTCTCTTGCAAAATGGAAGAGGTATGCCCTAAAAAAATATAATATTCCCTGCTATTCTGGAATTTATACTGATATGAACGCCATAAGATCCTTTGAAGACTTAGATAATACCCACTCTATCTATGTTGACCAATGGGACTGGGAGAAGGTCATAGATGAAGAGGATATAAATGAGCAATACCTTAAAGATACGGTCAAAATGATTTATAAGACATTTTTACAACTAGAAGACTACCTAGAAAAAAGACTTAATGGCTATAAACCCTTTCTAGCACCAAATATCCATTTCATTAGCAGTCAAGAGTTAGAAGACTTGTATCCCGATTTAAGCCCTGAAGAAAGGGAAAAGGCTATTACAAAAAAAATGGGATCTGTTTTCTTGATGCAGATAGGAGATACCCTAAAGTCAGGTAAAAAACATGGCGACAGGTCCCCCGACTATGATGACTGGTCATTAAATGGGGATATATTAATTTGGAACCCAGTCTTGTCAGACGTCCTTGAATTGTCAAGCATGGGAATTAGGGTTAATCCAGAAAAGTTATTAGACCAGCTTGAAAAATCGGAAACTTCCAACAGAAAGGAACTTGACTACCACAGGGCCCTCCTAGCCAATGAGCTCCCACAAACAATCGGAGGAGGAATTGGTCAATCTAGGATTTGCATGCTTTTTCTACAAAAAGCCCATATTGGAGAGGTCCAATCTTCTATTTGGCCAGATGAGATAGTTAAGGAATGCGAAAAAAATAATATTATTCTTTTATAAAAATACCTATATGCGAAAAATAACACCTTAACCCCTAGTCAATAGGGATTAAGGTGTTTCTTATTTATATAACTAACTATTTATTAACTGAAGCGTCCCAAATACTTTCGATGGATCCTTCAATCATCTTGTTAAACTCTTCATCTGTAAGTGATTCTTTAAGTCCTTCTGAAAGGGCTCTAGAGAATGATGCAATCATCCTTTTATTCTCTTTTAGAAGCTTATTTGATTCTTCTCTACTATAGCCTCCTGAAAGGGCAACTATTCTAACAACATTATCAAAGTCATTTATATCGTCATACCTGTTGGCCTTTGTAGGAAGGGTCAATTTAAACATTAAAGGATAATCATTTCCATTTTTTAATCCTTCAACTAGACAATCATGTAGGTAACCTTCAATCTTATCCTTATCTTCTGCATGGATATCTACTTCTGGTTCTAGGATTGGTACAAGTCCCTTAGAAGCAATTTTTTTGCCATATTCAAATTGTTGGTCGACTATAGCCTTAATTCCTTCTTCGTTGTATTCTTTGATAACTGACCTCATCTTAGTACCAAAGATATTTCTTTCTCTAGCTTGGTCTAAAAGGTCATCTAGGGACTTCATCTCTTTCATAAGTTGAACCCCATCTTTTAGGTCTCTTAGCCCTTCATCAACCTTTAATATTGGAATTACGCCCTTTTCTTCCCAAAGGTAGTCGCCAGTATACTTGCCATCAATCTTTGAATTCATGGTAATCTTGAAAAGGATAGCTGCAAGTACCTTCTTTGAGTTAAAGCTGTCCGCTTTTATTATCCTTGTCCTCATTTGATGAACTAGGTCAAACATCTCTTCGTCATTTGTATACCTGTCTTCATCTACTCCGTAAAGTCTTAAGGCCTTAGGTGTTGAGCCACCACTTTGGTCCAAAGCTGCAATAAAGCCCTTACCATTACGCATTTGTTCTAGTTGTTGTGTGTTCATTAATTCTCCTCCCAAATCAATTTACAACATTAAAGAATCAGTTTTAAAATGAGACCTATTCTGGAGCTACCTCAAGAGCCAATTCCATCATTTCAGTATAGGCTTTTTCCCTCACTTCTGCACTGTCCTCTTCGCTTTCGTTGTCGGAAATCGTACAGATAACAAGGGCGTCTTTTGAATGCTCCCTAGCTGCCATAAATAACCCAGCAGCTTCCATCTCTACAGCAAGTGTACCATATTTTATTAGATTCTCAAATTCTTTAGGATTCCATTCCTTGTAAAATTCATCATTGGATAGGATATTTCCAAAATGGGCATTTAATCCCATTTTCTTTGCCTGTTCATGGGTCTTTATTAGAAGGTCAAAGCTTGGGGTAGGAGCAAATTGAACTTCTCCGAATTTCCCTCTTACTACGCTATTTGCTGTACTTGCTGCTGTCGCAACAACTATATCCCTAACCTTTAGGTCTTTTTGTAATCCTCCCGCTGTTCCAACCCTGATTATGGTCTTTACATCATAGAACTTAAATAGCTCATTGTAGTAAATCATGGCTGATGGAATTCCCATACCAGAACCCATTACAGAAACCCTCTTTCCTTTATAATAGCCTGTAAATCCTAGCATTCCTCTGACATCAGTAAAACACTCAACATCAGATAAAAATGTATCAGCTATAAACTTAGCTCTTTTTGGGTCTCCCGGCATAAGTACAGTATTTGCTATTTGATCTTTACTAGTCGCTCCTATATGTGGTGTAGGTATCATATGTATCCCCCTTATAGTATTGTTTGTTTATATGTCCTTAACTTCTTTCTATAACCTATAAAGGCATGAAACTGGACATTAGTATCATCTACCTATTTAATTATACCCTATTTTATGCTTGCATTATTGAGGATCTATATCATCAACTGATACTGGATCTCCATTTTCATCATACATTGGATAGCTGCATGATGATAAAAGGGTTAGTATTACTAAAAGTACAAGTATTATTTTTTTCATAAGTCCCCCTCTATAATAAAGTATGCTCTATGAGAATTTTGACCCCTATAGCTATAAGAATAAGGCCTCCTGAAAGTTCCGCTAGATATTTTCTTCTCGCCCCAATCTTATTACCTGCTAAGACTCCCACCGCCGATAATATTGCGGTTATTAAAGTAATAATTATAACTGGCGATATAATTACATCTGTCACTATCGAAAGAGATACTCCAACAGCTAAAGCATCTATGCTAGTCGCTATAGCAAGAACAAACATATTTTGTTTTCTCCTCTCGCAGGATTCTCCAAGTCTCTTGCTCTCAATAGATTCTTTAATCATGCTTAAGCCGATAAAAAGCAATAATATGAAGGCTATCCAATGGTCCACCCTTTCTATATGGTTTTTAAAGCTAGTCCCAAGTAAAAAGCCTGCCAGGGCCATCACACCTTGGGCAAGTCCAAACCACAGGCCAGCCTCAAGGGCTATTTTTGACTTTGATTCTCCTACAAGACCTAGACAGATTGAAACTGCAAGGGCATCCATAGCAAGCGCTACGGCTAAAAATATCTGTTCAATAATATCCATACAAACTCCCTTACTACAAAATACTGGTAAAAAATTTTAACTAACGAACATATATTATACTATATTTTAAGGTAATATAAAATATCAGTTAGAAGTTAATCTAACTGATATTGTAATTTCATAATTAAATTATTTATTCCTTGTTTGTGGAATGATTGGTTTAACTTCTTCTTGACTGTGTGGGTTTATCCAGTAGCCTGGCTTACCTTGTTCCTTGCTTATATTAAGCATATCAGCATAGGTACTATATATGTGGTATAAACCTTCTCCAACCAGGATTCCTTCCGGTTCAGATGCTTTAGCCTGGCCAGCTGACATATAGCCAAAGGTCTTCATCTTTACATCGAATATCTTGTCCTCTGTTTGAATAAGACCTACATTTAAATAGTCTTGCTCATTAAATCTTTCAAGACCAAGGCTACCATAAGGGTTAATCCAGCCACCAGCTACACCTTCTTTAAGTGAGATATTCAACATTCCGTTGCTCTTATTGTATATATAGTAGGTGCCAGGTTGGTAAGTCGCACGAGCATCTACCTGGTCCAAAGCAGCTCTTGAAGTAAAAAATGCCTTAATTGGATTTGCTAAGACAAATTCTTCTTGTGCTTTAGAAACTAATGGTCCAAAATTTATTAATAATGCTAGAGCAAGCAAAAAAGATAATGAAAATCTATATAACTTTTTCAATTGAATATCCTCCGTAATTATTTTCTGATTAAATATTACTATCTTATCGACTTTAAATCAAGAATAATTACAAAATAGTTACAATGCGCCACATATTTTAATGAGTTTGTAACTTTAAAGTAATATTTTATTTATTAAATACCTAAGTATATGAAATAAATTCCTAAGGCCATAACAAGACCTCCTAGTATTATCTCCAATCCCTTAGCAAGATTTTTATATCCTTTAGATGCCATAAATCTATCAGCGGCTACAGTAAAGCTTCCTACCAATACTGTTATTATACTATGACCTATTGCATACATTAAAAACAAGAGAATTGACCAGAAAATATTTGCCTTGCTTACAATTAGTACCGACACAAGGGTAAGCATGATCGGTGTTGAACAAGGGCTAGAAAATAGACCTGCTAATACACCAGAAACCATTGCCCCTAGGTATCCTTTTGATTTACTCTTGTTGATAAGCTTTCCAGGTTTAATGAAATAGTATATCCCCCATATTTGAATAGCCATAAGTAGCAAGAATATGCCGAAAATTATATACCATAAACCCGATATATTTACTACTAGCCTACCTAAAAATCCAGTTACTATCCCAATAGTTATAAAAGTAAGGGACATGCCCAGGGCAAAGACAAGAGATAATTTAAATGACTTTTTGCTATCGACTTGCCCCGAACCCTTTACATAGCCAATTATAAGCGGTATTGAACTAAGAGAACAAGGTAACACTGAAGTGACTAGCCCTGCTAATAAGGCTACAATAGGAGCCCAAACTCCCCCTTCAGTTATTATTTTAGAAAATGTTAAAAATATATTATTTAGCATTTTCCACTAGCTCCTTAATAATTTTTCTTACCGTTTTTTCTTCCATTAGCCCGTAAGACATTGTGATATCATGTTTATCACTGTTTGGTGCTGAAAAAGAGCTCAGACCATTTACACTGGTAAGAACTTCCTTTAGATCTTTTGATGGAAGGTAACCGTGCTTATCCTTAGTCCTGTATAGGAAGGCTGGAACCCCTCTTATTGGAAATTTATAAGCTAAATCAGGGTACTCATATGCATCTATATATTTAATATTTATCTGGTCCTTATATTCCTCTGAATATTTACTTATCATAGGTTTCATCTGCTTGCAGTATATACAGTCAGGTGTCCCAAACATCAACATTAAGGGCTTTTCTTCATCCATTACCTTATGGAAAATGGCTTCATCTTGTATATAAAAGTCATCGGATAGACTTGAATCTACCCCCTTATCTTTGTTATTACCTTCTATACTTGATTCAGTATTTCTTCCTAACTCATTAGATACCTTTCCTTCTTTAGATTTTGTATTGCTATTAGCCTTATCCTCTATCTTTGATAGATTTTTTCCCTTTACTTGCTCTTGACCTTGCTTTTTTAAGAAAAAAGCAAGTGCTATAGCGCAAATTACAATTATTATAGTAATAAATAATCCTTTTTTCTCTCTCAAATTATACTCCTATTATAAATTTTTATTTTTTTCTAACATCTCCTCTGCCCTATTTATAAAATCTTTTAGGACCTCAATTCTGGCGTGTTTTTTGTTTTCACTTGCTATCAATTTCCATGGTGCATAGCTTGTACTTGTAAGCTCAACCATATCATTCATAGATTCAACATACTTGTCCCACTTTTCCCTATTTCCCCAGTCTTCGTCAGTTATTTTATAGGGTTTGTTCTTCATCCTATCCTCAAATCTCCTTTCCTGTTCATCCTTTGAAATGACAAGGTTGTATTTAATCAATAGTACATTTTGGTCTACCAGCTCTTTTTCCATCATATTTATTTCTTCATAAGCCCTAGACCATTCTTTCTCATTAGCAAAATTTTCTACTCTTTCTACCATTACCCTTCCATACCAACTTCTATCAAAAATTGCCATCTTACCTCTATCAGGGAAGTTATTATAAAACCTCCACAAATAGTGGTGGTCTTTTAATATTTCTATATTTTCCTTTAGGTCCTTTTTATCTATATCGATAAAATATTTGATAATGATAAAATGATCATCTGTAAGAAGCTTCTCTAGGTTCTTTATATAATCTAGTTTCCTATTTCGCCCGTCTTTGTCCATATCAAGCTTATTAAACAGTCTAGCGTAGATACTCCTATAAAGGATTCTAAAGTCTCCATAGGCAGGTAAAAAGCTCCAGGACTGTTTAGAATAACTATAGGTATTTGTTAGGGAGTTTTCATCAAAGACACTCACCCTATAATTTTTTGGATCAAGGTCTTTTACCAGCTCATTAATTATATATCCCTTACCTGATGACTCCCATCCATCGACGATTATTATAACTGGTATATTTTCCTCTATACAGGTTCTTTGCAACTTTTGAAGTCGCAATGATTCATATTTTTTATCAATTTTTATTTTTTTATTATTACTATCTATGTCAAAAAGAATCTAACCACCCCTTATTAATTTTTACTAATTATATATTATTTTTTATAGGATTTAAAATAATAATGTGTTTTAGGCAAATAAAAAGCGACAAGCACTTAAGCTTGCCACTTTAATTCTCTTATAGTTAGAGTTATAATTTTATTCCGCTTCTAATAACTCATTTATCTTGTTAGAAACATTTTCAATACTGTCCTTATCAGGAACTAGGAACCATAGGTTGTAACCAGGCATAGCATATGATGGTAATCCCATCTTACCCTTTCCTTCTAAGTCTATTGATTCTATTTTCCAATTCTTATTTGTATCTAATTGGGCATTAATCATATCTATGATTTTGTCATTTGGCATGTTTGTTTCCATAGAATCGCTCAAGACATCTAACACTTTAGAATATCTTAGTAAAATTGAAGGTGACATGGCCTTGTTGATCATTCCCTCTACAATCCTAATGTGGTTTTTACCCCTTCCTAAATCTCCTTCAGTAAGGTGTTTTCTCTCTCTTGCAAATGCTAAGGCATCTTGACCACTTAGGTGAATCCTTCCCTTTTTGTAGGTCTTCTTATTCACTATTGAAGTAAAGGTTTCGGCATTATCGACTTCTATTCCTCCCAAGGCATCAACCACATTTATTAGTGAGTTAAAGTTGACCTTAGCATAGTAGTTTATATCGATTCCAAAAAGGTTTTCTAGGGTCTTGATAGAGCTACTAGCTCCATATATACCTGAATGGGTAAATTTATCCTTCTGATTATCGCCCTTACCAGCTATCTTAACATAAGAGTCCCTAGGAATTGTTGTAATAAGTATCTTGTTTGTCTTAGGATTTACTGTCATAAGTAAATTTACGTCACTTCTCGCATGGCTATAATTGTTGGAATAAGTATCAGCTCCAGATATATATAGGTTAAATGGTTCATTATCAGCAACTGGTTTTTGCTCAACCTGGTCTTCCTTGTGGATTTTCTTTTCTATTTTTACAGAGTAAATAACCCTAGTCTTTCTAGAAAATTCATGCCTATTATCTTCGATGCTCGTCCTATAATTTTCATTTAATAAAATTACTTTTGACCTTCCATCCAAAAGGTCTTCAGCCATTGACACATAGCTTTTTCCATCAGCATAGTTTATATCAATCTTGTTATCTTTACTAAATTGTTCCTTGAATAGCTTAAAATTCTTAGCATCGCTATTTATAGCTGCATACACATAAGCATCCCCTATATCGGATATCTTTTCATAGTCTGAATCCTTCCTAACAACTATTGAAAAATCCATATAAACTTTATCGTTAGCGTTCTTATTAAGTTTATCCAGAGTTATTAAGCCCTTATTAATGAATATAAAAGCAAAAACAAAGATAAGCATTAAGAGCGTAATTAATAAAGTAGTAATACTTCTTAAGGACTTAGGGCTTTTTCTAGCTAATATTATTATCGCTGCCAAAACATATATAGCTAAACCAGCTATTATAAATATCTTTCTATATCTGGTTGGCAGAATCCCATTTTTAACTAGGTAAAATGCCACTAGGCCAAAAGATATTATACTAAGCATCAAAAGAAATTTAGAGAAAAATCTATTTTTTTTCATTTTATACCTCATCTGTAAAATAGTTAATTTTTATACTTTGAATATTATACCACTATTATAATAATTACTCAATCAAAAAAGCGTTTTGTAGGAAATCCACAAAACGCTTTGAATATACAATTTTATCTCTTTGAGAATTGAGATGATTTTCTAGCTTTCTTAAGACCTGGTTTCTTTCTTTCCTTCTTTCTTGAATCTCTTGTCAAGAAACCTGCCCTTTTTAATTCTTCTTTTAATTCGTTGTCTGATTCAACTAGAGCTCTTGCAACACCATGTCTAACTGCACCAGCTTGACCAGTGAATCCGCCACCCTTTACATTAACATAAACATCAAAAGATCCTTCTTTTTCAACTAGAGCAAGAGGAGCCTTAGCAATGTCTCTTAATGTTTGGTAAGCAAAATAATCATCTAGTTCTTTATTGTTAACGATAAATTTACCTGAACCTGGTAACAATCTAACTCTTGCAACAGATGTTTTTCTTCTTCCTGTTCCTAAAAATTGATTACTCATATTCTATCCCTCCTATAACTCGATTAACTCTGGATTTTGAGCTTGATGTTCATGGTCTGGGCCTGCATAAACCCTTAACTTTCTAAACATATCTCTTCCCAATGAGTTCTTTGGCAACATACCTTTAACAGCATGTTGTAAAATTCTTTCAGGATGCTTTTCCAGCATATCCTTATAAGGGATTTCCTTAAGTCCACCAGCATAACCTGAATACCTCTTATAGTATTTTTGATCAGCCTTATTACCGGTAACAACAATCTTGTCAGCATTAATTACAACTACATAGTCCCCTGTATCAACGTGAGGTGTGTATATAGCCTTATGCTTTCCTCTTAAAATAGTAGCTATATCTGTTGCTAGGCGACCTAAAGTCTTACCTTCAGCATCAACTAGGTACCATTTACGGTCAACTTCATGAGCTTTTGCTAAAAATGTCTTCATGTTTCCTCCTTATTCTTTCTACAATATCATGCCCCATGTATTTAGACTCCGCCTCATGAGGGGGCGGTTTTTGTTTATCCGACAATTTATTAATCGCACATCGACGCTGCGATATATAAAATCGAAGATATTGTTTAAAAAGAATAAAGATCCTTTTTAAACACTTTTATATTATATATGCTTATAAGTCCTATGTCAAGCTTATCTTCCTGTATTTGAGTTATATAGTCAACTATTATAGCTAATAGATCTATAAGCTTTAATATCCTATATCCATAAGATAAAGACCTGAAGGAGGATAGGTAATTCCAGCAGATAGCCTATCTTTTGTATCAAATAAATATAGTATATGGTCGGGACTCCTATGTCCCCTACCTATATCTACTAAACATCCTACCATTATCCTTATCTGGTTATATAAAAAACTTTCTCCTTCAAATTCAATTATAATAAGCTTACCATCCCTTTTTATATCAGCTTTAGTTATCGTTCTTATAGTGGATTTTTCTCTCTTTTCGTATTTAGTAAAAGCTTTAAAATCATGCCTGCCTTCAAGGTGTTTGCAGGCCCTTACCATGGCTTCTAGGTCCAGCTTGTAAGTGACATGGCAATAGATTGACTGGTAGACAGGATGCATAAACTTATCATTATAAATAATATACCTGTATCTCTTGTTTTTAGCGGAAAATCTAGCGTGAAAATCAAGGCTAACTTCCTCCGACTGTAATACAATTATTGAATCTGGAAGGTATTTTCCAAGTTTGTATTTGAAAGCTCTTCCAGGAATGTTTGCAGGAGTTAAAAAGTTTGCAACCTGACCAAAAGCGTGGACTCCTGCATCGGTCCTTCCAGCTAAAATAAGCCTACTGGACTTGCCAGTAAGCTTATATATTGCTTTTTCTAATTCACTTTGGATAGTCCTCTCATCTTTCTGAGCCTGGACTCCTTTGAATTTACTTCCGTCATAGGCGAAAGTTAATTTGATGTTTTTTATCATAATATATACTTCAAGGCAATCACTGCCCCTATAAAAATATTCATACCTATTAAGATAAGTATATCCTTTGTTTCTAGCTTCAAGGGATTAAGCTTTGTCCTTCCTTCTGCCCCTCTATAGCACCTAGATACCATAGCAACTGATAGGTCATCAGCCCTCTTAAATGAGTTTAAGAAAAGAGGAACTAGAAGGGGAATCATACTCTTAGCTTTTTTGAATACATTTCCCGACTCAAAATCAGCCCCCCTAGCCATTTGAGCCTTCCTTATCTTATCCGCTTCTTCGAATAAAGTAGGCACAAATCTTAAGGCTATTGAAATCATCATTGATAGCTCGTGGGTAGGAAATTTTATTAGCTTTAAAGGCTTCATTACTCCCTCTAATCCATCCGTCAAAGATATTGAACTGGTAGTTAGGGTAAGAATTGATGTTCCTAATACAAGTAATATAATCCTTATTGACATGAAGGCTGCCCTTATAAGCCCTTCCTTTGATACTGAAAACTTCCAAAGCTGGAATATAACTTCCCCAGGAGTTACCAAAATATTTAATATAGCAGTAAAGACTATGACAAATATTAGAGGTCTTACTGATTTAAGGATTATCTTAAAATTTATTCCTGCGATTGCTATTGTAGCTATTAGCAGTAGGAAAAATGGAATATATAATAGAAAACTTTCCACAAAAAATATTCCAACCATATATAAAAATACGCAGATTATTTTGACCCTTGGGTCAAGCCTATGGATTATTGATTGACCAGGTATATATTGTCCTAAAGAAATATTACTCGCCATCTTGAGTACCTCCTTTTTGTTTAAGGATAGCTTCAAGAGCTTCTTCGACAGTCAATACCGTTTTATCAAACTTATATCCTTTTTTTTCTAATAGTTTTGTAGCCTTAGTAATTTGAGGTACATCTAGGCCAATTTCTTCCAGTTTCTCATCCATAGAGTAGACCTCCCTTGGATCAGCGTCTGCAAAGACCTCTCCCTGATGCATAACAATTACCCTGCCTGCTAGCTTTGCTATATCTTCCATTGAGTGGGAAACGATTATGACTGTTACATCTTCATTCAAATCGTAAAAGTTTTTAATTTCTGCTAATATACTGTCCCTAGCTGATGGATCAAGTCCTGCTGTTGGCTCATCTAATATCAAATATTTAGGCCTCATAGCTATAACTGATGCTATAGCCACCCTCCTCTTTTGACCACCAGATAAGTCGAATGGTGATTGGTCTTTAAGCTTTTCATAGTCAAGCCCGACCATCTCCATTGCTTCCCTTACACGAACCCTTATTTCTTCTTCGGCAAGCCCTAAATTACTAGGTCCAAATGCTATATCCTTTTCAATTGTTTCTTCGAATAATTGGTATTCAGGATATTGAAAAACAAGTCCTACAAGTTGCCTTATTTTTTTAAGGTCCTTGCTATTTTTGGAAGTATCTAGTCCGTCTACCTCAACTTTTCCACTGGTTGGGTGTAATAGGGCGTTTAGCATTTGAACAAGGGTTGACTTACCAGAACCCGTATGGCCAATTAGCCCGATAAACTCATGCTCTTTTATCTCCAAATTAACATCCTTTAAAGCATGACTTTCAAAGGGGGAATTGGGATTATAGGTATATCTTACATTATCTATAATAATACTCATAAGCTTTCCACCAATTCATCTATGCTCAAGATGCCTTTATCGATATTAAATCCATTTTTATTAAGTAGGTAGGCTAATTCAGTAACCTGAGGTACATCCAGGTGGAGAGACTTAATAAGCTCCACATTTGAAAATACCTCTTTTGGTGTTCCCTGAAAAACAACCTTCCCCTTTGCCATTACTACAACCCTATCAGATAGGACTGCTTCATCCATGAAGTGGGTTATATTAATTACAGTCTTTTTCTCCTGCTTATTTAGGTAAAGAGCCGATCTCATAACTGACTTTCTCCCTGTTGGGTCAAGCATTGCGGTTGGTTCATCAAAAACAACAACTTCAGGTTTCATAGCCAAGACTCCAGCTATAGCTACCCTCTGCTTTTGCCCTCCTGATAGCATATGAGGAGCATGTTTTTTATACTTGGTCATTCCGACAATCTCTAGGGCTTCATCCACCCTTTCTCTAAGCTCTGGTAGTGGAATACCCATGTTTTCTGGTCCAAAAGCCACATCTTCTTCAACTATTGTAGCCACCATTTGATTGTCTGGGTTTTGAAACACCATTCCTACTTTTTTTCTAACTTCCCAAATATCCGATTCTTTGGTGTTGATACCTGAAATGATAACATCACCCTCATCTGGTAGTATCTGTGCATTTAGCATTTTGGCTAGGGTTGATTTGCCTGAGCCATTATGTCCTAGTATAGTTACAAACTCACCATCTTTTATTTCTAGATTGATGCCATCTAAATGGTTTACCCTATGGTCATCATCCAATGGGTCGTAACTAAATTTTAAATCTTTTATCTCTATCATCATAATCCTCTATATTTTTGTATAGACGCCAGTCGCCTTACATAATAGTTATACAATCTAATTTATTCATAAATTAAGATCTGTTGCTAGTCACTTTATTACTTTCTGGGTTATTTTTTTCCCTTGCATTTCTTCTAGCATTAATTGCCTGCTTTTCAAATTCTGTTGGTGAATAATTTGTAGAGCTTTCATATATTACAACAGGAGTTCCATATTTTACTCTTTCATATAGTTTTTTTACAGCCTCAAGAGGTGTATTTACACATGATGAAGACCCGTTTGTTTTATAAATGTTTCCACCATACTTATTTCTATAGTAAGTGTCATGGATTCCTGATCCTGTCCAGCCTACATTGATCCAATATTTGACATCAACAGCATATTTACCACCATCTTTTTCATTTCTTCCCCTTAAGACTGTAGGACTTTTCTTGTCCCTAACCTTATTAACTCCTACAGGAGTGGCAGCAGTCCTTAAACTTGCAAGACCACTAACTATTGGAGTAGAAAGAATAAGCTTTCCATCTTCGTAATACCACATGGTTTGCCTTGAAAGATCAATTTCTATATAAGTATTACCAATATCATCCTTTTTCCTGCTCATAGCAGTATATTGGAAATATTCTTCTTTTTTATACTCTATATCAACATTACCATCTTCCTTGTTTTCAATCATCTTTATAAGGTTGTCTAAGGTTTTTTGCCTGTCCATCTTCCAACCATAGATTCCTGGAGCGACCTTAATTTGTCCTATTCCTGTGGCATTAAAAGTTCTTACAGTTCCATAGGTATCTGTCTTTTTTGCAATATCTGCTACATATTCCATGGCCCTTTCTTTATTAAGTTTTAGCCCATCTTCTCCATTATCATAAAGGTCAAATAAGTCTTTTCCAGTCAAGGTATACTTTCTATCTTCAAAGTCAAAAACATATTTGTTTTTAGTCATTTCTTGAAGGTCTTTTAGCTCTTTTGCCAACACTGGACTATCAGAAGTTACCTTAGGTTTTTCATATAAATTAGATATATCCAGCTCGCTTTCGTCATTAACTAGACCGTCAATAACAGCCTTTTCAAATTTATCATAATCTAATTTGTTTCCAGCTAGCTCTTTTTTAATTAAGTATTCTTGCTTTTCTTCATCATATATAATCTTAGCATCTTCTGGTTCAACCTGGTTCCTATAGATAGGTGACTTTGTAAGTATATCCTTTAGCTTTGCTTCATCATATCTCGTATTATAACTAATCTTATAATCGTACTTTTTAAATATCTGGATTGGCCATAAAAAAGCTTTCTGATTAAGTTCTGGAGAGCCTGCTACTTCCTTACTTAATCCAATATCTTCTCCAGATATTAGTTGTTCCTTTTCATTCCTTCCTATTATCTTCATAGGGTCTGACGATTCTTTATAGGTAAACAAATCTTCCTTAGATGACAGACCATGGTCCACACCATTTACACTAGTCTTGGGATAGGTGTTAAAACTAAAATAAATAGCCCCCAAAACATAAATTGTTAGGACAATAATTCCTAGAAATATGCCTACGTTTTTCTTTGTATTTTTCATTTTTTGCTCCTAATCATATTTTAACAATAATATTATACCATACTTGATTTATTCATGGAAAAGTATAATAGAAAAGACGATATAGTTACCGTCTTTTATCTCTTCTATTCATTGCTCCTATCTACTGCTAGTAGCTTTTTCTCCATACGCAATAATATTCCATTTCCTATAATAGCAAGTGGCAAGCTTTTTTGCAATCTAATTTATAATCTGATATGTGACTATGCATTAAAACAAAAGAGTGACTTAAGGGCAAAAAAAAAGTCCGAAAAAATTTTCAGACTTTCCAATTTATTATACTAATTCAAGTATTGCCATTTCTGTTCCATCGCCTCTACGAGGACCCATTTTTAAGATTCTTGTGTATCCACCATTTCTTTCTGCATATTGTGGAGCTATTTCATCAAAAAGTTTCTTAACAACGTCTTCTTTATAAATATATGCTAAAGCTTGACGTCTAGCATGTAGGTCACCCTTCTTACCAAGGGTAATCATATTTTCAGCCATTCTTTGAGTTTCCTTAGCTCTTGTAACAGATGTTTCAATTCTGCCATTTTCAAAAAGTGATTGCACTTGGTTTCTCAACATAGCAGTACGGTGGTCAGTTCTTCTGCCTAACTTTCTTAAAGTTGCCAAACTAATTACCTCCCCTATTCATCATCTTCTTTGGATTTTAATTCTAATCCTAAGCTATTTATCTTTTTCTCTACTTCATCAAAAGACTTCGCACCAAAATTCTTTATCTTTGATAGCCAAACCCTATCTTTTGACACGATATCGCCAACAGTAGATAATCCAACCCTCTTTAAGCAATTAAAGCTCCTTAAAGATAGGTCTAATTCTTCAATAGTTATTGATAGAACTTGATTGTCTTCTGTTTCTTCCTCTTCCTCATCTTGGAAAATCTCTTCATCTAAATCAGGAAGTTCTGTAAAGAAGTCCAAATAATTGATTAATACTTGTGCCCCCTCAGATACGGCTTCTTGAGGAGTAATTGTTCCATTAGTCCAAACTTCTAAAATAAGTTTGTTATAGTCAATTGTTTGTCCAACCCTTGTGTCTTCAACCTGGTAGTTTACTTTCTTTACAGGTGTGAATGATGAATCTATTGCTATTAGGCCAATAGGATCATCTTCGGACTTATTTTGGTCGGCAAGGGAATATCCGCTTCCCTTAATAACATTTAGTTCCATATTAATTGAACCTTCGTCGTTAACTGTACAGATATAGTGGTCTTTGTTAATGATTTCCAAATTAACATCTCCCGTAATATCACCAGCTGTTACAATTTTTGGTCCCTTAACATCTAGCCTAAGCTGAACCGGCTCAAAATTTTCTACTAGTCTTTTAATAGCTATGCCCTTAATATTAAGAATAATTTCAGGAACATCTTCAATTACACCCTTTACAGTTGTAAACTCATGCAATACACCGTCATCAAATTTGATGCTTGAGATAGCGGTTCCAGGTAAAGAAGATAATAATACCCTTCTCAAACTATTTCCAAGGGTTGTACCATATCCCCTTTCTAGGGGAGATAGGCTGAATTTCCCATAATTATTATCTTCATTTATATTCAAAATCTCAATTTTTGTGTTTAATTTATCGATCACGGATTTGCCTCCTGTGCATTTTGCTAGTCAATATTACTTAGAGTATAATTCGACTATTAAACGTTCTTCAATTTCGAAGTCAATATCTTCTCTTTCAGGTTGAGCTATTATTTTTCCTTCTAATTTTTCTGCGTCAACTGTGATCCACTTAGCTTGGTTCCAAGCCTTGTCATCAGTAGATTTGAATATTTCTTTGTTTCTTGATTTTTCTCTTACAGTAATAACATCGTCAACTGAACAAATATATGATGCTATGTCTACCTTGTGGCCATTTACAAGGAAATGTCCATGAGAGATAAGTTGTTTAGCTTGATCTCTAGTCTTAGCAAATCCCATTCTATATACCACGTTGTCAAGTCTTAATTCAAGTAATCTAAGAAGGTTTTCACCAGTGATACCTTGCATTTTAGATGCCCTGTCGAACATAGTTCTAAATTGCTTTTCTAAAACACCGTAGATAAATTTAGCCTTTTGCTTTTCCCTTAATTGTAGGCCGTATTCACTTAGCTTTCCTTGACCCTTTTGAGGGTTTCTGTTGCTCTTCTTATTTATACCTAACACTTGTGGCTCAATGCCCAAAGTTCTTGCTCTTTTTAATTTTGGTCCTGTATATCTTGCCATAATCGCCTCCTATTAAACTCTTCTTCTCTTAGGTGGTCTACAACCATTATGTGGAATTGGAGTAACATCCTTGATCATGTTAACTTCTAGTCCAGCTGCTTGTAAACTTCTTATAGCTGCTTCTCTTCCAGAACCTGGTCCCTTAACATAAACTTCAACTGTCTTTAAGCCATGTTCGATAGCTTTCTTTGCTGCTTCTTCAGCTGCTTGTTGAGCTGCGAAAGGTGTTGACTTTCTTGAACCCTTAAAGCCTAGTTGTCCGGCAGATGCCCATGAAATTGCATTACCGTTTAAGTCAGTCAATGTAACCATTGTATTATTAAAAGTAGAAACTATATGAGCTTGGCCTTGTTCAATACTTTTTCTTAGTCTTTTCTTAACACGTGTTGCACGTGCTTGCTTTTTATTTGCCAATTATTGTTCCTCCCCTTATTTCTTTCTGCCTTTTCTAGTCTTTGCATTATTCTTAGTGTTTTGACCTCTAACAGGTAGATTCATTTTATGTCTACGTCCTCTATAACTGTTTATTTCACGAAGTCTTTTTATATTTAAAGATACATCTCTTCTTAAATCCCCTTCAAGGTGAAATTGAGAAATTTGCTCTCTTATAGCAGCTAAGTCTTGTTCTGACAAATCCTTCACTCTTGTGTCTGGATTAACTCCTGCTTCTGCTAGAATTTTATTAGATCTTGCTCTACCAATTCCGTATATATAAGTAAGTCCTATTTCGACTCTTTTTTCTCTTGGTAAGTCTACTCCTGATATTCTTGCCAAATTCCTACACCCCCTTAATTATCCTTGTTTTTGTTTGTGCTTTGGATTTTCGCAAATTACCATTACTCTACCTTTTCTCTTGATAATTTTGCACTTTTCACACATTTTCTTAACTGATGGTCTAACTTTCATTAAAAAGTCCTCCTTACTTCTTTCTCCAAGTAATTCTGCCCTTTGTTAAATCGTAAGGTGATAATTCAACTGTTACTTTATCTCCTGGCAGAATTCTAATGTAGTTCATTCTTAATTTTCCTGATATATGAGCTGTTATTTGATGGCCGTTTGCAAGTTCTACAATAAAGATTGTATTTGGTAAGGCATCTATAACAGTTCCTTCAACCTCTATTACATCTTTGTTTGACATAAGTTAAGTTTCCTCCTGTATTGTTCCTTGATTAATCAACTTCCTGATTAACGAATCATTGAAATCTCTATCTTCCTTCATTTCATTGAATCCATCGATGATTATGTTGGTCTTTTGCAAGTGTTTTACTTTCTTTTTTTTCGGCTTGGAAATTTTCCTTAATCTACCGTCTACAATCAACACATAATTATCATTTAAGATTTCATATACGATAAAACTTTCTTGTTTGTCTCTTCCAGCCTTTGACTTCACTATCTGTCCGATTGACAAATTGCAATCTGAATTTGTTTCTAACCTCATATAACTACGCTTCTAGAGAATCTTTCACATCATTATAAACTTTATCTATACTTTGGCTACCATCAAAATACAAGACCTTTCCTTGTTTTTCATAATAATCAACCAAAGGTTTAGTTTGTTCTTCGTAAATGTTTATTCTTGATTTCACCGTTTCTTCACAATCATCTGGTCTTTGGATTATATCGGAACCACATTGGTCACAGATTCCCTCTTTTTTAGGGGGTTCATTGACTATATGGTAGGAATGTCCGCAACTTAGACACACTCTCCTTCCTGATATCCTCTTAACTAGAATCTCAGGAGCTACTTGAATATCCAAAACGTTATTTACTTCTAGTCCATTTTCCTTTAGCCATTCATCAAGGGCCTTAGCTTGAACTAGATTTCTTGGGTATCCATCCAGAAGAAAACCATTCTTGACATCATCTTTTGATAGCCTATCAAAAACTAGACCATTGGTAAGCTGATCGTCAACAAGCTCTCCTCTTGCTAAAATATCCTTAACTTTTTTGCCAAGTTCTGTTTCATTTTTAATGTTTTCCCTAAAAATATCGCCTGTGGATACGTGAACAAGTCCATAGTCTGTTACCATTTTCTTCGCCTGAGTGCCTTTTCCCGCACCAGGTGGTCCCAATAAAATGTAAATCATCATTTCTCCTCTTATTTGTTTAAGAAACCTTTATAGTGTCTCATTTGCATCATTGCTTCTATTTGCTTAATTGTCTCAAGTATTACACCTACTGTGATTATAACAGATGTACCGGCAAGGACCATATTCATATTCAATACAGTAGTTACTATTGTAGGAGTTACTGCAAGAATCGCTAATCCAATAGCACCTATTAAAGTGATTTTATTTGTTATACTACCCAAATATTCACTTGTTGGCCTACCAGGTCTTATTCCAGGTATAAAGCCTCCATACTGTTGAAGGTTCTTTGAGTACTCAATTGGATTAAATTGAATCGAATTATAGAAGTATGCAAAAGCTATAATTAAAACAACTTGAAGTATTAAATATACTATCGTTCCAACAGTTCCTCCGAAACTCATATATTTAGTAACGAATCTTTGTACTCCGCCCCCAAACAATAATGCTAGTGTTTGCGGTAATTGTAATAATGATGATGCGAAAATTACAGGTAAAACACCTGACATATTCACCTTTAGTGGAATATGTGTTGATTGTCCGCCATACATCTTTCTTCCGACTACTCTTTTTGCATATTGAACCGGAATCTTCCTTTCACCTTCAGTTAGAATAACAACGAATACAATTGTTGCTAATATAATAATTAGTGTTGGTATCAACCTATATAGGAATGATGGCATTGCAATTGTGGCCCTTACCCATGTTATAACTTGGTCCGGTAATCTTGAAACAATTCCTAAGAAAATTATTAGGGAAAGTCCATTTCCTATACCCTTTTCACCAATAAGGTCACCAAGCCATACTATAAACATTGCACCTGCAACTAGGGCAAGCATTACAACAGCCTTTTGCCATGGACCAGTACCAGATACAATAGCTGAACTGAATATACCGTTAACATAGGCATATGCTTGTACTATCGCTAATACCAAGCCTAAATATCTTGTATATCTTTGAATTTTCTTCTTACCTTCTTCTCCCTCTTTTGAAATTTCTTCAAGAGCAGGAATAGCAAAGGTTAATAATTGAATTACGATAGATGCGGTGATATATGGTCCGACACCAAGTGCGAACACACTTAGGGAGTCCAAGCCACCACCCGTTAATAGGTTAAGGAATTGAAGGATTTGACCTTGGTTACCATTGTAAATAGCTTGCACTGCTTCACGTGATATATATGGTACTGGTAAAGCCATCCCCAACCTAAATATTAAAATCATATATAAGGTGAAGATCATCTTCTTCCTTATTTCTTGGACCTTCCAGGCATTTGATAGTGTCTTAAACATATTAGATCACCTCAGCCTTTCCCCCTATCGAATTAATCTTCTCTTCTGCTGATTTTGTAAATTTATTAGCTTTAATAGTCAATTTCTTTTCTAAATCACCATTTCCAAGAATTTTAATTCCATCTTTTGCCTTTGACTTCTTAACTAAGCCTGTTTCAAGCAAAAGCTCTAAGGTAACTTCAGTTCCGTCTTCAAATCTATTTAAATCTTTTAAATTCACTTCAGCATATTGCTTTGCAAATATATTTGTAAAACCTCTTTTTGGAAGACTTTGGAATAAAGGCATTTGACCACCTTCAAATCCTGGTCTTACTCCGCCGCCAGATCTAGCATTTTGACCCTTATGTCCACGGCCTGATGTCTTACCCCATCCTGATCCATGACCACGTCCAAGTCTTTTCTTTTCCTTTACTGCTCCACCGGCTGCTGGTTTTAAATTGTGTAATTTCATTTAAACCCTCCTACTCAACTTCGTTAACTTCAAGCATAAAGTTGATTGAGTCAATCATACCTCTTACTGCAGCATTGTCTTCTTTGATTACTGTTTGCCCAATCTTCCTAAGTCCTAATGCTTCAACAGTTCTCCTGTGTTTTTCCAATCTTCCAATTGTACTTTTAACTAGTTTAATTTGTAATTTAGCCATGTTATCCTCCTAGTTTAGTATTTCTTCAACACTTTTACCACGAATTCTAGCCACTTCCTCAACAGTCTTAAGACTTCTTAAACCAGCCATTGTAGCATTAACTATACTTCTTGCATTAGATGAACCAAGTGATTTAGCACGAACGTTTGTGATTCCAGCAAGTTCACATACGGCACGGACTGGACCACCAGCGATAACTCCAACCCCTTCTGATGCAGGCTTTAGTAGTACCCTACCAGCACCATCAACACCAACTACATCGTGAGGAATTGAACCATCAACTATACGTATATTTTCTAAATTCTTCTTAGCGTCTTCTACGCCCTTTCTAATAGCTTCTGGAACTTCGTTAGCTTTACCAGTACCTACACCGATTCTGCCATTTCTGTCACCTACAACTACTAGAGCTGAGAATCTCATAGTTCTACCACCCTTTGCTACCTTAGTAACTCTGTTGATAGCAACTACTCTTTCTTCAAATTCAGTATTTGCATTATCTACTCTGTTATTTCTCATGATTCCTCCCGACTAAAATCTTAAACCAGCTTCTCTTGCTGATTCAGCTAGTTCTTTTACTTTGCCGTGATAAATATATCCAGATCTATCGAAAACTACTTCTTCAATCCCTTTATCTAATGCTCTCTTAGCAACTAGTTCACCAACTTTTTTAGCTGACTCAACATTAGATGCCAACTTTTCACCAGCAAAAGACTTGTCTAGAGTTGAAGCTTGTACTAGTGTAACTCCATTAACATCATCTATTATTTGAGCATAGATGTTTGCATTACTCTTAAATACGCAAAGTCTTGGTCTTTCAGGAGTACCGCTTAAATTTTTTCTAATTCTTTCATGTCTAGCTTTTCTGCTAGCATATCTATTAAATCTTGCCAAATTATTACTCCCTTCTACTTACCTGTCTTACCAACTTTTCTTCTGATGTATTCGCCTTCGTACTTAACTCCCTTACCCTTGTATGGTTCAGGCTTTCTCCAGGCTCTAATATTAGCAGCGTAATTTCCAACTAATTGCTTGTCGATTCCGCTTACTTTTATCGTTCTTTCATCAGGTGTTTCAGTAAGAATTCCTTCTGGATCTTCAAGTACTATCGGGTGTGAGAATCCAAGGTTTAGGTTAAGCTTTTTACCTTGCTTGCTTGCCCTATATCCAGTACCTTCTATCTTAAGGGTCTTAGAATAACCTTCTGTAACACCCACAACCATATTATATATTAAAGTCCTATAAAGACCATGTAGTGATCTATCTTCTTTTGTCTCAGATGGTCTTTCTACACTAAGTGTTCCATCTTCAATTGTTAACTTGAAATCACTGCCGATTTTTTGAGTTAAACTTCCCTTTGGTCCTTTTACTTCAACAAGACCATCGTTACATTTAATTTCAACACCAGCAGGTATAGTTATTGGTTTTAATCCAATTCTTGACATTTCTTCCTCCTTGTTGAAATACTACCAAACGTAGCAAATTACCTCGCCACCAACAGCTTCTTTTCTAGCTTGCTTATCAGTCATAACTCCTTTAGAAGTTGAAATTATAGCAATTCCTAGACCATTTAATACCTTTGGAACATCTTGAGATCCAACGTATACTCTTCTACCAGGTTTTGAAATTCTCTTTATACCTGAGATAGCTCTTTGGTCTTGAACGTATTTTAAATCAACTGTTATAACGCCTTGTTTGTCGTCTTCAGTCACATTATATCCTTTAATATAACCTTCGTCTAAAAGTATTTGAGCAAGGTCTTTTTTCATATTTGAAGCAGGGATTTCCACTGATTTGTGCTTTGCACTGTTACCATTTCTAATTCTAGTTAGCATATCTGCTATAGGATCAGTCATCATATCTTTTACCTCCTGTCAAATTACCAACTTGCTTTTCTTACGCCAGGAATCTCACCCTTATAAGCTAGCTCTCTAAAACAAATACGGCAGATTCCATATTTTCTTAGAACGGAGTGAGGCCTTCCACAGACTTTACATCTTGTATATTCACGAGTTGAAAATTTTTGTTTCTTTTTTTGTTTTGCGATCATTGACTTTTTTGCCATATATATCTCCTTACTTTTTGAAAGGCATTCCCATTAATGATAAGAATTCCTTAGCTTCTTCGTCAGTTTGAGCTGTAGTAACAATTACAACATCTAAACCTCTGATTTGTTCAATCTTATCATATTCAATTTCAGGGAATATCAACTGTTCCTTTATACCAAGGGAATAGTTTCCTCTACCGTCAAATGAAGTGCTAGATACACCTCTGAAGTCCCTAACTCTTGGAAGTGATATGTTAACTAGCTTGTCAAAGAATGATTCCATTCTTTCACCACGAAGTGTAACCTTACATCCAATTGCTTGGCCTTCACGTAATTTGAAGTTAGCTATAGACTTTCTCGCTCTTGTTATTACTGGAGCTTGTCCTGTGATTAACTTTAGTTCTTCAACGGCGCTTTCCAATAATTTTGCATTATCCTTAGCTTCTCCTAAACCTATATTCAAAACAATCTTTTCTAGTTTTGGTGCTTGCATTGGGTTCTTGTATTCGAACTTTTTCATCATTGCAGGCAAAACTTCTTGATTGTACTTTTCTTTAATCCTAGAAGTCATTTATTCCTCCTCAACTAATCTAACTTTTCGCCAGTCTTAACGTCAACACGAACTTTTTTACCATCAACGATTTCAGTCCTTGTTCTAACGCCCTTGCCTGACTTTTCGCTATATAATAAAACATTTGAAGCGTGAATTTTTCCTTCTGTTTCAAGCTTTCCACCTGGTTCAGTAGCACTCTTTGGTTTTTGGTGCTTTGTAAGAACGTTTACGCCTTCAACTATTACTCTGTTTTCTTTTGGAAATGCTTTAAGTACTTTACCAACAACACCTTTATATTTACCGGTTGTTACTTGTACCTTATCACCAGTCTTTATATGCATTTCTTTCCTCCTTATAACACTTCAGGTGCTAGGGATATAATCTTCATAAATCCTTTAGCCCTTAATTCTCTTGTTACAGGTCCAAATATACGTGTTCCAACAGGGTTCTTATCTTCTTTTACAATAACTGCTGCATTATCATCAAACTTGATGTATGAACCATCTTCTCTGTCAATTCCATTAACAGTTCTTACAATAACAGCCTTAACTATTTGACCCTTCTTCACGACACCACCTGGTGTAGCAGATTTAACTGAACACACTACTACGTCCCCAACATTAGCGTACTTTCTCTTAGTTCCACCTAATACTCTTATAACTAGTAGTTCTTTTGCACCTGAATTGTCTGCAACTCTCATACGACTCTCAACTTGAATCATTTGATCCTCCTTTCCAGAAATAAGAATTATTTAGCTTCTTCTAATACTTCAACAAGTCTGTATCTTTTTGTTTTTGATAGAGGTCTTGTTTCCATAACAAGTACTTTGTCGCCTAACTTTGCAACATTGTCTTGGTCGTGAGCTTTTACTTTCTTACTTTTCTTTATATGCTTTAAATAGACAGGATGTTTAACCATAGTAGAAACTTCTACAACAATAGTTTTGTCCATCTTGTCTGATACAACTATACCTATCTCAGTTCTTCTATTGTTTCTTTCCATAGGTTATGCCTCCCTACTTATATTTCTTTCTCTTTCAGTTATTATTGTCTTAACTCTTGCTATATCTTGCTTTACTGAACCAATTGAAGCAAAGTTCTCTATTTGTCCAGTTGCAGCTTGGAATCTAAGGTTAAATAACTCTTCTTTCAAGCTATTTAGCTTATCATTTAATTCTTGGTCAGATAATTTTCTAATTTCTGCTGCTTTCATTATTCTCCAACCTCACTTTCACCTATTCCTAAACGAGATACGAATTTAGTCTTGATTGGTAGTTTTGCAGACGCAAGTCTCATCGCTTCTCTAGCTACTTCTTCGTTAACTCCCGCCATCTCAAATAGTATTCTACCTGGCTTAACTACAGCAACCCAGTATTCTGGAGCTCCCTTACCAGAACCCATTCTAACTTCTGCTGGCTTCTTGGAAACCGGCTTGTCTGGGAATACCTTAATCCAGATATTTCCGCCTCTCTTAATGTATCTTGTCATAGCTCTTCTCGCAGCTTCTATTTGATTAGAAGTAATCCAGCTAGGTTCTAATGCTTGTAAACCATATTCGCCATAAGCTAATTGGTTACCTCTTTGCGCAGTACCTTTCATTCTACCTCTATGAACTCTACGACGCTTAACCCTTTTAGGCATTAGCATAATATTTCCTCCTTTACCTCTTCACAACTAAGCTTCTGTATTAGCCTTGTTGTTAGGTTTGTTGTAGTTTTTGTTACTACTTCTTCTCTTGAAATTTCTATCTTGTCTACCGTCTCTACCTCTGTTATTTCTTCTGTTGTCTCTTCTCTTAGACTTAACATCATCTACTGATTTTTTTCCAGGTAGGACTTCACCCTTGTTTATCCAAACTTTAACACCAAGCTTACCATAAGTAGTATCTGCTTCTGCAAATCCGTAGTCTATATCAGCTCTAAGTGTTTGTAGAGGAATATTTCCTTCTGAATATCCTTCTGTTCTAGCCATGTCAGCTCCACCAAGTCTTCCTGATACTTGAGTCTTAATACCCTTAGCACCAGCCTTCATTGTTCTTTGGATAGCTTGCTTCATAGCTCTTCTGAAGGTAATTCTTCTTTCAAGGTTTTCCGCAATTTTTTCAGCTACTAATTGAGCATTAATGTCTTGATCTCTTATCTCTTCAACATTTACTATAGCTTGCTTACCTGTAAGCTTTTCTATGTCAGACTTTATTTTTTCAACGCCTGAACCAGCTTTACCTATAACCATACCAGGCTTAGCTGTATATATAGTAACTTTTACTCTATTTAATGTTCTTTCAACATCTATCTTTGAAACACCTGCTTCAAATTGAGATTTTTTTACAAGTTTTCTGATATTGTGGTCTTCAACTAGTAGGTCGCCAAAATCTTTTTTATCTGCAAACCATTTTGAATTCCAATCTTTGATAACCCCAACTCTCAAGCCATGTGGATTAACTTTTTGACCCATTAGTCTCCTCCTACTCTACTTCTCTTACTGTCACACCGATGTGTGATGATCTCTTTAGTATCGGATATGCTGAACCTTTAGCTTTCGGTCTATATCTCTTCATTGTTGGCGCATCATTTGCCCAAGCTGATTCAACTACTAAATTATCTCTATCTAAACCGAAATTGTTTTCAGCATTTGCTATGGCTGATTTTAGTACATCTTCTAATATCTTTGCACCCTTTTTTGGAGTGAATCTTAGGATTGAAAGTGCTTCATCAACGCTTTTTCCTTTAATTTCCCTGCAAATAAAGTGTACTTTTCTTGGAGAAATACGTACATATTTTGCTTCTGCTCTTGCTATCATATTCTCCTCCTATCTAACCCTGCTGGATTTGTCTGAGCCAGCATGTCCTCTATATGTTCTGGTAGGTACGAATTCACCAAGTTTATGACCTACCATATCGTCTGTAATATAAATTGGCACATGTTTCCTTCCGTCGTGAACCGCAATAGTGTGTCCTACAAATTCTGGAAATATAGTTGAACGCCTTGACCAAGTCTTTATTACTTTCTTTTGTTCGTCTTTATTTAATGCTTCCACTTTTTTCATTAAGTGTTCTTTTTAATGTTGCGGCTTCCTTAGAGATCTACACATTATTTACCTCCTATAGGATTATTTACTTCTTCTTCTGATGATATCGTTGTTAGATTTCTTATTTAACTTTCTAGTCTTAACACCACGTGATTTCTTACCCCAAGGTGTCATTGGAGCTACTCTACCAACTGGAGTCCTACCTTCACCACCACCGTGAGGGTGATCTACTGGGTTCATCGCTGAACCTCTTACGTGAGGTCTTCTTCCTAGGTATCTTGACTTACCAGCCTTACCTAAAGTTATTAGCTCATGGTCGATGTTACCAACTTGACCAATTGTAGCCCTACATTCTAACATTACTCTTCTGATTTCGCCTGAAGGAAGCTTTATAGTTGCATACTTACCTTCTTTAGCAGCCAATTGAGCAACTGCACCAGCAGTTCTAACCAATTGTCCACCCTTGCCAGGCTTTAACTCAACGTTGTGTACATTTGTACCTACAGGAATATCTTTAAGCTTCTTTGCGTTACCAACCATGATATCTGCATCTTCACCAGATTCAATCATAGTTCCAACCTTAAGTCCCTTAGGTGCTAGGATATATCTTTTTTCACCATCTAAGTAGTGGATTAAAGCTATATTAGCAGTTCTATTTGGGTCGTATTCTATAGCAGCTACCTTTCCAGGTACACCATCTTTATTTCTCTTAAAATCTATTATTCTGTATTTTCTCTTAACCCCACCACCTCTAAAACGTGATGTTGTCCTACCGTAGTTGTTTCTACCGCCTGATCTATTCAAGCTAACTGTAAGTGATTTTTCCGGTCTAGTCTTTGTGATTTCTTCAAAGTTTGACACGGACATTGTACGTAGTCCGGCAGATGTAGGTTTAAATTTCTTGATTCCCATTTATATCCTCCAATCTAACTAAATGTTTTCGAAGAATTCAATAGTCTTAGAGCCTTCCTTCAAAGTCACGATAGCCTTCTTCCAGTCGATTCTCTTTCCTACCTTCATTCCAACTCTCTTAGTCTTTCCTAACATATTCATCGTGTTAACTTTTTCAACTTTAACGCCATCAAATATTTGTTCAACAGCATATTTGATTTCAGCCTTATTAGCATCCTTAGCAACTCTGAATGTGTATTTATTATCGTTAATTAAATCCATAGACTTTTCAGTTACTATTGGAGATAAAACTATATCATATGGTGATTTCATTAGATGAATACCTCCTCAGTCTTCTTAACCGCATCTTGTGTCATAATTAATGAATTGTGGTTAACTAGGTCATATACATTCATATTGTTAACTACACAAACTTCAACGCCTGGTAGGTTCCTGAATGACTTATATACTTTTTCATTTTGTTCTTCAATAACTAAGATGGCCTTCTTGTCTGCCTTTATGTTGTTTAGAATTTCTTTAGCTTGCTTTGTGCTGAAATCTTCAAGGTTCAAAGTATCCAAAATAATAAGTTCTTGGTCATTAACCTTTGAAGTAAGCACTGATTTTAAAGCTAATCTTCTAACCTTCTTAGGTAGTGTATAAGAATAGTCTCTTGGCTTTGGAGCAAATACAACTCCACCACCTCTCCATTGTGGTGATCTGATAGAACCTTGTCTTGCCCTACCTGTTCCTTTTTGTCTCCAAGGCTTCTTTCCGCCACCTCTAACTTCCGCTCTAGTCTTAGCAGATTGTGTTCCTTGTCTTCTATTTGCTAAATGGTTCTTTACCACTTCATAAACAGCATGTTCATTTACATCTATTCCAAAAATTTGTTCAGATAGATCTATATTTCCTACTTGTTCACCTTTGATATTTAATACATTAACATTAGGCATATTCTATCCTCCTTCCTATTTAGAAACCTTTACAGTTTCTTTAATAGTAACAAGTCCACCCTTAGGTCCAGGAATAGCTCCCTTTATAAGAAGAAGATTTTTGTCTACGTCTACTCTTACAATTTCCAAGTTTTGTACTGTCACTCTTTCGTTACCCATCTTTCCAGAGCCTTTTCTTCCTTTAAATACTCTAGCTGGGTAAGAACCAGCCGACCTTGCACCTGCAACCCTGTGGGATTTTGAACCGTGTGATTCTGGTCCTCTACTATAGTTGTGTCTTTTTATTGAACCTTGAGTTCCTTTACCTTTTGAAGTACCAATAACATCTACATGGTCTTTTGCTTCAAACACATCAACTTTAATTTCTTGACCTAGTTGGTAATCTTCAGTGTTATCAACTAAGAATTCTCTCAAGTGCTTCTTTAATTCAACACCTGCTTTTGCAAAGTGTCCTTTCATTGGTTGGTTACTATGTTTTTCTTTTTTTTCTAGGTAACCAACTTGAACTGCCTTATATCCGTCAGCTTCTTCTGTCTTGATTTGTGTAACCACGATAGGTCCTGCTTCAACTACTGTTACGGGAATAACTACACCGTTTTCATCAAATAGTTGAGTCATACCAAGTTTTTTTCCTAAAATACCTTTCACTGTATTCCTCCTTATCTTACATTGGATTGCTTGGCAATCATACTAAGTAGCTATTAAAGCTTAATTTCTATATCTACGCCAGCTGGTAGATTTAGTTTTTTAAGGGCATCTAATGTCTTTGCATTAGGGTTAATGATATCGATTAATCTCTTGTGTGTTCTTTGTTCAAATTGTTCTCTTGAATCTTTGTACTTGTGAACAGCACGGATTATTGTTATCTTTTCAATCTCTGTAGGTAGTGGTATAGGACCTGATACTTCAGCACCTGATCTCTTACATGCTTCTACAATCTTTTGAGCTGATAGGTCGATAACTTCGTGATCATAAGCTCTTAATCTGATTCTAATTTTTTGTTGTCTTGCCATTGTTTCCTCCTTGCGTAACTTCTGCGCTTTTCGCCGTACTCTCGGCCGGGTGTACCAAACCCTGTCATAAAAAAATCTGAATACGGTTACTTTCGTTCAGTATCATAAATGAACTAACTCCATGTGAATTACCCTTGAATGCTATTGAAGTTTGCATACAAGGCAACCTCTCACTTCACCGCTAAAATTCAGTACTTGAATATATTACTAAAATCCATCTTAAGATTCAAGTATTTATCAAAAAAAGTCTTTTTCATAAATACTTTATTACATTTTATTAACTTTTGCCTCCGATTAGTTTAAAATTAATGTAAAATAAGATTTTAAGATTAGATCTGGAGTATGCAGTTATATAAGTTCTCAGAACATTTTCATATGAAAGCCCCTAACATATGCTTAAAAATGCTAAAAAAACATACTAAGTAGTTGCTTAAGAGCTAATATTTTAGTACAATTGATTTAAATTATTGCATAGCCTAATGATTATACATATGATTGTTTTCTTCTTTTAATTTGATTTTGCTAACTTCTATGCAATAATTGTTTTCGTAGATAATATTCTACTTGTAAAGGTGCCGATAAAAGTCGGTACCTTTTTTTCTTGCAATTTCCCCCTTATCAATTTAATTTTATATTTATTGTTTATTTTATCTTGCTGTCTTATAAATTGATTTGTAATTTACTTTTATATAAATTTTGTATAATATTAACTTTATGCTATAATCACAATAGATTTTTAAATGGAGGATTTATATGGAACAAATTCCATTTATCCTGGGTGGATTAGCCCTCTTCCTATATGGTATGGACCAGATGGGAAAAGGGCTTGAGCTTTTAGCAGGCAATAAACTCCAGGGTATTTTACAAAGATTAACGAGAAATAAATACATGGGGGTTTTGGTTGGTATTTTTGTCACAGCTATAATACAAAGC
The DNA here is from genome assembly GCA_964345835.1 of uncultured Peptoniphilaceae bacterium. GTDB lineage: Bacteria > Bacillota > Clostridia > Tissierellales > Peptoniphilaceae > JAAYEL01. The sequence goes on from CAYFSL010000004.1 coordinate 62,077, forward strand.
TCCTCTGCAACTACAGTTATGACTGTTGGTTTTGTAAATTCTAAAATTCTGAATCTTTCGCAAGCCATAAGCATCATAATCGGAGCAAACATAGGAACGACTATAACCGGCATACTTCTTACTTTAGATATAGAAGTTATTGCTCCAATAATCGCTTTTGCTGGAATGGTTCTACAATTATTTAGCAAAAAAAGAAAGCGCAGGTATATTGGTACAATTCTTTTCGGCTTTGGTACCCTGTTTATCGGGATGAATTTCATGGGCGATGCTGTAAAGCCTCTTGCCAACTCCCCAGGATTTATCAATGTCCTTACCAAGGCGGATAATCCTTTAGTTGCTGTTGTAATAGGAGCCTTGTTCACAGCCGTAATCCAAAGTTCTTCGGCTACAACTGGTATCTTGATTACACTTGCTAATGGTAACCTTTTGAGCTTCAGCTCAGCCTTTTACCTAGTCCTTGGTCAAAATATAGGAACTTGTATAACTTCCTTTATCGCCAGCATGGGATCTAACAAAAACGCCAAAAGGGCGGCTATCACCCACGTCAACTTCAACTTTATAGGAACGATAATCTTCATGATATTTTCTTTCTTCCTCCCTATCGTGGATTGGATAAGTGGACTGACACCTGATGTTGGCAAGCAGATCGCCTTTTTACACACGATCTTTAACTTGACTACTAGTATTTTACTTCTTCCTTTCACAGAGCAATTGGTAAACCTTTCAAAGCTTATAATCAAGGGAGAAGACCCATCAGATATGGATATGAGACTCCTTTATCTAAATAAAGAATTTTACAAGGAACCTATTATATCTATTGCCAATATCAGGCAGGAAACTATAAGGATGCTGGAATGTTCAAAGGAAAGCTTTAAACTAGCCATAGATAACTTGATGGAGCATAATGAAGACAAGGCTGCCCAGATAAAATATCAGGAAGAGCTTCTAGACTTCTTACAAACCGAGATAACTAAGGCTTCGGTTAAAACCATGACTAACAATATGAGTAAGACCCAATACAAGCAGCTTTCTTACTTTTTGAAAATAGCTTCAAATATTGAGAGATTGGGAGACTACGCCTACAATATCAGCCTCTTGTCTGACCAGTTATCTGATAAGAACCTTACCTTCTCACCAAAGGGCTATGAAGAAATTGTCAGAAGTGTAATCGAGGTTAACAAGCTATACGATAAAGTAATAGTCGCTCTTAAAGAAGATAACTTCGATATGAAGGATATTAGGTCTACCGGATTTAAGATTCAGGACCACATAGAGCACCACAAGGACAACTATGTCTACAGGATGCAAAATGGTGAAGTTGACCCTGAATCTGGCCTTATCTATGAGAAGTTCTACTCCTACTTAACTAGGCTAAGGGACCACCTATTGAATGTAGCTAACCAATACTCAACAATATACAAGTAATTTGAGTTTGCTAAAATTTTTTCACTTGTAATTATATGTGATATTAATAAAAGACTATTAGATATAACTTCTTATGAATAATTTCATGAGCTTATAATTTATCTAATAGTCTTTTTTATTTTAAATAAAAATACCTGCTAGGACCCATATCCCAACAGATATTTTATGATTTTCAATTCTTTTTATTTAGTTAAATCTGCCTATCTCTTTTTCTTGAGTTTTTTAACCT
>CAYFSL010000004.1:63830-81776 GCA_964345835.1 uncultured Peptoniphilaceae bacterium
CGGTATAAGTTAAATTATATAAATAATTATCTACAATTTATATTACTGGTCCTCACTATCCAACCAGGACATGGTCCTTTCCACAGCCTTTTTCCAGTACTTGTAATTCTTCTCTCTAAGTTTTTCATCCATATTAGGGATAAATTTTTTATCTATCTTGGACCTATGGTAAATTTCGTCAAAGTCTTTCCAATAGCCTACAGCTAGGCCTGCAAGATAGGCTGCCCCAAGAGCCGTAGTTTCAAGGACAAGGGGTCTATGGATTTCCACATCTAGCATGTCGGCCTGAAATTGCATTAGGAAATTATTAGCGCAAGCCCCTCCATCTACTGTAAGTTCCATAAGAGGAATCTGTGCATCTTCCTTCATAGCTTCGATTACATCCTTTGATTGGTAGGCAAGGGATTCCAAGGTAGCCCTAACAAGGTGTTCCCTCTTTGTCCCCCTGGTAAGACCAAAAATGCCTCCCCTAGAGTACATATCCCAATAAGGGGCTCCAAGCCCTGTAAAGGATGGAACTACATAAACTCCACCCGTATCCTTAGCCTTCATGGCATAATATTCTGATTGAGGAGCATCATAGACCAACTTCAATTCATCTCTTAGCCACTGGATAGCAGCACCAGCCACAAAGACCGACCCTTCTAAAGCGTATGAGATTTCTCCGCCTATCCCCCAGGCAATAGTTGTCAGTAGACCATTCTTAGACCTAATAACTTTTTCACCAGTATTCATCAAAACAAAACACCCTGTCCCGTAGGTGTTTTTTACCATACCTGGATAAAAACATGATTGGCCAAATAAGGCTGCCTGCTGGTCCCCTGCTATCCCACTAATTGGAATTTCTTTTCCAGCAAAAAGTCTCTTATCTGTGTAGCCAAATACCCCACTTGAATCCATGACCTCAGGAAGCATGGACTTAGGAATATTTAATAGGTCTAAAATCTCCTGGTCCCAACATAGGTCCTTTATATTAAACATCATAGTCCTAGAGGCATTTGAATAATCGGTCGCATGGACCCTTCCACCTGTTAAATTCCACAATATCCAGGTATCTACAGTTCCAAAAAGCAAGTCTCCTTTTTCGGCCTTCTCCCTAGCTCCCAATACATTATCCAGGATCCAGGCAATTTTTGTAGCAGAAAAATATGCATCTATTACAAGGCCTGTCTTCTCCTTAATCTTATCCTCAAGCCCTAGCTCTTTAAGTCTTTCACAGTATGGTGCCGTCCTCCTACACTGCCAGACAATGGCATTATATATAGGTTTGCCAGTGTCTTTATCCCATACAATGGTTGTTTCTCTCTGGTTGGTAATCCCTATAGCTTTTATACTATCGTAATCTATCCCACTCGAAGTTATAAGACTACTTGCAACCCCATATTGAGACCCCCATATCTCCATTGGGTCTTGCTCAACCCAGCCAGGCTTAGGGAAAATCTGTTTGAATTCCTTTTGTGAAATCCCCACTATCTCGGCATCCTTATTAAATAAAATCGCACGAAGGCTAGTAGTGCCAGCATCTAGACTCATTATGTATTCACTCATTTGCCCACCTCTACTTATTTTTTCTTATTTATATTATAACACTTCTTGACATATAAAATAATAAGTGTATAATTAATAATTGTCTGATAGAAAAAGACCAAGTTATCTAACAGATTAATTGTATGTAAAATTCAAATTAAATTAATTAAAAATTTATTTGACAACAATGGATAAAAGTTGTATACTGTAAAGGTAGCATTGATTAAAAGAGCTACGAGCTTTATTTGGTGGATATGGCCAAGTGGCAAGGCGCCAGATTGTGGCTCTGGAGATCGTGGGTTCAAATCCCATTATCCACCCCATGCGGGTGTGGCGGAACTGGCAGACGCGCTAGACTTAGGATCTAGTTCTTCGGAGTGGGGGTTCGACTCCTCTCACCCGCACCACATTTTTAATAGAACGGCTTAGAACCAACGGTTCTAGGCTGTTTTTATTTTTAAAATCTTTAAATTGTTGTCCCTTTGTTGTCTATTGACATTGTATAAAATAGAAAAAGGCAGATTTCTCTCTGCCTTTTTTAATATTGGAATCTTATTTTTTTATTTTTAATAGTATAGTAATTATTTCATAGTACTATTCTTCCTTATCTTTCCCCTTATCTACTGGGTTACCCAGCTTTATCCACTGGGAGTAGGATCCATTATATAATCTTGCAGGTATCCCTACTTCATCCATGGCTATAAGGTTGGCACAGGCTGTTACACCTGAACCACAAGAAACTATAATGTCTTTGCCAGCTAGTTTTCCAAATCTCTCCTTTATCTGATCTAAGCCTTTAATTTTTCCCTCTTCATCAAAATTATCTCCAAAAAAGTATGAATAAGATGATGGGATATGGCCCGCTATATTGTAAAGAGGTTCTTCAAGCCCTAAGTATCTTTCGTGAGTTCTTGAATCTAGAAGTATCTTTCCTTTAACTTTTTCATTTGTCATAGCAACAGACTTATTTTTGCTATGGTCTAATACTTCCTCATAAGTTGCTAGAAGGGAAGGATTTTCTTGAAGATGAATTTCTCCTTTTTTTTCATTTGTCACTTCCCTAGTAATTTTTAGACCAGCTATTTTTATAGCAGGATAGCCCCCATTAACTAACTGAACCTTTTCTATCCCAAAATATTTTAGTAAAAACCAAAGTCTGGGACCTGTAGTATTAGTACCATCGTCGTAGATAACAAAATGACTGTTCTTAGTAGCACCAGTTCTTTCTAAGCTAGCTTTAAAATCCTCTATTTTTGGAATAGGATGGGCTCCACTTGTTTTTGTCTCAACTGAAGCCATATCTTTTTCAGTATCGAAATAGAAGGCTCCTTCAAGGTGACCATCTTTATAGATGTCTAAAGAACTTCTATCTTCTTGCGCCTTTCTAGCATCAATAATTATAGGATTTTCAATAGTCTTTATGTCTTTTGCTTCGATAAAATTTTTCATTCTCCTACCTCACTTGCATAAATTATATATTACATGAAATACACTTATACCTATTATCTTGCTATTAAAATCATTTTAGATAATAAACCATCTCACTTATAGTGAAAATATTTTTTCACATAAAAAAGGAGCCAGTTGATATCTGACTCCTTTCCATTTTTAATTCTTCTTTACTTTACGTTAAAGAATTTTTTAATTCAATTATGACAATTAGCTAATCTTCTTTTCTTTTTTTGTGAAGACTAAGGCTACAGCTGCTAGTAAAGCAATTGCTGAAGTTAGTATTATTCCTGAGTCGCCTGTTTTTGGTGATGACTTTCCTGGTTTTTTACCAGGCTTAGCTTCTGTCTTTTGACCATCTTTACCATCAACAGTTATTTCTTTATCTGCTGGCCACTCAAAGCTACCTCTAACATCTTCAGGAACTGAAACTAATTTCATCACATATTTACCAGCTGGAACTTGTTGGTGTGAACCAGTTACATCTGTATTAAAAGTGAATACTTGGTTAGTTTCTTTATTAGTTATTGTTATGACACCTCCAATAAGACGTTTAAATGGTGTGCTAGTTTTTTCTAAACTTTCATATTGCTTTCTTGAAAACCTATTATTGAATGAAATCCTTGCTCCAAAGTTGTACTTTTTCACTTCTTCTTGGGCATTAGCATCTATTGTTGCAAATGATAATACTAAAGCAAGAGCTATCAATGAAGAGATAATTCTTTTTAATGTGTTTTTCATAACATCTACTTTCTTTATTTAACAATATTTGTTATGAAATGTTATATAATATCACAGTCTCTATATGGGTCTATCATAATATACCATGTTTATCAATTTATATGGGATATTTTTGGGTAATTTTACAAAAAGTTTAAAATCTCAGTTGTGAATTAATCAAATATTCTTTCAACTCTAATTTCTTTTCCTTCTATCTCAAGGATGACCATAGACCTTTTCCCATCTCTTGGAAGGGAAATAGACCCAGGGTTTAGGATTATAACATCTGACTTATCATCATAATTATAAAGGTGAGTATGACCATAAAGGACCAGGTCGGCCCCCACTTCTAAACCCTTATAATATAGGCGGTCGGTTCCCTTATACACTCCATATTTATGTCCATGGGTCATGAAGATTGTGACCCCCTCATGATGGATTATCTTTTCCTCCTCATGGCGGTCGAATATGTCATTGTTCCCCTTTACAAGGTCTATGGGAAGGTCTAAAATCTCTTTTATCTTTCCCACATCCCTGGCATAATCGCCAAGGTGGAAGACCCTATCTATTTTACCTATCCTAGCAATATTTTCTTTAATAAAGTCCACATTCCCATGGGAGTCGGATACTATAAGAATTCTCATGATAACTGGTCCAATAAGTCTTTCAAGGCATCTAAAGCCCTCCCCCTATGGCTAATAGTGTTCTTTTCTTCTAAGTCCATCTCAGCCAAGCTCCTTGTCCCTAGGTCGGGGACAAATATAGGGTCGTAGCCAAAGCCCTCTGTCCCCCTTCTTTCAAGGGATATATGTCCAGGAAGCTTGCCTGAAACATAGTGGCTATCACCCGCTTTATCGATAAAGCAGATTACCGTTTCAAAGTAGGCCTTTCTATCTTCTTCCTTTGGAAAGGCTTTTAGCTCTTCTAGCATCTTGTTGACATTGTCTTCATAGCTACAGCCTTCTCCTGCGTACCTAGCTGAATAAACACCTGGCATTCCGCCTAGAGCCTCTACAAAAAGTCCTGTATCATCTGCAAAGGTGGCTTCTTTGGTCAAGTCGTAAAGGGCTTGGGCCTTTAGAAGGGCATTTTCACTTAGAGTTTGTCCTGTTTCATCGACATCCAAATCTTCATAGCCCGCCTCATCTTTGGAAAGTATTTGGTAATTTGAGCTGAGCTTGGCCTTTATTTCCTTTATCTTATCCTTGTTTGATGTAGATGCTATTATTTTCATCTTTTTTCTAGCTCCTCTTTTAGCATGGCATTTACTTGTTGAGGGTTGGCCTTGCCCTTGGATTTTTTCATTATTTGGCCCATCAAATATCCTAGAGCCCTGTCTTTACCCGCCTTAAAATCTTCTATAGATTGAGGGTTTTCATTTAATACTTCTTCAACTAATCCTTCTAGGAAGGAAGCATCAGATACTTGAGCAAGCCCCTTTTCTTCTACAACTTTTTCAGGGTCTTCGTCTGTGTCAAAGATCTCTCTTAGGACCTTTTTGGCAGAGTTGTTGGATATTTTTCCATCTTGGACTAATTTTAGGAGCTTGGAGAAGTTCTTTATGGATAGCTTCATTTCACTTGCATCTATCTCATACTCTTTAAGCCTTCTCATTATGTCTGTCTGAATCCAATTTGCTACTAGGGTTGGGTCCTTGACTTCTTTTATTGCAGCCTCGAATAGGTCAGCTATTTCCTTGTCTTGTGATAAGACATCAGCATCATATTCAGTTAGCTTGTATTCCTTGATATATCTTTTCTTTTTAGCATTTGGAAGCTCTGGAAGATTATCCCTTACTTCCTTTATAAAATCTTCTGAAAGTACTAGTCTTGGAAGGTCTGAATCCACAGAAAACCTATAGTCAGTAGTTTCATCCTTCTTTCTCATAAGGATAGTTGATTGGCTTTCTTCATCCCACCTTCTTGTTTCCTTAGTGGAAAGCTCCCCTTTAGCCAGGTCTTCCGCCTGCCTTTTTTCTTCGTATTCTATGGCTCTGACAACTGACCTAAAGGAGTTAAGGTTTTTGATTTCAGCAATACCTGACCTTCTTCCTTCATCATCTACAATGTTGATATTTACGTCACACCTTAGGGAGCCTTCTTCCATCTTAACATCTGAAACGCCAATGTACCTAAGTCTTTGACGAAGGTTTTCTAGGAATTGTCTGGCCTCTTCTGCCGAACTCATGTCTGGTTTAGATACTATTTCTATAAGTGGAACGCCTGCCCTATTAAAGTCTAAAAGGGTATGGCCATCATCTGTATGGGTAGACTTTCCCGTGTCTTCTTCCATATGGATTCTTTCAATCCTTACCTTCTTAAGTCCCTGGTCACTTTCTATTTCTAGGAAGCCATCCTTGGCTATTGGTTCATCTTGTTGAGTGATTTGATAGCCCTTTGTAAGGTCGGGATAAAAATATTTTTTTCTGTCAAATTTCATGTTCTTAGAAATGTCACAGTCAAAGGCTAGTCCCGCCTTTACAGCATATTCGACAGCCCTTTTATTAACCCTTGGAAGGGCCCCTACATGACCAAGGCATACTGGACAAACTACGGTGTTGGGAGCTTGTCCGAAAACATTTTTACAGGAGCAAAACATCTTGGTATTTGTAGATAATTCCACATGTATTTCTAATCCGATTATCGTCTTCATTAGTTTAATCCTCCTTCCAATAGGCTTGCTGCATCTAGGACAGATAAGTCTTCATTCCTGCGGCCAACTATTTGGATTGACCCTAGCTTTTCTTTTGAAACTGGTAGGGATATTGAAGGAAGGTTTATTAGGTTAGTTATTGTATTAAACATTCCCGAATCATAGGAGGCATTTGCATCATCTATCCTTGATCCGACCTCATAAGGAAGGCTGGTGTTAGTAGGAGATATTAAGAATTGATTATCTTCCAAGATTTCATCCATCATTTCTTTTAATAGTTCCCTGACCTGCATGGCTTTTTTATAGTAGACTTGGCCATTTTCCCTGGCTGAGAAGAAATTGCCTAGGGCTATCCTCCTTTGGATTTCTTCTCCAAAGAACTTGCTCCTATTTGTCCTATATAGGTCGTCAACATTTTCAGGGTCAGCTATACTTGACCCATACCTTATCCCATCTACCCTAGACATATTTGATGCTGCTTCAACAGACATGATTATAGTGTAGACTTGGTTAATTCTAGAAAGTAAATGTAGTTCTACTTCCTCTAAAATAGCCCCTTGGCTTTCTAATTCTTTTAGGGCTTTTTCATAGTTTTCTACTATGGTTTCGTCACAATTGTAATCATCTAATAGCTTGGCATAGGCGATTTTTACACCTTTTAGTGAGTCAAGGGACTTGCTTTCATCTATTTTAACGGATGTAAAGTCCATCTCATCTAAACCACGGCAGACGTCAAAGGTCTTTCTTATATCTGCTACAGAAGTTCCTAGGATTCCAACCCTGTCTAAGGAGTTGGCCATGGAAATTACTCCATACCTGGAAATCGCCCCATAGCTAGGGGTAAATCCGACGACATTACAGTAGTTGGCTGGATTTCTAACAGACCCACCTGTATCAGTTCCCAAGGAAACAAGGGCCTCTTTTGCTGCTACTGATGCAGCTGACCCTGAAGAAGATCCTCCAGGGATCATTTTCTTGTTAAAAGGATTTATGGTATGTCCATAGTAGGAGGTTTCTGAAGACCCTCCCATGGCGAATTCATCCATGTTAGTCTTTCCTATAATTAGGGCATCGGCTGCTTCAAGCTTGTCCATAACTGTTGCATTGTATATAGGGATAAAGTCATCAAGGGCCTGGGAGGCAGCTGTTGTCCTCAGGCCTTTTGTTAGGATATTATCCTTTACAGATATTCCTACCCCGAACAAGGGACCTAGGTCTTCCCCATTTTTAAGCTTTTCATCAAGCCTATCAGCCCTTTCTAATACCGCCTTTTCATCAACTGTAATAAAGCTATTGATATCATTGGTTTTTATCTTGTCAAGAAGGCCTTGGGCATATTCCCTAACACTTTGGTCACCCTCTCTAAATGATCTTTGTAATTCTTCTATATTCATCTTAGTCAACAACCTTTCCTATCTTAAAGTAGCCATATTCCCTATGCTTGGTATTCTTTAAGGCTAGCTCCCTATCTATTGATTCTTCTGGCTCATCTTCTCTTAAAGGAGATTTGATTTCAGTAGTTATTTCAAAATACTCAACCCCATCGGTGTCAAGGTCAAATATGGAACCTACATTTTCAACCACATCCTTAAATTTCTTGATGGTCTCCTCTTTTTTTCCTTCCTCAATAGCTAGCATAGATTCCCTGTAAATCTTTTCTACATCTATGGTGTCTAAATCAATTCTACTCATTTTTACCTCTTATATTTTCACTTAAAAAATTATATAATTGCTCATCTTGATATATTTTAACCCCTAGGTCCTTGGCCTTGTCAAGCTTTGATCCCGCCTTGTCGCCAGCCAGTAAAAGGTCAGTATTCTTAGATACAGACCCTGTCACTTTAGCCCCATTAAGCTTTAGACTTTCTTCTATTTCTTTCCTATTGTAGCCTTCTATAGTCCCCGTAACGACTATTGTCAGTCCAGTTAGATTAGAAGATTGGTCGGATGATTCTTCTTCGAATTTTATCCCCTTGGAAAATAACTTGTCAAGTCCATCCTTAATATGGTCAGCATTAAAAAAGCTGATGATGGCATCTGCCGTAATATCTCCAATGTCTTCTACCTGGATTAAGCTATCAAAGTCCGCATGTCTCAACTTGTCAAAAGACTTGAATTTCCTTGCCAGGTCTCCCGCCGTTTTCTCACCTACATTAGGAATCCCTAAAGCATATATAAAAGCTGATAGTTTTGGCCTTTTAGAACCTTCGATAGCATCGATTATGTTTTGGGCCTTCTTGTCCTTAAAGCCTTCTAGCTTTAATAGGTCTTCCTTTTTAATATCGTAGATCTGGTCTACCCTGGTGATATTTAGGTCAGATATTAACTTGTCTAAAGTCTTAGTCGATAGTCCTTCGATATTCATCGCTGACCTTGATGCGAAATGGTCTATCCTGGCATTCATTTGGGGAATACACTCTAAAGAATTTGGACAGTAGATGTGTACCTTGTCATAAAATAGGTCTGTTGAGCATGATGGGCACTTCTTAGGCTTTTCTATCTTCTCCGTCTTAAGACCATCATCTTCTACTGCCATCAATATCTCTGGAATTACATCATTTGACCTTCTGATGATTACCCTCGACCCCAATTCTACATTTTTCCTAACTATATCATCATAGTTGTTTAGGGTGGCCCTTGAAACAGTTACCCCGTCTATATCTACAGGGTCAAGAATGGCTATTGGAGTGACCTTTCCAGTCCTACCTACATTCCACTCTATCTCCCTAATTATGGTTGTATATTCTTCAGCCTCAAACTTATAGGCTAAGGCCCATCTTGGAAATTTATTGGTAAATCCTAGGACTTTCCTAGTCATAAAGTCATCTACCTTTATGACAACCCCATCTGTCAAGACATCTATCTTCTTCCTTAGCCCTGCTATTTCCTCGATGGCCTTTACTATTTCATCAAAGTTATGGGCAATCCTCAAGAAGGGATAAACCTTAAACCTATTCTCCTTCAAGAAGGAAAATACCTCTTGCTGGCTCTTTAGCTCATCAGTCTCCATATAGCCTACATTATATATGTAAGCGTCCAGGTCCCTTTTTCTGGTCTCCTCGATATTGAGGTTCCTTAAGGCCCCCGCAGCGGCATTTCTGGCGTTTTTTAATTTAACCTTATGGTTTTTGTTATATTTTTCAAGGCTTGAAAGATGCATTATACCCTCGCCAGATATCTCAATCTTTCCCTTATAACTAATTGCTAGTGGTATTGAGTTTATGGTCTTAACTTGGTCAAGGATTTCTTCCCCAACAACCCCAGTCCCCCTGGTAGAAGCCATTTGTAAATAACCTCCATCATAGGTTAGGTTGATAGTAAGTCCATCAAATTTAAATTCCACCGTATAGGATAATGGTGGAAGTTTCTCTTCTTCCTCCCTATCCCGGTTATAGGCCTGAATGGCTTTTTCGCACCTATTTATCCAATCCTCAACTTCTGTATAGGATTGGGCCTTCTGTAAAGAATATAGCCTATTTATATGGGTGTGTTTTTCAAACTTATCCAGAATCTTATCCCCTACCCTTTGGCTGGGTGAATCCGGATAAATCTTTCCCGTTTCTCTTTCCAGTTTGACCAGCTCATCGTATAGGAGGTCATACTCCCCATCCGATACTAGGGGGTCATCCAGGGTATAATAATGGTAATTTAGCTCATTAAGTTGGTCTATTAAACTTCGTAACCTATCCATCTTTAATCCTCATACTTTTCTAAAGGGGCTATGGCAGAGGCAAGTCTTTTAATGCCTACCTTATCAAAAGAAACCGTCAATTCCTTTCCAGAGTCCATGTCCTTTACCTGGACAATCATCCCTATTCCAAACTTCTTATGGTTGACCCTATCGCCAACCCTATATTCCCAAGAGTCTTTTGCCTTCTTAGCCTTTTCTATCTTTGTCTTGTATTGTTTTCTAATCTCTTTTCTTCTTTCTTCCAAGTAATTTAGGTCAAAGAGCCTATCGTAACCTTCCTCTTCACTATTTTGGGATTTATCAGTTATTACTGAAGCAATTTCATCGATAAACCTTGATTCCATAGACCTAGAAGCCTGACCAAATATCATCCTATACTCACATGAGCTAATTATCAGTTTTTTCTTAGCCCTAGTTATGGCTACATAACATAGCCTTCTTTCTTCTTCTAAGCCACCTTCTTCCATAGTCATCTTGCTTGGAAATAGGCCTTCTTCCATACCAGTTAAAAATACTAAGTCATATTCCAATCCCTTGGCAGCGTGGATGGTCATCAGGCTAACCCCTTGGTCTTCTGAGGTCTTGTCGACATCAGATAAAAGGGAAACATTTTGCAAGTACTCGGCTAGATTAGAGTCTGGATTGTCATTTTCATATTCGGAAACCGCATTTATCAAGGACTCAATATTTTCCATCCTGGACTTATCCTCAATAAGCTTTGAATCCTTAAGCATCTTTTCATAACCCGTCTTGTCATAAACTCGCCATACCAGGTCAGTTGGACCCAGTTCCTTGGCAAGGACCATAAAGTCAACAATCATCTCATAAAAAGCCCTAAGTTTTTTAAGGGCAGCCTTTGAAACTGTCTGGTCTATGTTTTCATCAAGGATAGCATCGAACATCGACTGGTTGCTAGCTTGAGCAAATGCTTCTAGCTTGTCTACGGTCGTTTGACCAATCCCCCTTTTAGGCATGTTGACAATCCTCTTAAAACTAAGGTCATCTTCCGGGTTTACAATAAAATATAGGTAGGAAATAAGGTCTTTTACTTCCCTCCTATCATAAAACTTTAGGCCTCCGACTATCTTGTGGGGAATCCCCTCATACATGAGTCTTTCTTCAAAATTTCTCGACTGTGCATTGGTCCTATAAAGGATTGCCATCTCTGAATAAGAATAACCAGCATTTTTGTACTGGTAGATCCTATTGATTACTTCGGAGGCTTCGGCCCTTTCATCAGCTAGTCTGATGTAGTCAACTTCCTCCCCCTTTTTATTGTCTGTCCAGAGGTTTTTTTCCTTCCTCTCGCTATTATTTTTTATTAATTTATTGGCTGTATTTAGGATAGCTTGGCTGGACCTATAATTTTGCTCAAGCAAAATTACTTCTGCATCCTTATAGTCTTTCTCAAAATCCAGAATATTGGATATATCTGCCCCCCTCCAGCTGTAGATTGATTGGTCAGAATCCCCAACTACACAGATATTGGAGTGGGTACTTGTAAATAACCTGATAAGCTTATATTGGGCCCTATTGGTATCTTGGTACTCATCAACAAATATATATTTAAAGAGCTTCGAATACCTATCCCTTATTGAAGAATTATCCTCTAGTAGCTTAATAGTAAGCAAGATAAGATCATCAAAATCCAGGGCATTGTTAGATTTTTTCTCCTTTTCATATAGCCTATACACATCAGCTATTTGTTTTTCTCTCGGATAAAATGCCTTTGCTCCTGCCTCTTCTGGGCTAATAAATTTATTTTTGTAGTCTGAAATTCTGGCAATGCAAGCTTTTGATGCAAGGAATTTCTCATCGATTTTTTCCTGCTTCATAATGCTTTTAACCAAATTTCTAGAATCCTGACTATCATAAATTGTAAAATTATTCCCATAGCCAAGGCTGTCGATATTTCGCCTCAAAATCCTTGAACAAATTGAGTGAAAGGTTCCTATCCACATGTGGCTAATGTCCCTATCTAGGATATCTGAAACCCTCTCCTTCATCTCCTTGGCTGCCTTATTGGTAAAGGTAAAGGCTAGGATATTGTGCTCGCTAACATAGCCCTTTTCTATCAAATAGGCGATCTTGGTCGTAAGGACCCTGGTCTTTCCCGATCCCGCACCTGCCAGGATGAGCAGGGGCTTATTATTGGTTATTACCGCTTTTTTTTGCTCTTTATTTAGGTATTTAAGTAAATTATCTCCCATTGTTCTCCTATAGTTCCAGGTTCGGATATACATCCATATCCAATTTATCGCTTCCGTACTTTATATAATTAAAATATCCAGCTGACCCAATCATTGCAGCATTGTCAGTGCATAAGTCCATAGGTGGATAGTAGAGCTTAACCCCTAAAAGGTCCAAACTTTTTTCAAGTTTTTCTCTCAAAGGCTTATTAGCAGCTACTCCGCCAGACAATACGAAGGTCTTATGTCCCTTTTCCTTTACTAACCTTTCAGATTTAGCTACTAAAACATCAATTACAGACGCTTGAAAACTCGCCGCTACATCAAAAACATTTATCTCTCTTCCAGCCATCTTTTCAGAATTCAAGTAATTTAGTACTGCTGTCTTCAAGCCACTAAAACTAAAGTCATAACTATCCTTTTCAAGCATTACCCTAGGAAAGTTCACAGCATCAGGGTTGCCCTTGTAAGCTGCCTCCTGGATTGCTGGTCCCCCAGGATAACCTAGGCCTAAAGCCCTTGAAACCTTATCAAAGCTTTCTCCAGCTGCATCATCCCTGGTCCTTCCTACCACCTTATAATCAGTATAGTCAAGGACTTCAACCAGGTAGGTATGTCCCCCTGACACTACTAGGGAAATAAATGGAGGTTCTAGGTCCTCATGGGCCAAATAGTTGGCGCAAATATGCCCCTGCATGTGGTTAACCCCCACCAAGGGCTTATCAAGGGCTAGACTCATGGCCTTGGCGGAAGAAATTCCCACCAATAAGGCTCCAATTAAGCCAGGTCCCTTTGTGACCGCTATGTGGTCTATATCCTTAAAATCAAGCTTTGCCTCATCAAAGGCCTGCTTGATTACATAGTTAATAGCCTCTAAATGCTCCCTTGAAGCTATTTCAGGAACAACACCCCCAAAAAACTTATGGGTATTTATCTGGGACAGGATAACATTTGATAAAACTTTTCTCCCGTCCTCTATAATTGCAACACTGGTTTCATCACAAGATGTCTCTATTGCAAGTGTTTTACATGTCATTTGTGACCCTCTCCTTTATGATGGCGTCAGACCCATCATCATAGTATTTCTCTCTCACATATATGTCTTTAAATTCGAATTTATCATACAATCGAATAGCATTTTCATTGTCAGCTGAAACTTCCAACAAAATCCTATCGCTAGACTTCTCATAAGCTAGGTCAACTAGGTAGTCCAAGAGGAAGCTAGCAAGCCCCATCTTCCTATACTCAGGAAGAATACAGATTCTATTAAGCTCTATGTCATCCCCTATAAGCCAGTAGTTAATATATCCTACTAGTTTGTCATCTACTTCCAGTAGGTCAAAATTAGAGAATTCATGGTTCATATCCTCTTCAATCAAAACGCTTGACCAGGGTTTATCGAAAGAAGCCTTGTCCAAGCCCTCTATCCTATATACGTCACTTACTTTCGCCTTATTTATTTCTTTTTTCATAGTCCAACTCCGCTTGTGATTTTCTTATATAATTTGGTGACAGGTCAAAATAGCTGTCAAACTCTCCTCTTTCAGCCTTTATTCTAGCCAGGTCTGCAATATTAATTGCCAGGCAATTATTCTGCCTAGCCCTAGCAAGAGTTAAATTATCACAGCCTAGCAGGTCCTTTTCTATCAAGTGGAGAGCATCTCCAACTAAGACAAATTCATCATCAGTAGTTTTCAGAAATTCAACCAGGTCCTTTTGCTTGTAAAGACCGTCCTCTTTTATATTGATGAGATTTCCATCCTCCCAGCTGTAAATTCCTGCAAATAACCTTTTTCCCCTAGCATCTATTATAGGCATGATCTTTTTGCCACTAATAATCCCATAGGCCAGGGCCTCAAGGGTGGAGATTCCCACTATTTTTTTGTCTAATACTTGGGCAATAGACTTAACTGCGCTCATCCCAATCCTCAGACCAGTGAAAGATCCCGGCCCCTTGGCAACTGCTAGTAGGTCCATGTCCTTAAGTTCCAGGCCAAGATTTGTCAGTAAGTCCCCAACCATTGGAAGCAAAAGCTCCGAATGAGTCTTTACCTGGTTAAGGCTGTACTCACCCAGGGCATATTTCCCATCCAGGACCCCTACACTCGATATCATGGTGGATGTATCAACCGCTAAAACTTTCATTTATACACCTCTCTATTTCTTTAGACCTCTCATTATCTCTAGTAAAAAATATATTTCTTTTCTCCCCTTCAAGGCTAATTTCAAGCTCAACCAGGTCTTCTGGCAAGTAATCATGGGCCATTTCTGCCCATTCTATAAAGCTTATCCCATCATCGGGATAAAAGTAGGTCTCAAAATCGATATTTTCAATTTCCTCAGGCCTTTCCAACCTATATAAGTCTAGGTGGTAGAGATTAAGATCCTCCTTACTAGACTGGTAGATATTTACCAGGGCAAATGTGGGAGAGGTTATGTAATCTTCAACCCCCAAATGTCTTCCCACAGCCTGAACTAGGCTAGTCTTTCCAGCAGCTAAATCACCCTTAAGGGATATAACATCCCCTTTCTTAATAGATTTAGCCAAATGGCCGGCAAAAATATTTAAGTCATCTAAGTTATTTATTGTAAATTCTGTCATTTTTTCCTATACCTCAATTCTAAATTATACCATATATTCACTTACTAATAGAAGATTTGCCCTTTTGTAGACTATTAAAAAAGGAATCCGCCCTGCATTTAGGCGAACTCCCTCCATACTACCCTAGGTCCTCATCTCAAAGTCCCCACCACAATGAGGGCAGGTAACTTTAATCTTTCCCTTCTTTTTAGGAATTTTAAGCTCCTTCTTACAAGAGGGACACCTTTTAAATTTGTATCCCCTTGTTCCAAATATGGATAGGAAAAACCATTTAACCGAATGAACCAGCTTATTTTTCACCCTCAAATAGGCCTGATTTTCCCCATATCTAGCCGATATATTTCGTGACATCCCCCTATAGTTACAATATATTATAAGGGCTAGGGCAAATACAGCCAGCCAATCTAGCTTAAATATCATCCTCACAAGCAACAACACAATAGAAATAGTCAATAGGAAATTATTAAACTGGTCACTTCCATACCTACCCTTAAAAAATTTTCTCAATTTTTCTTTCATATTTCACCTTTCTTTCCGCCTAACAACAATAGCTTGCTGGCAAATATATTCCATATGTTTATTATAAGCTTAAATTGTCAAGCGATTTTGTGCTTATCATTTATTATGAATAATAGACTCGCCCCACCCTTTATTATCTCTAAAGTATAAAAAAGACCAGCATACCGCTGGCCTTTAATTTCATATTTTATTATCTAACATAAACATCTAAGTGGTTACCATAAACTCCCCTGTCATATACCTTGCCCATGTATCCAAATGGCGTAGGAACAACAGTTCCCTTAGGTCTACTAGAGTTTGCTATTACGATATATCCATCCTTATCGGCAACATATCCATCAGCGTTGACATGCCTTCCTGGAATCTTTAGACCCCTGCCTGGAAGTACTCTTTGAGAGTAGAAAGTATACTTATATCCTCCCCAATTTACAACCCCCTTAAATCTGAACTGATTTAAGGTATAAAGCTTAGGTGAGTTTGAGGATGAGGTACTTGCTATAGTCGGCAACTTATCTTGTCTAGCTGCCACATAGCTGCTAGAAATATTTCCGGCATGAATTAGTCTTGTACCATTGTCATAATACCTATAGTAATTACCTATTTTAACCGCATGAATCTTTGACCCTTTAGACTTTATTGAAATTGACTGTAGCTTGTCATTGTAAACCTTGGCATCATATTTAACATACTTTGTTGTAGGACTTTGGCTAACTGCATACTTTGAATATATTTTTACATCCTCACCATTATGGTTGAAATGTATCCATCCATTATATTCATAAGCCTTAACAACTTTACCGATTGGGTAGCTTGTTACTATCTTTCCTGTTCTTGCATTCCTTACATTTACATTTGATGTAAGAAAATAAGTCTTAAAGTTCTTCACTATTGGTTGATTTAAAACAGGCTTTTGATCTGTAACCATAGCCTGGTGAACAAATCTTATCTTACCATTTTCTAGGAACCTGTAGTAATTACCAAGCTTAAAAGCACTTATAGTATGTCCTTTTCTAATTATTCCAACCTTGGTTAGGTTACTGTTTCTAACGTTAGCATCATCTTTAATATACATATTATATTGATAAGTTCTAATTACATAGTCTGAATAAACCTTAACTTTCTTTCCAGCATGTGTAAAATGAACATAATTGCCAACTTTTTCTCCATTTAGAAGATACTGTCCCTTGCTAGTAATTGAACCGGTAGCCTCTCCATTAGATACCAATCTTATATTAGCTTGTGTAGTAGCATAATAGCTTCCTTGTCCTTGAGCTTTAACGGCTCCTGGTAGTACTAATAAAATAAAGAAAGCAAAAGTTAATACCATGCTCCTATAAAATTTCTTACTCATGAAAACTCCTTTGTTAAAATCTTATAAACATTATAGGATTGGATAAATCCCATTAATATCTTAGAAATAATTTAGTAACCTTTTCGTAACTATTATTCTAGCACAATCCTTTTTTTTGTAAATTCTTTTGGGCATTTTTAGGGGTTTTGTTACAAAACATTAATATTTTTAGCCTGGAAATCGTTTTCTAGCAGCCTTTTTAGGGGGTAAAATCATCTCTTAATTATTACAAATTGTTACAAGTCTATATATCCCTATCTCCCTTTTTTCAGGATTTCTATTGCTACAAGTGCTTAATATCATTGTCTTATCTTTTTCTAAATCTAGTTTATTTAGGTTTGATTGATAAGTGTATGAATTTTCTTCTAGCTCAGATATAAAGACTTTCATTCCTTCTTTTGTCCAGGTATCTTTTTTTTCATACCAGTTATTGTTAACCTTATACACTCCTACAAGCTCATAATGGTTTATCTTTCCTTCTATAAATAACCTTGCTTTTTGAAGGTTGTTTTTATTTGCTTGGTAATTGGCAAGTCTACCAAATTGGCTGGTGTCCCAGTTGTTGTGTCCAAATATTGTTAAGTGGTCATCTGTAAAGTCTTTATTCTTCCAATATAAAAAGACATGACCCCAGGTGTTATACCTCCTATTTACATCAGATTTAAGGTCAAAGTTATCTATCCCATAGGTTATTGGCTCATTTATCCCTCCTTTTCCTGTCGATATAAAGGCTTTTATCCTTGTAGATCCATACTTCTTATTAAGCTTTTCTAAAAGATTTCTTGTAAAGTCTTTTTCATTTATTGACTTTTTTTGACCTTGGGTTTTTATCTTGTCATTTTTACTTGCTACGGATTTAATAGCCTTTTCTTCTTCTATCTCTAATATCTTTATATCTTCCCTTACATTTTCTAGCCTAACTTCACTTAATGCTTTTACATTTAGGTATTTATAGATTAAGACTAGCCCTAATCCTAATAAAATGATTATGGCTAGTCCTAAACATATATCTTTTCTTTTATCTTTCATCGTCTTTCTTACTATCTTTATTCTTATTTAGCTTTGCTATTACTAGAATTGATGCTAATGATATTAAAGATAATCCACCTATAAGATAGACTATAGACTCTACTAAGTTATCTTGGGTTTTTGGTTTTGGAGTTGGTGGAGTTTTAGGTTGTCTTATCTTTATAGTTTGTCCCTTGTCATTAATATCTTCGTGGACTGCTATTTCTATTCCTTCATA
>CAYFSL010000005.1:0-74129 GCA_964345835.1 uncultured Peptoniphilaceae bacterium
GATAAATAGGGCAAGTAATAGATACTTGATGTACTTCTTCATAAATCCTCCTATAAATATTTTATTACATTATATTATAGTATGATAAAAGTATTTTTTAAACCTGTATAGGTTTTTGTACGAATAATTCTACTTCAAGCTATTATTCTTATAGCTTATGTGACTTTTTATAATTCTCTAACACAATTATTTCATAAAAAATAAGCCTAGAAGCATGGACATCCATGTTTCTAGGCTATTTAACAAAATTAATATGTAATTATTCTTGACTTATTGCTCCTGTTGGGCAAACTCCTGCACATGCACCACAATCGATACAAGTATCTCCATCTATTACGTAGATATCTCCTTCAGAAATTGCTTCAACTGGACATTCTGGTAAACAAGTACCACATGCTATACATCCATCACCTATTACGTGTGCCATAATTTTCCTCCTTTAATTATCATTTTAATAAGTACATTGTAACATAGATATCAAAAAAGCCTAAGAAATAATGCATATATTCAGAAAATACCCTTTATTTATTACTATTGTTAAATAAATGGTTAGCCTTGGTTAACATACTTTTAGGTCCAGGCCTTGAAATATCTACCTTATATCTGGCTAATGGCTCCATTAAACACGGGTCAAATCCGACAACTTGTAGGTGTTTATATTTTCTCCATCTTCTGATTCTATCTTAACTTTTAGCTTTTTCTCAAGGATCTTTTGTTCTACAACCCTTCCAACTCCATCCTCAGTCTTAACCTTACTTCCTACTGGTGGAAGTTGACTCCTATGGTGGGCGTAGACATCCTCTTCATATTTCAAGCAACACATCAATCTGCCACAAACCCCTGATATTTTTGTAGGATTCAGAGAAAGCCCCTGGTCCTTAGCCATCTTTATAGATACAGGTTGAAATTGGGTTATATGTCTACTACAGCAGGTTTGTTGGCCACATTGTCCAAGACCGCCTACTAACTTCGCCTTATCCCTAACCCCGACTTGCCTTAGTTCAATCCTGGTCCTAAATATCTGCGCAAGGTCCTTTACCAGGTTTCTAAAGTCAATCCTTCCATCGGCTATAAAATAGAATATCAACTTTTGCCCATCAAAAGTATACTCACAATCAACTAGCTTCATATCAAGGTCGTGGTCCTTGATTTTTATCTTACAGATGTCCATGGCATCCTTTGACCTCTGGATGTTTTCATCATTAATCTGTCTATCAAGTTCGTCAGCAACCCTAATTATTGGCTTTATGGGAGAGCTAAAGCTAGTTTCATCAACCCTCCTATTCATTATGACAACCTGACCATACTCAATGCCTCTAACGGTTTCAACTATTACCTCGTCACCCAGTTTTACACCTGTCTCAGCAGGTAGAAAATAATATATTTTCCCTACTTTTTTAAATCTTACTCCTACAACTTCAACCATCTATTCCTCCATCAAGGTGAATAAAAAATTTTCAAAGGCTAATTGGAAATTTATATTCACTCTAAGTAAATCATTTATTTCTTCTAGCTTTAATATAGCTCCTTCAATCTTTGCTTGAGACAAGTCCTTGAAAAAAGTTAAATATTTTATATACCTTTGGCTATTTCCCTGGTAAATCCCAAGTTTAAATACCAGTATATCAGCGAAAAACACCTCTAACTGGTTGATTAAGTCCTTCTTCCTATCCTTAAATTTATCTATAATGCTTTTAGAAGAGATTGCCGCATAATATTTCCCCTGAAAAGCCTTTTGCAATAAAGTAATCACTTCCTCAAAATCTTCCGAAGTTAGAAACCTATCCTCTTCCCTATAATCTGAAATTAATTGACACCTAGAAAGGATAGTGTCGTATAGCTTGTTCCTATTATCTGTCGTAAGTATTATTATGCAATATTCAGGAAGGTCCTCTAAAGTTTTCAAAAGAGCATTTTGAGCTTCAGCCCTCATACAGTCAGCCCTTTCTATGACAAATACCTTATAGGCTGATTCTAGGGGTTTCTCAAAAACCTTCTTTTTTATATCTCTAATAACATCTATGGGAATCCTATCTTTTTCTGGCCTAACTATATCCAGGTCATAAAATCTTTCAAGTCCCAAAGACTTGTCTCTCTTATCTTCTTCCTTAAATATTTCTTCCGCAAAATCGATATACATTTGTCTAGTTTCTTCTAGCTGACCCTCAAACACGTAAGCGTGGGATAACTTACCAGTCAAAAATCCCTGGGCTAAAATCTTATTCATCTATATCCTTAAAAATTGGTCCACATTAAGGATGAAGACTGTGGCTCCACCGATTTCTATTTCCACAGGGAAGGTTTGAAACATTGCCCCTTGCATATTAGGGTTCATCATAGCTGTAGTAGTTTTTCTCCTCTTGCAATTTGTCTCGATAATCTCGATACATTGGTTAAGCTTATCTTCTTCTACCCCCATGAAAATGGTCGTATTCCCGCTTTTCAGAAAACCACCTGTACTTGATAACCTAGTTACCCTAAATCCTTTATCTATGAAATCGTCCATTAAAGCATTGACATCACTATCTTGAACAACTATCAATAATAATTTCATCTTATCCTCCTATTATATCTTTTAATTTACCTATAACTTCCGCAGTTACTTCTTCCAGGCTCCTTGATGCATCAATAAGGATAAAGGAATCACCCTGGGTTGCTATCATCTCCTGGTATCCTCTATATACCCTTTCATGGTAGGCTTCTGACTCTTCTTCCAGCCTATCAGCCTCAACATTATTCTTTTTCCTATTTAATACAGTAATAGGATCAACATTTAAGAAAATAGTATAATCAGGCTTTAATCTTCCTGTAGCATAGTCATTTATATTTTTGACCTCTTTATAGTCAAGCTTTCTACCGTAGGCTTGGTAGGCAAGTGAGCTCATTACATACCTATCGCTAATAACAAGCCTTCCAGCCTCTATATTAGGCAAGATAACCTCTTCAACATGCTGAGCTCTTGCAGCTGCATATAATAAAGCTTCTGTCATTGGGGTCATCTCTTTGTTAGCCTTGTCAAGTAATATAGCCCTTATATCCTCAGATATTTCTGTACCCCCAGGTTCCCTAGTAAGGACATAGTCTATCCCACTATCATCTAAATATTTTTTTACCTTATCTAAAACAGTCGTTTTGCCAGATCCATCAGATCCTTCAAAGACTATGAATTTACCTTTCATAAATCCTCCTCAATATAATTATTATATAATCTATGCAGTTTTTTTTCCATACCCCCACATAAGTTCACATATATAATAAAGCAACTATTCATTTAAGGATATATTAAAAAATAAAGATATATAAAAATCCCACCCTACTACTCCAACAAGTACAGGTGGGATCTTTGGCTTATAGTCTTATTTCACCTTAGCCGTATATTAATCTATTAATTTCATAACATCCTTGGTATAAGCTACTATATCATCTATAGCAAGACCAGCAATCAGCCTTCCATGGGCATATAGGACCTTAGTAAGGAGTTCTATCTTCTTGTCATCATTTTCGGACAAGGCCTTCATAAGGTCTGAAAATACCTTATGGTTAGGGTTTATCTCAAGAACCTTGTCAGCCTTAATAGCAGGTGCATCAGGTTGGTTTAAGAAGGTCTTTTCCATTTCTATGGAAAAATCTCCTCTAGAGGTTAGTATTACTGCATCTTCATCTAACCTATTAGTTTCCTTTACCTCAACCACATCTTCATCTAAGAAAGACTTCATCTTTTCAAAAAGGGATTTCCTATTGGTTTTTTCAGCCTCATCAAGGTCTTCTTCCTTTGATTCTTCTTCGTAGTCAAAGGCGGAAACAAAGGTCATTTCGTCCATATCTTCTAGCAATTTTATTACAAATTCATCTATTTCATGGGTTAGATATAGGATTTCATAGTCTTCATTTTTCAATTTTTTAAGTGCAGGGTTTACATCTATACTTTCATAAGTTTTTCCGGCTGCAAAGTATATTTTATCTTGTCCCTCTTTCTTCCCTGCAACATATTCTTTCAAACTGATAGGCTCTTTAGACTTTGATGTTGAATACACAAGTAGGTCTTGTAGGTCATTTCTTTCCCCAAATGACAAGTATATTGCAGCCTTTAGGCTAACCCCAAAGCTGTCAAAAAATTCCAGGTATTTTTCCCTATCATCTTTCATCAGCCTTCTAAGTTCTTGCAAGACCTTCCTTTCAATATTTTTGGCTATGGACTGAAGTCTCCTATCCTGTTGTAGGATTTCCCTTGAAATATTCAAGGATAGGTCTGGAGAGTCTACAACCCCTTTAACAAATCCCAGGTAATCTGGTAGGAGATCAGCATTGTTATCCATTATCATTACACCATTAGAATAAAGTTGTAATCCTTTTTTGTGGTCCTTTGTGTAATAGTCAAATGGAGGGTTAGATGGGATATATAGGATAGCCCTATAGTTTATCATCCCCTCTGCATTGAGGTGGATCCAGCTAAGAGGCTTGTCAAATCCGTATTTTTGCTCCCTATAAAAATCTAGATAGTCCTCATCTTTCAAAGACGCCTTATCCTTCACCCATATTGGAACCATAGAGTTTAAAGTTTCTTCCTCTATATATTCTTCACTTACTGGACTCTCTTTATCATCCTCGGTAGTTTTTTCTGCTTTCCTAAATTTCGTTACATCCATCTTGATAGGATATTTAATATAATTAGAATACTTTTCTACCAAGTCCTTGATCTTTTCTTCTTTAAGGTAGTCTGAGTAAGATAAACCTTCCTCATCTTCTTTTAGATATAGCCTAACTAGGGTACCTATTTCATCTTTTTCAGATTCGGATATTTCATATCCTTCACTTCCGCTGCTTACCCACTTATAGGCCTTTTCATCCTTCTTCTTTGAGATGACCTCTAGTTTATCAGCCACCATAAAAGCGGAATAAAAGCCTACTCCAAATTGACCTATGATTGATATTTCATCATTCTTGTTCAAATTCTTGAAATCAAATGACCCACTTTTGGCAATTACACCTAAATTATTTTCTAATTCCTCTTTAGACATTCCTATACCTGTATCAATAATCTCTATAATTCTTTCCTCAGGCTTTAAATTTATCTTAATGAAGAAATTATCCCTATTAAATGATTGGTCCTTGTCTTCCAGCATCTGAACATACCTCTTATCTATGGCGTCTGATGCATTTGATATAAGTTCTCTTAAAAATATTTCCTTGTTAGTATAAATTGAATGTATCATTAGGTCTAAAATTCTTTTCGACTCTGTAGCAAATTCTTTTTTCATTATTACCTCCCCAGCCTATCTTTATAGGTCTTTTTTACTGTTGTCACTCAGCGTCTTCGAGTGATAATATATATTATAATAGCAGGAAGGTCAGGATAAGTCAAATTAATGAATAAAAAAGGATGCTAGGAAACTACCTAACACCCTTATATGTTTTCTATTTTATTAAAAGCATTTATTTCTTTTCAAGATTATAATTTCTTGCTATAATTTCCATTAAATTCTTAGCTACTTGCTCCCTAGACCTTAAGAAGGCTCTGGAGTCTTGTAGGCTTGTATGGAAGCAAAACTCTATCAAATACTTAGTCTTGGCTGTATTTGGATGTCTCAAGACACTATAATAATCCATTGATCCAAGGATTGGCCTACCATAGAAGGTCCCATTCATCGCCCTATACTTAACCCCCCTATTAGGGTTGCCAACTGTCCTAGACACCATACTAGCAATCTCATAGGCCATTGAGTTGTTGGCGCTATTATTACTATTTATAACTTCTACCCCTCTTACTTTAGATCCCCCATTAACTGAAGATACGGCATTTGTATGCAGGGATAGGAATAAGTCGGCACCAGCCCCCATTCTCGCCCTGGTATCAAGGCTTGGCCAAGCACTATTTGTTGTTCTTGTTGTCAGAACCTTTACATTCTTATACTTATTTGCCTCTCTTATTATATATCTTGAAAATTCGAAGTTTTGATCCCCTTCATTAAATAGGACCCCACCTCTATTGCTAGCTATTCCAGGACCGTGACCCGGATCCAAGACTAGGACAAATTGTCCCTTGGAAGCTTTCGACTTATTATTTGCAGAACTACTAGCTAGAGTAACCTTTTTCTTATCATTTTGTTTTGTCGCCAAAGGCTTTGCAGAACCCTTATCAATTATAGGTTTATCGCCTTCGATATAAACCCATGATCCTGGATTTTGCTTAGATAAACTTATATTTATCGCACCATTATTAGCAATGGAATAAATATAGTAGTTACCAGCCTTTGCAAGTCCAACGGAATTATTCTTTGCTTTAGCATCATATGAATTTAAGTAAGATTTCGCAGCTGCTTTAAGCGAATATACCTCACCAACTTTATAAACAACTGGAGCGGTCTTTGAAGACTCGTTTTTAGCTTTTTCTTTAGTAGCCCCTTCACTGCTTCCTGGTTTAGCCTCCTCCTTAGAATTAGATATATTAACGAGGTTGGCATCTTTAGGATTTATCCAGGCTCCAGCTTCCTTACTAGAGCTGCTTATATTTAGTAAACCATTAAATTCTTTATATATAAAATATGTCCCCGCCACTACATTTGTCACGGGATTTTGTCCAGATAAGGCTTCTTCAGCAGTCATATAACCTGCAGTTGACTGACCTAACTTGAACTTTCCATCAATTATTTGACTGGCATTTGCATCAATTCGTGGACTTGTACTAGGAGTTTCTTTCTTTACAGGCTGATCATTTACTTGCTTTGAACCAAGATAAATCCAAGCCCCCATGCCTCCCTTAATGGTAGAGATATTTATAGCCCCGTTGTGGATTTTATAAATATAATAATTACCTGGATAAAGTACCTTAACAGGGTTTGCTCCACTCTTTGCATCATACGAATTGATGTATCCATTAACTTTTTCCGTCAACTTATATACGCCATTGGTCTTAATTTCTTGACTAAGCTTTTCACTTTTTACTTCTTTAAATTGGTTGTGCATATTCTTTTGACTATCTTCTAGCCTAACCCAGGCACCAGGAGATTCTTTCTCCTTAGAAAGATTTACTGCCCCATTAGAAATTCTATAGATATAGTAGTTACCAGGATCAAGGGAGGTTACCTTGTTTTCGCCTTCTAGAGCATAATAAGCAGACATATATCCATCTTGTTTCTCCTTAAGTTCATACGCCATTCCACTAGTTAATATGACTTCAGAAACAATGTCCCCTTTTGAATTAGCTAGATATAGACCATTATTAACCCTAATAGCCTTGTTTTTTACTAAATTCCCCTGTGAAAAATATCTCGTTTTCCCATCTACATCCTTAAAACCTGTATGATTGTTCTTAGCAGTCGACAAGGATGAAGGTAGGATAACCATTAAAATAGCCATAAAAAAAGATAGGACTCTCTTAAAGCTTTTTTTATTCATTATTTACCTCCCCTTAAATTTGTTATAATCTCTCAAAAACGTGATTTAATCAATAAATTAATAATATTATAGCATAGCTAGGCCATTAAAATAATATCTTGACCTAAAATAAAAGTTTTATTTAATAAATATTACAAAAAAGTTACATCGGCAAATTTTCAGAATAATTACCAATTTTTTTAGCTGATTGCATTCTAAGCCGGGGCTAATTCGTTGAAAAGGTTTTCTTGCTTGGGTATAATTAAATTACCTACAAGGAGGACATAATGATTAACAAGACTTTATTGGACTTAATGGTTGAAGAAGAAGGCTCCCTCATGATTCCCGCAGAAGATGTGTCAATGGTCTTTGAGGACAATAGCCTGCTTCATGCAATCATGATTTTAAATAATACTACTTACATATCTGTACCTGTTCTAGACTATGATAATAAGCTAAAAGGAATTATTTCTACCAGCCAGATTATTAAATTTTTGGGTGAGAAAATCTTGGGAGGCTTTGACGTATTAGAGGAATATAAGGTAAAAGACGCTCTTTTAGATAATTATTCAACTATTAAAGAGGACTATACTATTGAAGAGGCTATGAGAGCCTTGATAAACCACAACTTCCTTTGTGTAATAGACGATGATGGAGTTTTGAAAGGAATAATCCCAAGAAGTAATTTATTAAAGAAATTTAATTATATGGCCCATGAATTTGATAAACGTTACTATGTTACAAATAAGAAACAGTTCCCCTTCTTTTTCTAGTTAATATTTACATATTGATAAGCAAAATAAAAGGTAGTGTTACAGAATAACTAAAATCCTTCTGTAATTCTACCTTTTCCCTTAAAAATCATTTCTTATTTAAATATCGCCTCAGTCTATTGGGACTTGGCATTTTCTGACTTCATAAATTGTTTCATATATTCATTGCTGGACTTACCTTCTTTTTTAGAGTACCAAAGAACCCCTACCTCTGGATAGTTTTTTAAGATTTCTTCAGCCTCTTCCTTTGTAGATAAGAACATCACTGTAGATAGGTAGTCGGCAAGACCTGAATTTTCAGTTAATATTGAAACAGAGCTATAGTCCCCACCTGGATATAGGGTCTTAGGGTCTATAATATGGTGGTATCTAACCCCATCTTTTTCAAAATACCTTTGGTAGTCACCACTTGTAACAACTGATACGGGGCCAGTAAATAAGACTTCTAAAAAATCTTTTGACTTATTCTCTGGATTTTGAATACCCACTCCCCATTTTACCCTTCCATCGCCAGGTGTTCCTATCGACCTAACATTTCCACCGGCGTTAATAGAGGCATGTTTAACCCCCCTATCAATAAGTTTTTGGGCAACAATTTCTGTTGCATATCCCTTACCAACAGCTCCCAAGTCTATCAGCATATCTGGATCCTTTATCTCTATTGTTTGATTCTTTTCATCCAACACTATATTTTTAATATCCATGTGCATGCCTGACTCTTTAATCTCTTCTGGACTTGGAAGGACCTTGTCCTCATCATCTATTTCATGCTCTTCTACGCCTAAAGACTTGGAAGGGTGATTTGCGTTCCTGGCATCAGTCCATAATTTTATAGTCCTTCCCATGGCTATATTTACCTTGCCATGAGTTTTTTCATAGTTATCTATGGCAAATTTAACCAGGTTAAAAAGATCCTTGTCTACCTTCACTGGTCCTTTTCCTGCCATATCATTGACTTCTTTTATACTCACTATGTCATCATAAGAATTAAAGTTGTCATATAGCTTGTGGAGCCTAGTGAACTCTTCTTCTACAAATTTGCTTTCCTCGTCAAATTCTTCCTTAGTAGCCTTATAACTGATATATGTTATACTTGTATCAAAAGTTTGATAGAAACTATAGTCATACCTTTGTAAGGCATTTTTAGCTGCTTCTAAATCCTTTATAGGTTTATCTTTTCCTGCTGTTCCTTCCCTGCCACAGGCCCCTAAAGATACAAGGGCTAGACAAAGAATAAATGCCTTTAATATTTTTTTCATAGTCACCTCAAAATCTAATAAAAAATCCCACTGGTTAAGTGGGACTTTTGTTATTCTTAATTATTTTACAGCCTTTGCAGCATCTACTATAACTTGTAGGTATCCCTTTGTATCAACAAGAGTTGATTCTGACACTGCATCTACTGGCCTACCATCTTTTGCTTCACTTACTACCTTTTCAATATCAGCAATTGTTTTTCCTGCTGTAAATTCTTCAATAGCCTTATAACTATCCGCTAAAGGCTTAGTGGCTTGAGCCTTTTCCTTCATGTTGGCAGAATAGCTTTCGTTATTAACCTTCTTGCTTGCTAGGATTACTCCTTCAGCATAATTCTTGCCAAATTCTTGATCAGAGTTAGGAACTCCTTTGCCCTCTGCTAAGAATTGGAATTCATCAAGGTTAGCAGCTATTACTTTTCCATCTACAACTAGGGCAACTGTATCAGAGAAGGATTTGTCACCATGAGGTGCTCCAACTGCTTGTCCAATTTTTGCCTTGCTTAGGTCTTCTGTAGTCTTTGCTGTTGTAACAAATTCTGAGCTCTTAGCAGCTTCGATAATACCTGTTAGGTATTCCTTAGTGTTAACTAAAGTTGCTCCTGATACTGCATCTACTGGTTTACCATCTTTTGCTTCTGCAGTAACTTTTTCAAGGTCAGCAACAGTCTTTCCAACTACGAAGTTTTCGATAGCCATAAGACCTTCTTCTAAAGTCATTGTAGCACCAGCAAATTCTTCCATTTTCTTTGAGTAATTTTCCCCATTAGCCACCTTTGAATATAGGGCCTTTCCTTCAGCATAGCCCTTTGCAAAAGCTTTATCTGAGTTTGGTACGAATACTCCACCATCCTTTACGTCTCCAAATTGGAACTCATCTATTTTTGCAGCGACAATCTTGTCTCCTTCCATTGCAACTGCATATCTACCAAAGCCATCTTTACCAGGTGTAGCTGTATATATTCTCTTTAATTGAACTTCTTTTTCTACAGGCTCAGCAGGTTTATTTTCTTTACCCTTGTTGTCGGTTCCTTGTCCGCCACCACAAGCAGCAAGAGAAACTACCATAATTAACGCCAGTAGTAATGTAGCTAATCTTCTACTAAACTTCATATATTTCCTCCTATAAATTATTCTAGCTTTCACATTCTAAAATAAATATCATTTGTTGTCAATATAAACTTTTCTTGTGAAAAACTTATTATAAAGCTAATATATGTTGTCTACAGGCTTTTGTCGAGACTAATTCTTTCAGACATAGCCTTAGAAAGGGTTAAATCATCGTAATATTCTAAATTGCCACCAACTGGTATACCGCTAGCAATCCTAGTTACCTTTATTCCCTTATCAACAATTAACTCTTTTAGGAAGAGCATAGTAGTCTCCCCTTCAACAGTTGGGGAAATAGCAAAAATA
Source organism: uncultured Peptoniphilaceae bacterium (assembly GCA_964345835.1). Lineage (GTDB taxonomy): Bacteria > Bacillota > Clostridia > Tissierellales > Peptoniphilaceae > JAAYEL01. The sequence continues at coordinate 10,820 of CAYFSL010000005.1, forward strand.
ACTTCCCTAACATGGTCTGGGTCCAATCTTTTTATAAGACTATCCACCCCAATATCATCGGGCATTACAGAACCTGACGGATCGATCAATCCAGCTAAGACGTGGTAACTGCCTCTAAAGCTATGAGTCTTTTCTATTGAAATAAGGTTAGTTATATCTTCAACAACACAGATTGTCGACTTATCCCTGCTATCATCAGAGCATATCGAACAGGTTTCTTCTTCGGTTAAATTTCCGCAAATTGGGCAGGGGTGGATTTTCTCCTTAACCTGTTTCAATGAGTTGATTAACTCGTCTATTTTATTGTCTGAAAGACCCACTATATGCAGGGCCAACCTCTGAGCAGACTTTCTTCCAACCGAAGGAAGCTTCCTAAGTTCTTCTATTAAAATTTCTAGTGACTCTGGATATAAATTCATTTCTAATCCAATCTTATAAGCCAGGTATGTTAAGTCCGCCTGTAATACCACCCATCTTTTCTTCACTGATTTTGTCGGCCATTCTCATCGCCTCATTGACTCCAGCAAGGATCATATCTTCAAGCATCTCAACATCTTCTGGGTCAACTGCATCTGGGTCAATTTTTATAGATAAAATTTCCTTCTTACCATTTGCAATAACCTCTACTACACCGCCACCAGCAGTTGCCTTTACTTCACTTTCTTCGATTTCTTTTTGAGCATCCGCAAGCTTCTTTTGCATTTGTTGCATTTGCTTCATCATATTATTCATATTTCCACCACCAAAAGGGTTAGCTCCTCTTCTTGCCATCTTTTCCTCCTAATTTATTATCTCTACATTGTCGTTGCCAAAAAATTCTTTAATCCTTGTAAGTTGACTATCCTCTTTTTTTGCTTGCTCATCCGTATTGAGATTTTTTCTTTTCTCCATAAGCTCAAACTTAATATGAATTTCTTCAGACTTCTCCTGTTGATATGCCCTCTCGGCATTCTTTACTAGAGGAGTCATAATATTAGAATAATTCATCCCATTGCTAGAAACATAATATATAAGCTGGTCTTTTTTTAATTCAAAGGTCCTGACCTCTTCAAAAAGCTTTTTAGAAGTTGGGAAATTTTCAACCATATAAGTTCTTACAAAGTTCTCAACCTTAAAATCTGGGTCCTTATGGTCTTTATCTCCCTTATCAGCCCTTGTAAGATCACCAGCCGACTTTTTGCCCTTAACCCGTTCATCATTTATTTGGTCTCTTGAAGGGTCTCTAGCTTTTTCTATCTTGCTAGCCTTTTTTTCTCCTTGATCCTGGTTTTTATCCTTTTGACTTACCCTTAAATCTTCAAAGGGGTTTGAATTCTGAATAGAGACAGGGTTTCTAGCTTCTTGTTTTTTTGAAAACTTAGTTTCCTCGCTTATATATACCCCATTCGTCTCAATTCTAGATACTCTTTCTTCGAGAGCTTTTACAGCAGCTGATAAACTGTCCCTAGGAGTCCTGTCTACCATCCTCACCATAGCCATTTTCAAAAGTATGTTGCGGTTATCAGATTTCTTTATCCTGTCCTCATACTCTAGTAAGATATCTAAAATATTTACGATTTCTTCAAGCCTTAACCTCTCTATAATCTCCTCTAGATTTTTCTGGTCATCGGTCTTCACTCCAAATATCTTCTTATCCATAAGTCCTTCATAAAAAGATATCATTTCTTTGATAAGATTATAGGCATCCTTGCCCTTCTCTAACTCCCGGTCAACGGTTTCTATGAGTTTTTTAGGATCAGCTTCAAGGGCAGATTCAACTATGCTTATTTTTGTTTCTTCTGCAACAATTCCCAAGATATCATCTATATCTTCCTTGCTAAATGATGCCTTACCAATTGAGGTTACCTGGTCCAAGACAGAAAGGGCATCCCTCATAGACCCCTTACCTATTGTTGAAATAGAGTCAATCGCTTCAGGATCCATATTAATATTTTCCCTATCCAGGATATTTCCTATCCTTTCTTGGATAAGAGTCCTATCTATCTTCTTGAATTCAAATCTTTGGGTCCTGGATAAGATGGTATCTGGAATCTTATCTACCTCTGTAGTTGCCAAGATGAAGATTAGGTGTTTAGGTGGCTCCTCCATGATTTTAAGTAGGGCATTGAAGCCTTCATTGGTTATCATGTGGGCCTCGTCTATTATGTAGACCTTATATCTCAAGTCTGTAGGTGGGTATATGACTGTATCCCTCAACTGCCTTATATCATCTATCCGCCTATTAGAAGCAGCATCCATCTCAACTATATCCATAGTAGATTCATCTAGAGCCCTTTTACAATTTTCACATTCATTGCAGGGGTTACCATCTTTAGGGTTTAGGCAATTTACAGCCCTTGAAAATATCTTGGCACAAGAGGTCTTTCCAGTCCCTCTAGTCCCTGCAAAAAGATAGGCATGGGATACTTTATTATTTTTTATTTGATTTTTTAGGATATTGACAATCCCATCTTGTCCATAGACCTCATCAAAAGTCTTAGGCCTGTACTTCCTATATAGGGCCTGGCTCATTTATCTTCCTCCTAGCTAACTCAAATATTTATAATCGATAAGTATATCTTAACATATTAAAAGTAGTTTTTCCTATCCGGATAGCTCATCTCCAACACTTCTCAGTACAATAAAATAAAAATCCTGCCAAAATCCCATCTCTTGGAATCCTGGCAGGCTTTATTAACTAATTATCCTTAGCCAAGCCAAATATTAGTTTACTTGGTATGGCAATAAAGCTACTTGTCTTGCTCTCTTAACAGCTAATGTGATTTCTCTTTGATGAGCTGCACATGCACCAGTAACTCTTCTTGGAAGAATTTTACCTCTTTCACTAATGAAAGTCTTTAAAGTTTCGGTATCTTTATAATCGATCTTTTTGTTTTTATCTTTACAAAAAGCACAAACTTTTTTTCTAGGTCTAAATCTTCTTGCTTGCATTTTTCCTCCTTATCTAGAAAGGAATCCTTCCGTCATCGTTAGTAGGATCAAAATCTGCACCGAACTCGAAGCTATCTGCGGCAAAGTCATTGCCTGGTCCGTCTTGTGGTGCAGGAGCATTGTTATAGTTACCGTAAGAAGATTGGTCTTGTTGAGAATATCCGCTATCCTTCCAATCTATAAATTGGATGTTATTAGCCACAACCTCAGTTGTATAAACTCTTTGGCCATCTTTCTCATAAGATCCTGTTTGTATTCTTCCTGTAACCAATACCCTCTTGCCCTTTTGTGTAAACTTGGCACAATTTTCGCCCAGCTTACCCCACGCTGAAATTTGAATAAAATCAGCTGTAGGTTGATGTCTTGATTCCATCTCTGCTCTTTTTTCTCTTGATAGTTGCTTATCTACCGCTAGTGTGAATCTTGCAATTGCCCCTCCATTTTGGATGTAACGCAATTCTGGATCCCTTGTCAACCTTCCCATTAAAACAACATTGTTCATAAAATCCTCCTTAATAATTAGGACTCTTTTCTTATAACCATGTATCTAATGATTGAATCTTGGATTTGTGATCTTCTTTCAACCTCTTTGATAACTGATGGATCAGCTTCAAAGTTGACGATATAATAGTGACCTTCCTTGATATAGTTGATTTCATAAGCTAACTTTCTTTGACCCCAGTCATCAATTTCCCCAACCTTACCGTTGGCATTGATGGCATCAAATAGTCTGTCAAGAGCTACTTTTCTTTGGTCCTCTTCTAAATTAGGCTTGAAAACTACAACCATTTCGTAATTGTTCATTATTTCACCTCCCTTTGGATTACACCCTGCTTTTTAACAGAGTAGAGAATTTACTGAATTAGTATACCAGGAAAATGCTTTAAAATCAATTGTTTCCCCTATAATCTTCCATAACATCTGCAAATATTTCCGCACTTGTTGGTGGTGTATATGTTATCGCATTTGCTCCTGCCTCTATAGTCCTTCTTATACTTTCATCATTGGGTCCTCCAGTTGCTATTATAGGGAACTGGTCACCAATTTCTTCTCTAATCTTCTTTACTATTTCAGGAGTTTCAGGCCCTCCTGTAACATTTAAGATTTGAGCTCCTGCTTCAATTTTTTCCTTGTAGTTGTCATTTTTTGATGCTACTGTAACAACCACTGGTATGTCGAGGATGCTTGCAAGCTTTGAAATCATGGTTGGAGACATAGGAGCATTAACAACAACCCCGTGGGCTCCCATTAACTCTGCTTGTAAGGCTATTTGTTCTGACCTAACACCGGTTGTCAAGCCTCCTCCAACCCCTGCAAATACAGGAACAGATGAACAATCCATGATTGCCTTTGTTATGGATAGTTGTGGTGTAAAAGGATAAACTGCCATAACTGCATTTGCATTAGAGTTGCTAATTACTGATACATCAGTTGTAAATAGCAGGGATTTTATCCTCTTGCCCAGAATTTTTATTCCGCTACACTTATAGATATCTTCAGGTACCATAACCATCCTGGTCCTAAGCTTATGCTCTACCTCTGGGACGTGTTTTTTTTCCTTTAGAACCAGCTTATTATCTTTATCGTCTTCTTTTAGCTTAGCTTGATCATCAAAATCAGCAACCCCATACTCTTCGATTATGTGCACTGATTCATCATGTAAATTTAAAGTCCTTATATTCTTTTCTTTCATAAGTATCTCCTATCTATAGTTTGTTCTCTCCTCTCTAAAAGATATTATACCTTAATAAGTTTAAGTTAAACTCTCTAAATTGTTAAATAATACAAATATTAATGTTATAATTAGCAGATGGAGGATATTATGCAAAACTACGAACCATTTAGATTGATAGAAGAGAAATTTTTAGAAGAGGACCAGGCCAAGGCATATGTATTTGAGCACAAGAGGACCAAGGCCAGGGTCTTTGTAATGAAAAATGAGGACGACAACAAGTTGTTTTCCGTTGGCTTTAGGACACCGCCCAAGGATTCTACAGGGGTTTGCCATATTTTAGAGCACTGTGTCCTTAATGGGTCAAAAAAATATAGGACCAGGGAACCTTTCATGGATATGATAAAAACTTCCCTTTATACCTTCCTAAATGCCATGACCTACCCCGATAAAACTATTTACCCTGTCGCTTCAAGAAACAAGAAGGACTTTGAAAACCTTATGGACGTCTACCTAGATGCGGTCTTTAACCCGAGAGTTCTTGAGGATGAAAGGATTTTTATGCAAGAGGGCTGGAGATACGACCTTAGCCCAGATAATAAATTAACCTATAAAGGAGTTGTTTATAATGAAATGAGAGGAGCTATGTCTTCAGCCGAAGACCAGGTTTACTCACAAATATATAAACACCTTTATCCTGACACCATCTATTCCCTAAATTCAGGTGGAGACCCCTATCAGATTCCTTCTTTAAAATATGAGGACTTTGTTGACTTTTATAAGGACTATTACCACCCATCAAATTCCTTTATCTTCCTTTATGGAGATACAGATTATAAAGCCTACATGAACTATATCGACAGAGAATACCTATCAAAATATGACTATAGGGAAATAGATTCTAGGATAGGCCTTCAAAAGCCATTTGCTAAAGCAAAATATATAGAAGAAAAATTTTCTACAAATAAAGACGATACGGAAAAGGCAAATATGGCCACTTATTCGGTCATGACTGCAACAAATGACAATTCCTATGATAGGATTATCAACCAGATCTTGGTTTATGCCCTTATTTCTAGTGAATCTTCTCCTTTAAAAAAGGCGATTAGCAATTTAGATATAGTTGATGACATCATAAATGCTTCAACTTCAAATAGGCAGATTTCATTTTCCATACTGGGAAAAAATATTAGGGAGGCTGACAAGGACCTTTTCTTTACCACCATTGAAAAAAGCCTAAAAGACCTTGTAGACCATGGTATTGATAGGGACCTCCTTCTTTCCATAATAAATATTATTTCATTTTCCCTTAAGGAAAAAAATGGAAACCCTACAAGGGGGATTGAATACCTGGATATGGCCTTTAATACTTGGCTTTACGACCTATCTCCAATAGACGGTATAGATATAGGGGCCACATTAAAGGAAATTAGGGATGGCATAGATAATGGAATTTTTGAGAAATATATCGAAGACCACATCCTAAATAATGACCACAAGGTCCTTATCCTTCACAAGGCTTATCCTAACCTGAATACAAAAAGAGATGAAAAGATAAAAGACAAGCTTGATGAAATCGAAAAAAATCTGACAGCAGAGGAAAGGTCTTTGCTTCACACACATAGGGAAGAGATGGACCGTTTCCAAAGTAAAGAAGACAGCCAGGAAGACAAGGATACAATCCCCAAGCTAGAGCTTGCTGATGTTGATACTAAAATTGACCCTATAGATAGGAGACTGATAGAAAAATCCAACTATTCCTACCTAATCCACAAGCTTCCAACCGCTGGAATAGACTATATAGACCTGGTATTCGATGTAGACCATATAGAAAAAGAAGACCTAGTCTATCTTTCAATGCTGGGAGATGTTTTGGGCTTAATGGATACCAAAAATTATTCTTATTCCGATATTTATACAAAGAGCCTACTAGAAACAGGCGGAATAAGGATTAGTCCTTCCTACTATATTTTGAAAGATACCAAGGAATTAAAGAGGACTTTAACTCTCTCAACCAAGGTCTTTTCGGAAAATATTAGCAGGGGCATAAAGGTTGTCGAGGAAATAATATTTAACACAAGAATTGAGGATAAGCAAAGGCTTAAGGACTTAATTAATAATATAAGGTCCAGGACTGAAATGGTCCTTCTTGATTACGGCCACACCCTAATGATGAATAGGGCCCTAGCAAGTAAATTTGCCCACTATGACTACCTTGAAAAAATTTCAGGTATCGATAACTACCTATTTTATAAGGGCCTAGATGATAAGGACCTAGACCTAGTCCTTGATAGACTCCAAAGACTCTACAAAAAAGTCTTTAACAAAAACCAGCTTCTTATAGATGTCCGCTCTGATTTTTCACATGAAGAGGACCTATTCAAGTCCCTTGAAGACTTGGTTGAAAAATTAGATGATAGGAAGTTTGATAAATTAACCTATGACTTTGAGCCAGAAATAAGAAAAGAAGCTTTTATAGCCTCCACTGACGTGTCTTATGTATCAGTAGCCTCAGACCTTAGCCAATTAGGCTATGACTATAAAGGAAATGCTTCAGTCATAGCAAGCCTTCTTTCCAACGACTACCTATATAGTGAGATAAGGGCGAAGGGGGGAGCCTATGGAGCAGGTATGTCTATAAATAATAAGAATGGCTTTGCCAGCTTCTCTTATAGGGATCCAAATATTAAGAGGACCCTGGAAGTCTACAAAAAGCTTCCAAATGCTATGAATGATATCTCCCTATCTGATGAAGCCCTTAAATCCTTCATAATAGGGACGGTCGGCAAATTTAGCCCCCCACTTACAGAAAATCAGAAGGCAATTAGAGACTACAACCTTTACTTGGCAGGACAAAAGTATTCAGACATTGAAGGATATATTAAAGAAGCTTTAGAAACAAGCCTTGATGACTTTAAGGAAATGGGAAGTTTAATAGACAGGTCCGTAGATGACTGGAGCCTAGCTGTCTTAACAAACCAGGTAGGCTATGAGGAAAATATAGACCTATTTGATGACCTTATAAAATTAATATAAAAAGACTACCAGCTGGAGATATCCTGACTTACGCTAGCCTAACTTCAGCCAATAGTTTAATAGCATGGAGACAAATAAAGCTAGCCCTTTAAAAAATGGTAAAAATCATTCTTAAAGGACTAGCTTTTTCATCCCATATTAAATTTTATATTTCAAATCTAACTACTTCTAGTAATTCTAGCTAAAAGTCAAAGCCTTGCTCTTTAATGGCTTCAAAGATTTCATCCCTCTTAGCTATCTTGATACTATTTTTGTCAACCACTTGCTTGGTAAATGAATCCAAGGCCCTTGAAGGATCTCTTAAATCATAATAGGTTTGCATAACCTTGTCATAGTCAGCAAGCTCTTCCAAATAGCTATCTTTCTTTTCATACTCGTCAACAAATACCTTTTTTGATATGTCCATCCTAGGTTTTAGGGCAGGATCTTGGTTAGGATACCCTATTCCAAGACCTACAACAGGGAAGGTATACTCTGGTAAATTCAAAATCTTTATAACTTCCTTGCAATCATTTAAGATGCTTCCAAAATATACTATTCCCAACCCATTCATCTCAGCAGCAACAGAAATGTTTTGTGCCATTAGGCAAGCATCTGTCCATCCTTGGAAGAACTTATCAGCATCATGGGCATAAATCTTATCAGCTTGTCTTTCTTCCATAATCCTGGTATTCCTATAATTATCTACAATAAATATAAGAAGTTCTGGAGCTGTAGCCAAGTACTTTTGATTGGCTAACTTAGCAAGAGCCTGTCTTTTTTCAGGGTCTTTAACCCTAATTATAGAGGCATTTTGCATACCATTAGAGGTTGATGTCCTATTTGCGACCTCTAGTAGTTTTTCTACTAAGCCATCATCTATCCTCTCGTCAGTCCAAGACCTTATACTCCTGTGTTCAAGTAAATAATCAATATTGTTGTTCATATTTCCCCCCTATTTTGTTCCAAATAGCCTATCACCAGCATCTCCAAGACCTGGTAGGATGTAGGCGTGGTCATTAAGCTCCCTATCAAGGGCAGCAACATATATGTCTACGTCTGGATGGGCTTTTTTTACTGCTTCAACCCCTTCTGGAGCTGCTATTAAATTAATAAGCCTAATAGATTTAACCCCGTATTTTTTAAGAGAATCAATAGCATCAATAGCTGATCCACCTGTAGCTAGCATAGGATCAAGCAAAAATATATCCCTGTCCTTAATATCTGTCGGCAACTTTAGATAATACTCAACTGGAAGAAGGGTCTCTGGGTCCCTGTAAAGTCCTATATGACCGACCTTAGCAGATGGAAGAATACTCAGCATACCATCAACCATACCAAGACCAGCTCTTAGTATCGGAACAAGGCCAAGCTTTTTGCCAGAAAGTCTATAGCCAGTGCACTTTTCAAGCGGGGTCTCTACCTCTATCTCCTCTAGTGGAAGGTCCCTAGTAACTTCAAAAGCCATAAGCATTGAAATTTCTGAAACTATCTTCCTAAATTCATTTGTACCAGTATTAACATCCCTTAAGATGCTAACCTTGTGCTTTATTAATGGGTGGTCCAATACTGTAACTTTACTCATTTATTCCTCCTTCTAATTTATCGATTCTCCTTTGGTGCCTTTCTTCTCCTGAGAAATCAGTATCTAGGTATGCATCTACTATATCTATAGCGAGTTCTACCCCAATTACTCTAGCTCCTAGGCATAAGACATTTGAATTATTATGCAACCTAGTCAACCTAGCAGAATATGGTTCAGAGCAAAGTGAAGCCCTGATTCCATCAACCTTGTTACAGGCTATGCTCATCCCGATTCCTGTCCCACAGATAGCTATCCCCAAGTCCGCCTGACCATCAACTATCTTCTTGCACATAGAATGAGCATAGTCGGGATAGTCAACAGAGGTCTTATCAAATGGTCCTATATCTTCTACTTTTATACCCTTTTTTTCAATATGGTCTTTAAGGATTTCCTTTAATTCGATTCCGGCATGATCCGATGTTATTACAAGCTTCAATTTTTACCTCCTATATTATAAACCCTGCCTGATGCAGATTTTTTTAACCTGTTCATAATGGTTAAGCCATAGCCTTCTTCTTCAACTCCATGGACAAGGACCAGGTCTATTCCCTTGTGGTCCATCTCTCTCAAGGCTGTAAATAGGACCTTTCCCATATCGTCAAGCAGGCTCTTACTTCCCATATTAATTGCCATATCCACCCCTTTCGGAACCCTGTCCTCCTGGAAGTGCATAAGGCCTATCTTTTCCTTTTTATCCTCTAACCTTTTTTCTACTAACCTATTAAAATCTTCACTACTTCCTATATAGACCTCAACTCTGGCCTTAGGAGCATAATGCTTATACTTTTGACCAGGAGCCCTTGGCACCTCCTTGCTATCCTTTAGAGCAAGGTCCAATCCTATCCCTGGCCAATACTTATCTAGAAATTCCCTTGTATAGTAGCCTGGCCTAAGTATAGTCTTTTTTTCTCCTGTCAAGTCAACTACGGTCGATTCAAGACCTATTCCACAGTCTCCCCCATCTAGGATTGCCTCAATCCTACCGTCCATATCCTCCAAAACATCTCTTGCATTAGTTGGGGATGGCTTGGTAGAAAGGTTGGCTGAAGGAGCTGCAAGAGGAAGATCGCAAAGGGCAATCAACTCCCTTGTAATCTTTTTTTTAGGCATCCTTATGGCTACACTGTCAAGTCCCCCACTAATCTCCATAGGTACAAGGTTTGACTTTTTTAATACAACCGTTAAAGGCCCCGGCCAGAGTTTTTTTAGAATTTCCCTATCTTCTTCCTTTAGGCCAACAGTCAGCCTATCTAATTCATCCATCTTTGAGATATGGAGGATTAAAGGGTTGTCCATGGGCCTATTTTTTGCTTTAAAGACTCTTTCTATAGCCCTCTTATCAAGGCCATTACAAGCCAGTCCATAAACAGTTTCTGTCGGTATTGCAAGGAGACCACCAGCCTTTATTAAGTCCGCTAGCTCCTTTAACCTGTCATAATCTATGTTATTTTCATCAATCTTATAAATTTTAGTTTGCATTTGCCTACCTCTCATCTATTTTACCATAGACTCAAAAACAGAGATAGATTTTTACTCCTATCTCCTTTATTTTTTTCATTTATTAATTCTTTTTTCTTTGATTTTATCTAGGACCCTCTGTCTCTCCTCGCTTGTAAGAGCTCTGCATGGGGCTGGATTAAACACATCCTGGTTCAGGCAGTAGCAAGGGTCTGTATGGATGGATAGGTCTACAAAAAGCTCCTCCTTGACCTCTTTTTCTAGCCTGTCTACAATTTCGTGCATGGTATACAAGTCAATATTTACTGGAACTTCGACGTGAGCCGTTCCAAATAACTTGTTCTTGCCATAGTCATGGATTTCAACATCGTGGACCCCTATTACATATTGACCGCTCATAAGGATTTCTTCAATTCTTTCGGTGGTCTCATCATCGACGTCCTTACCCAGAAGAATTTCCCCCATGTCGATAAATATTTCTATTCCAGCCTTAACTATAATGACAGAAACGGCTAGACCTACTGGTCCTTCTATCTGGATCTTAGCAAAACTTGACAAAAAAACCGAAAGAATTACTACAAAAGTCATAATTATGTCGTTTTTCGAGTCAACTGCCTGGGATAAGTTTAAGGGAGAATCAATTAACCTATAGACCTTCATATTATAAAAATACATATATACCTTTATGCTAATAGACAGTAAAAGGATTATTAGGGCTGGAAGGCTAGTGCTTATATCCCTTGGCTTAAATATGCTCTCAATAGATGACTTAAAAAGAGAAAGTCCAATCAAGACTATGAAAATCCCAACTGAAAGTGAGGCTATATATTCCCCCCTTCCATGACCATAAGGGTGGCCCTTATCCGCTGGTTTGTTGGACAAGTAGGACCCTACTACTGTAATTATGCTGGCAAAGCTATCAGAGAGGTTGTTGACCGCATCTGAAATTACAGATATAGAGTTGATTATTATACCTATTGCGAGCTTTACCAGGAATAAAAGGACATTGAAAAATATCCCCATATACCCAGTAAGACTGATTAATTTGTTCCTATTTTCTGTATCTTCAAAATTATGGCTTTTGATGAACTTATTTATTAAAAAGTTAAGCAAAGCTACCTCCTAGCCGTGGTATTCCATAGGGATAATATCCCTGCTTTTATAGATATAGTGTGAATATATTACGATTAAGACATTTGAGATGACCATTCCTATCCAAATGGCAAGTTGCCCCATTGAAGTAAACCTCTGGCATATTAAGACAAATGGAACCCTTATAACCCAGAGTCTACCATTTGACATATGCATAGAGTATTTCATCTGACCGACTCCTTGGAAAGTACCTTGGTAGACGGTAAATAAGCCTATGAAGGGCATATTTATAATTGCATAAGGCAGGTAATCCATGGCTATACTGTAAACATGGGTGTCCTTGGCAGGATCTAAGAAAATACTAAGTAGCTGCCTTGAGAACAAGCCCACTAACAAGATACCTATAGCAGAAGATATCAAGTTCATAATGGTTGCATCTCTCACTATTTGCCTAGCCCTGTCGAACTTCTTAGCCCCCATATTCTGACCTATCATAGCGGTCATGGCAGCAGAAATACCCATGGCGATTTGCAACCAGAGCTCGGTAATCCTATTTACCATCGAAAATCCTGCGACCAAGTCCTTACCATAAACAACCAGGATGGAGTTCATGACAGTAAATCCTAGTGCTGCCCCACTTTGTCCGATTGCCATGGGAACAGCCATATTGAATAATTTCTTAATATAGTGCTTGTCAGCCTTCATCCTAGATAGAGATATTTCAACCTCTGATGTATCTCTTTTAACGGCAATAAACCCTATAACTACAGCGATTAACTTAGCTAAGGCAGTTGCTATAGCAGCCCCAGCTATGCCCAGGTTAAGTCCTGGCAAGCCCACAAAAGGTATTTCCTTAAATATAAAAATCGGGTCAAGGACAATGTTTAAGACCCCGGATATAAGCCCCATCATAGTTGTTGACTTGGTCTTTCCTTGAGCATTCAATATCGCTTGTATAGCAAAATATATACTATCGATTAAAAAACAAATTGAGTTGACCTTAAAATAAATAACTGAGTATTTATATAGGTCTCCCTTGGCTCCCATAACTCCAATTATAAATTCAGAGGTAAAAAAACCTAAAAGTGAAAAGCCTATCCCCAGTATTAGGGAAATTATAATCAAGTTATTGGCGTACTTACTAGCCTCTTCTTTCTTCCCTGCCCCAACCATTTGAGAAATAATAGAGGTACCTGCCACCGATACCCCGATGGCAATCGAAACGAAAAGAAATAGGAGTGGCCAGGTAAAGCTGGTAGCCGCGAATTGAGTTGTAGACAACCTCGCAACCCAGGCACCGTCTGCCATTACATATAAGGTGGATATTATATTGCTAAAAATAAGTGGCAATGATAAGGAAAATAATACCTTCTTAGTGTTGCCATTTAATATTAATGATTTTTCTGAACTCTTATTTTTTATTTAAAACACCTCCTTTTAATAATTTTAACAAGTCTTCTCTTGTATCAACTATATACTTAGGCTTAAGCCCTAATAGATATTCCTTAGACCTAAAGCCCCAAGTAACTGCGATAAAGTCAACTCCTGAGTTTTCGGCTGTCATATAATCTACCTCGCTATCTCCAACCAGGATGACATCTTTTTTATCTACAGAAAATCTATCTAAAATCTTATTGACCATGTAGGGGTCTGGCTTTTTGGGAAAGCCATCCTCTTGGCCCATATAATAATCAAAGTATTTTTCAAAATCTATCTCCTTGAAAAGCCTCGATAAAGTATGCTGGGGCTTGTTGGATAGGGCAACCAGCCCATAGCCCTCCTTCTTAAGGTCAATGAGGATATCTACTATCCCTTCATAGGCCTTAGTAAACCTACTAACCTCCTCTTGGTAGCTCCTGTGGTAGTCATCCACAGTTTTTTTAAGCAAGTCCTCATCATATTCCACCCCCCTCTTTTTCAAGAGGCTCTCAATCAAGTAATTAGAGCTATAACCCAGGACCTTTTCCACTTCCTTGTTAGTAAATCCCTCAAGTCCATGTCCTTCAAAGGCTTTGTTAACGTGGTATCTTATAGTATCTATAGTATTTAAAATAGTTCCATCAACATCAAATATAATAAGTTTCGTCATTTTATCTCCTAAATTCATACATGGCAATCGAGCAGGCTATAGGTAGGTTAAAGCTATCTACCCTATCAGATTGGGGGATAAAGACTCTCCTGCCAAAGCTTGAATAACTAGAAGGTAAACCACTTCCTTCATTTCCAAAAACCAAGGAAAATGGTCTATCAGCCTTTTCTATCCTATATAGGCTATCCTCCAAGTCATTTGAAAGCATAAAAAGATATAGGTCTCTTCCTGGAAAATCCTTAAGATAGTCCTCAATAGTCTTAAATCTCCTTATCCTCATATCAAAAATCGACCCCATTGAAGCTCTAACAACCTTGGGGTTGAAGATATCGCAACAATTTCCAACCAGGACTAAATCCCTGAAGTCAAAACCATTCATGCTCCTTATGATAGTACCCAGGTTACCCATGTCGGATACTTCATTTAGAACAATATGGTCCTTATCGCTAGCCAGGTTCCCTTCAAATTTCCTAAAAATTGCCACAAGTAGGGTATTATCCTTTCTAGCCAACCTATTAACCGCTCTCGAATTTACTTCACATCTTATATTTTTATCCTTACATAAAGAAAAGACCCTATCTTTTTCATAAAAATCCTCGTGAACATAGACTTTTTCAACCAGGTCTGGTCTTTTGTCTAAAAGTTCTAAACTAGGAAATCCCCCTAGGGTATGAGAAAGTAAGCCCTCTTTGCTATATTTGTATTTATTCATAAAATCACCTTCCATATATTCTATATCTACCATAAAGTCTAGTCAAATATATTAATTACTTGTATAATCTACATTATAACTATATTTTAACTATATTTTAATTATTTTCATAAAAGAAAAATAATTGATTAAACAAAAAATGGAGGAAATATGAACGACAAAAAAAGAAATCTCAGCCTGCTGATGGATTTCTATGAACTGACAATGGCAAACGCCTACTTTGAAAATGGCCACGCAGACACTATTGGCTACTACGACCTTTACTTTAGAAAGGCTCCGGACGGAGCGAGCTTCGCTATAGTAGCTGGCTTGGATACAGCCATTGACTACCTAGAAAACCTACATTTTGACAAGGAAGAAATAGACTTCCTTAGAAATAAAAAAATCTTTGATGAAAAATTCTTACAATATTTGGAAAATTTTAAGTTTGAATGTGATGTCTGGGCCATTCCAGAGGGAAGCGTAGTATTTGGCAATGAACCCCTTATGACTGTTAAGGGACCCTATATCCAGGCTCAATTACTTGAAACCATGCTTCTATTAACCATCAACCATCAATCTATGATTGCTACAAAGTCCAACCGTATGGTAAGGGCCTCTGAAGGAAGAGCTATTATGGAATTTGGTTCTAGAAGGGCTCAAGGCCCCGATGCTGCTAACCTTGGAGCAAAGGCCTCATACATAGGAGGGGTTGTAGGAACAGCCAACACCCTAGCAGACTACCTTTATGGTACACCCGCCCTAGGAACCATGGCCCATTCTTGGGTTCAATCCTTTGATACAGAGCTTGAAGCCTTTGAAACCTATGCTAAGACCTACCCTGACAAGACAACCCTTCTAATAGACACCTATGATACTCTGAAATCTGGAGTACCAAATGCGATTAAGTGCTTCGATAATATCCTTAAACCTCTTGGAATAAGGCCTCAAGGGGTGAGGTTAGATTCTGGTGATATGGCCTATTTATCAAAAGAAACAAGGAAAATGCTTGATGCCGCTGGTTATGAAGATGTAAAGATCGTTTCCTCAAACTCACTTGATGAGTTCAAAATCCGTGACCTTCTTCTTCAAGGAGCACAAATCGACTCTTTCGGAGTTGGTGAAAACCTAATAACCTCCAAGTCTACACCAGTTTTTGGGGGAGTTTACAAGCTAGTTGGCCTAGAAGAAGCTGGAGAAATCATCCCCAAGATTAAGATATCCGAAAATATTGAAAAGATTACCACTCCTGGTTTTAAACAAGTCTACAGGATCTATGACCCTGAAACTGGTAAGGCCAAGGCTGACTTAATAACCCTTAGAGAAGAGAAAATAGATGAGAGCAAGCCTCTTACTATCTTCCATCCCATTTACACCTGGAAGAAGAAGACTATCAATAACTATACAATTAAGCCCCTACTTGTTCAAATATATGACAAGGGTAAATTAGTATATGAAAGACCAAGCCTTGAAGAAATCAGACAACATTGTATGGAAGACTTAGACACTCTTTGGGACGAATACAAGCGTCTTGATAGCCCACAAATATATAAGGTTGACCTTAGCCAGGACCTATGGGACCTTAAATATCAACTTCTTAACGAGGCAAAGCAACATCTAAATGAATAAAATTCAAACTAAAACCCGCCTGCATCAGAGCTTATAGCTAAGCGCAGGTGGGTTTATTGTTATTATTATTCAGTTTATCCCCTAGATAATCTCCGCCTCCAAGAAGGCTTCAACTAAGCTTTGGGTGTTTTCTACAGAACTTACATGGGTTCTCTCATAGGAATGGCTAGACTCAATCCCCGCTCCTAACAGAGCGTGGCGAATATCTGCTCCAGCACTCAAGGCTGCAGAAGCGTCTGATCCATAAAATGGATAAATATCCACCCTGTAATCTATGGATTTATCTTTAGCAATTTGGACTATCTGATTTCTAAGATCATAATTATACGGTCCTGATGAATCTTTGGCACAAATAGAAACTGTATATTCATCCGAACTTTGTCCATCTCCTAATGCTCCCATATCTACGGCAAGATAATCGACAACTTTTTCCGGTATCGAAGAATTAGCCCCATAACCAACCTCTTCATTGTTTGAAAAGTAAAAATGGCTGATGTGAGCAGGTTTTATCTGACCATCCTTAATTTTTTCAAGTATATCTAATAGAATAGCAGCCGAAACCTTGTCATCAAGGTGCCTTGACTTTATGAAGCCTGTATCAGTAACAAGAGTCCTTGGGTCAAAACTGATAAAATCTCCAACCTCAATCCCCAAGTTCCTAGTATCCTCTTCTGATCCAACCTTCTCGTCAATCCTTACTTCTATATTGCTTTCATTTCTTTCAGCCTTCGCAGCATCCTCATAGACATGAACTGATGTCTGGTGCATAAGGATAGTTCCGGTATATTCCTTACCAGTAGACGTATGGATTAGACAATTTTCCCCTTCAATAGAGTGTAGATCATATCCCCCTATCTTGGTTAATTTAAGCCTTCCATCAGCCTTTATTTCTTTGACCATGGCTCCCAGGGTATCCAAGTGGGCTGTAAGCATCCTATGCTTATTATCGTCCTTACCTGGAACACTAACTAGGACTCCGCCCTTGGTAGTCATAGTAACCTCATGCCCCATTTCCTTGCATAGGCCATATACAAAATCCATAATCCTAGCCGTATATCCTGTAGGTGAGGGAATTTGCGTAAGTCTTTTTATATAGTTAATTGTATTATTCATAATTTGATTATTTAAAAATTAAAATCAAGATTAAATTAAACTTGTGCAGCTGTAACAATTGCAAGCTTGTAAACTTCCTCTGCATTACATCCTCTTGAAAGGTCATTTACTGGTTTATTTAGACCTTGAAGGATTGGTCCTATAGCCTCATAACCACCAAGTCTTTGACCTATCTTGTAACCGATGTTTCCAGCTTCAAGTGAAGGGAATATGAATACATTTGCTTCTCCTGCAACCTTTGAGCCTGGGAATTTAAGCTTTCCAACCTCTGGAGCAATGGCTGCATCAAATTGTATTTCCCCGTCTATTGGGAAATCAACCCCTTGCTTTTCCGCCAACTCTTTAGCAAGCTTTGTAGCTAGGGCCATCTTTTCTTGCTCTGGACATGAAGCAGACCCATTTGTAGCGAATGATAACATGGCAACCTTAGGATCAATTCCAAACATCTTAGCTGTTTCACCTGAAACTAGGGCGACTTCTGCAAGTTGGTCAGCCTCTAAAGTTATGTTAATAGCTATATCAGCCATTAGGTATCTTTGGCCTTCTTTACCTAGCATTACCATAGCACCAGATGTCCTAGAAGAACCTGGCTTAGTCTTTATTATTTGTAGGGCTGGTCTAACTGTATCTCCAGTAGAATGAACCGCTCCACTTACCATCCCATCTGCAAGTCCTAATTGTACCATCATTGTTCCATAATAGCTTACATCTTTAATGGTTTCTCTAGCTTGTTCTTCTGTTGCTTTTCCTTTTCTAATGGTAACAAATTCGCTTACAATTCTATCGAAGTCTTTTGAAGTTTCAGGGTCTATTTGCTCTATCCCTTCTAGGCTAACGCCTGCTTCTTTAGCAGCCGCTTCGATTTCTTCCTTCTTTCCTAATAGGATAGGTCTTATAATTCCTTCCTTGTGAAGCTTTTCAACAGCTGTAACTATCCTTACATCATTTCCTTCTGGAAAGACGATTGAATAATTTTTCCCTTCGATCCTAGACTTTAATTCATCAATAACATTAACTCCCATTAATTCCTCCTAATTGTTTTTTCTCTTAACGAGCTTGTCAAGAGCTTTTTCCTCTTCTGGCGATATCTCAACCAGACACTTTCCATCTACGATTTCCTTCGAATAGGTGTATGATGCATCCCTGGCATTTATGCTAGTAATCATCAAACCGTTATTCATTCTATCTAAAAGTACCATTGTAAATGATAAGTCTCCCGTTTGATTTTGGAAGGCGTTGTACTTATACAATGATACTTGTTGGATGGCAAATCCTAAATTATCATCTATCTTCTTATCTTGGTCATTTATATACTTAATCAACTTTTCATAGTTATCCTGGCTGTTCTTCCTAAGGTCCGAAACATCAAATTCATGTTTTTCATTAATTTTCTTGTAGGTCAAAGCCCTATCCTTGTTTATTGAGTCAACCTCATCCAGGAATTTGCTATCTAACTTTGCGATTTTATCCTCATATTTATTATCTAACTTGACGACTTCTTTATTGTACTTGTCATCAATATTATTAACCCTTATAGACAAATCTTTTTCTAATTTTTCTATAGTTGCCTTAAGCTCTTTATTTTTAAGCAAAATATCGCTGCTGTGCTTATTGTAATTATCACTTATCAACTTATCTAAGGATTGTGACTTGTCACCTATCTTTTTATCAAGAAATTCAAATTTTTCATCCAGCCTAGAATCTAATCTCGTGTTAGTATTACTATTTAGCTCTAAAATCTTGGCGTCCAATTCTTCCTTGTTCTCTGCGACTTTCATATCCATGGAAGCATAACTTGATTCAAGCATCTTAAGCTTCCTTATTGATAGGTCGATATCATGAGAATGAGCTTTTAAAAGTTCTTCCAGGTTAAAATCTCCCCTTCCTCTTAAAAGCAAATCATACCTTCTCTTTAGCCTCCTTACTCTCAAAGTAAGGTCCATATACCTATATGATAAATATATCATAACAATTGTGACAATTCCTAGGTATAAATATCCCCACCACTTCATCTTGCACCTCAATCATTTATTCCATATTTTTCTAGAAAATCTTCTACTTGTTCCTGGTCATAAAATTCAATGTTTAGTTTCCATGAATTCTTGCCCTTGTTTAATTTTACCTTTGCACCGATACTTTCTGCAAGTTTATTTTGTATGTCCCTTATAAAAATATCTTCTTCTAGATCACGAGCCTTAGAAGTTTTTTTGGTTTTTTTCGACCTCTTTTCGAGTTCGTTTACAGTTATCTCCTTATTTATAAGCATCTGTAGGTATTTATTTCTATCAACTATATTATCAATAGACAAAAGGGCCCTTGCCTGGGTCGAAGTAATATTCCCTTTTTCAAGCTCAGATATAGTCATATCATCGAGGCTAAGAAGCCTTACAGAGTTGGCTATATAGGTTCTAGACTTTCCAATTATATCACTTAAAGCCTGTTGGGTAATTTTATATTCCTTCATTATATTATCATAGGCCTTAGCTTCTTCATATGGGTTAAGGTCTATTCTTTGGATATTTTCAACCATTGAAACCATGTCCTTGGTCTTCACATCAAAGTCTTTTATAATAGCTGGTACTTCATCAAGTCCAGCAAGCTTGGCAGCCCTAAACCTTCTTTCCCCTGCGACAATTTCATAGGAATCTTTTTCCCCTACAACAACTATTGGTTGTATAATACCATATAATTTTATAGATTCAGCTAGTTCCGCCAACGCTGCCTCATCAAATACCTTTCTAGCATTAGTAGGATTAGGTCTTATATTTTTTATCTCTATATTTTTTACCTCTTCCTTTTCTCCCTTATGCCCCTTGTCTATAAGGTCATCAACTGTAGTATCTTCAGGTATCAGGGCTCCCAACCCTCTACCTAATCCTTTTTTCCTTGCCATTTACGACTCCTCACTTGTTCTGTTTAATTACTTCCCTAGCCAAATTTAAATATGCCTTAGCTCCCTTAGATTTCTCGTCATATTCGATTACGCTCATTCCAAATGATGGAGCCTCTGCTAATCTTACATTCCTAGGAATAATAGTCTTGTATACCTTGTCCTTAAAATATGTTTTAACCTCTTCTAGCACCTCAAGAGACAGGTTGTTTCTACCATCGAACATACAAATAACAACCCCTTCAATCTCTAGTCTACTGTTGAGAGATTTCTTTACCAAATCTATAGTATTAAGTAGTTGGCTTACCCCTTCAAGAGCATAATATTCTGATTGAATAGGTATTATAACTGAATGTGAGGCTACTAGAGCATTTATGCTAAGAAGTCCTAATGATGGAGGACAGTCTATCAAGATAAAGTCGTATGCATCAATACCTTTTAGCTTCTCCCTTAAAAGTCCTTCTCTTTTTTCTTTATCAACCGCTTCAACCTCAAATCCTGAAAGGTCATTGTTTGATGGAGCTATACTGATATTCTCAGTATTAGTCTCCTTAATAACATCTTCTATTTCTAAATCTGATATCAGACAATCATAAATGGTATTTTCCAACCCTTCTTTTTCAACTCCTAGACCTGAACTGGTGTTGCCCTGTGGATCTAAATCAACTACAAGGACTTTTTTCTTTTTCTTGGCAAGGGCTGCAGATAAGTTAACTACTGTTGTTGTCTTACCGACCCCTCCTTTTTGATTAAATACACTTATTATTTTCATATTCCACCTCTAGGAGATTATATCACATATTCGCTTTTAAAAAGTCATTTCCTGCATCTAGGAGACCATTGATTATTAGGTGGGTATAGTCTATAGCTAAGTTCTTACTTTTGTTCATTATCCATCTTCTTGAATATTTCATGTATCTTTTGAACACATAGTTTTCGCCCTTAAATCTTATGCCAAAATATACGTGTCCTACATCACCTGTTGGACCTGCATAACCCGTTGTTGCTATGCATACATCTGATCCTGATTGTTTATATAGACCATCAAGCATTGCATTACATACTTCTTCAGAAACTACGCCATATTCATCAATAAAATCTTGATCAATTCCCAGTAATTTTACCTTTGCCTTATCATTATATACTACGAAAGCATCATCTATAACCCTTGATGCATCTGGATTTTCTATCAAAGACGAAATGATCTTACCGCCTGTATATGATTCAGCACATGATAGGCTGTATTCCTTTTCTATTAATTCCCTGATAAGGCTCTTTTCTCTACTACTATCATCATTGGCATAAATTAAGGGATAAAGAGCCTTGTTTATTTTTTTATCTACTTCATCAAGTCTAGAGTTAAGTCTTTCTTGGTCAACGTCATCTAGGTAAAGCTTTAAGTAGACACTTCCATCAGCATCAACAAAAGTGTTTACAACATCTGTCGTTACACCAGCATCTCTGAGAATCCTATGAGTATCCCATTCATTTAGAAACGCTATCCTATAAGTTCTACGAACAGAATGCACGTTTTCGTCTATTAAAAGGTTTAGGTTGTTTCTTAACATGGCATTCATTTCCCTTGGAGGTCCTGGGAATATCATTATTCCACCTTTTTCAGTCTTGTAGTAGCTGCCATCAAAATAACCTTGGGTGTTTTTCATTGATATTTGTTTGTGGTCTATCTTGTTTTTTTTCAAATATCCTTCTATAGTTTTTCTAGTCTTATCGTCATCAGTAGTTCCTAATCCTCCTGTTGTAAGGATGAGGTCCATATCATGTAGGTAGTCTAAAGCTCCTTGAATGGCATCTTCATCATCTTCAACCACCATCTGCTTATTTATTGCTATACCAATTGTTGAAAGCTCGTTCATTATGAACTCTGCGTTAGTATTACGTATTTTCCCATCTAATATTTCGTTGCCTATGTTTAATATGCTAGTTTTCATCTTTTGCTCCTTCCTAATTTTCTTCTATAGTCTAATTTATACCAAATTTCATTGTCTGTAAAACATTTTAACTTAACTTCGCATATAGATTGTTTCATATGAAACATATTTTATCTTTTGAAATTATTTATATTCTTATTAGTACTTATTATAGGTTAAGATAATTATAATGTTTCTCTATAAAAATAATTGTTTCATATGAAACATTTGATTTAAATAATGTATTTTTAATATAATAAAAATTTTTCGTCTTAAATCAACTAAATTTGTTTCATATGAAACAAAAAAAGCTCCTAGGAGCTTTTTAATGATAATGTTCTCTTATAATGGTTGTTTCTTGGGCTTACCCTGTCCTCGAGGGTATTTTCTAGGAGTGCTTTTTATCTTTTCAATAATGATAAGGGACCTTTCTCCATAGTCGTCAGGAAGGGAATAATTGATAATTTCTTTTATCTTGCCGCCCATAGTATTAATAGCTTTTTTTGATTCTTCTAGCTCTTCTTCATAGTTAGGGCCCTTCATAGCAATAAAATATCCACCAACTTTAACAAATCCCATAGAATATTCTATTAAAGTATTTAGGGGAGCTACAGCTCTAGAAGTAGCAAGGTCATAAACTTCTCTATAAGAAGGGTCTCTAGCTAGTTCTTCAGCCCTTCCATGGATTGCCGTGGTGTTGTCTAAATTCATTTCTTCTATAACATCAGTTAAAAATCCAACTCTTTTACTTAAACTATCTAGAAGGGTTACCTGCAAGTGGGGAAAAAGAATTTTTAAGGGGATTCCTGGAAATCCTCCTCCTGTGCCTATGTCAATTATATTCGCCCTTGATGATAAAAGTCCTGACTTGTTGATGTAGAGGGAGTCTATAAAGTGTTTTATATACATGTCCCTTTCATCTGTTATATTAGTAATATCCATTACCTTGTTATATTCAAGAATTAGGGACCTGTATTTTTCAAATTCCTGGATTTGTTTATCATCTAGCTCTATACCTGCCTCTATGAATAAATTAGTTTGCATTGCTTCTCCTTCTTAGGCTTTCTAAGTGAATTAAAAGGACATTTATATCAGCAGGACTAACTCCAGATATTCTAGATGCCTGACCAACAGATAGGGGGCGGTAGTCATTTAGTTTTTGAGCTGCCTCCTTCTTAAGTCCCTTAATTTCATTATAATCGGAAATTAACGAAAGTTTCTTTCCTTCTAACTTCTTAAAATTTGCTATCTGAAGATTTTGCTTGGCAATATATCCTTCATACTTTATTTGAGTTTCAATTTCCAACCTATACTGTCTTGGTATAGCTGGTCTATCTGGATCAAGTACTTTTAAAGACTTATAAGTCAATTCTGGTCTTTTTATTAATTCATATATAGTAGATCCTGTTTTTAGGGGACTAGAATTTAACTCTATAAGGATTTTGTTGATTTCTTCCTTCGGATTTATATGAATCGATTTTAAGCGGTCTAATTCGCTTTCTATGACCTTTTTCTTTTCAAGCATAAGATTGTACCTCTCATCCGAAACTAAGCCCAAATCATGGCCTTTTTGAGACAGCCTTAAATCGGCGTTATCCTGACGCAAGGCTAGCCTATACTCTGCTCTTGAGGTCATCATACGGTAAGGTTCATTTGTACCTTTAGTGATTAGGTCATCTATTAGGACCCCGATATAGGCTTCAGACCTATCAAGGATAAAGGGTTCTTTGCCATCGATTTTTAATACGGCGTTTATCCCTGCCATAAGTCCTTGAGCAGCAGCTTCCTCGTACCCTGAAGTCCCATTTATCTGACCTGCAAAAAATAGTCCGTCGACTTGTTTAGACTCAAGGCTTAGTTTTAATCTAGTCGAGTCAATACAGTCATATTCAATTCCATAGGCTGACCTCATTATCTGAACATTTTCTAGTCCTATAATAGTCTTGTATAGCCTTTTTTGAACTTCTTCTGGTAGGGTAGAACTTACCCCTTGAACATACATTTCGTCGGTGTCTAGGCCTTCTGGTTCTATAAAGACCTGGTGGCTGTCCCTGTCAGCAAATCTTACTACCTTGTCTTCTATCGAAGGACAATATCTAGGGCCAACCCCCTTAACTAAGCCAGCATACATGGGGGACCTGTGAAGGTTCTCCCTAATAATTTCATGGGTCTCATTAGTGGTATAGGTTAAATAGCATAATTCTTGCTTTTTATTAAAGTCCTTACCAATATTTAAGAATGAAAACGGGATTACTTCCTCATCTCCATATTGTTTCTCCATGACTGAAAGGTCTAGGCTCTTCTTATGAACCCTAGCCGGTGTTCCCGTCTTGAACCTCCTTAAGTAAATATCATTATCTAATAGGCTTTTTGAAAAGTCAATTGATGCCTTAAGGCCGTGAGGTCCTGATGTGTATTGAAGCTCTCCCATCATAATAAGTCCATTTAAATAGGTTCCAGTAGCTACAATTACGGCTTTTGCATGGTAAATAGCACCAGTCATTGACTTAACCCCAGTAACTTTCCCGCCTTCTACAACCAAGTCCTTAGCCTCTGTTTCCACCAAAATAAGATTATCTTGATTCTCAATAATCTTCTTCATTTCTGTGTGGTAAAGTTTTTTATCCGCTTGAACTCTAAGAGAGTGGATTGCTGGACCTTTAGAAGTATTAAGCATCCTAGACTGGATAAATGATTTATCTATTGTCAGAGCCATTTCTCCACCTAAAGCATCTACCTCTCTTACCAGGTGTCCCTTGCCTGTACCTCCAATGTTGGGGTTACATGGCATATCGGCTATTGATTCCATACTGATTGTCATAATAAGTGTTTTTTTGCCTAATCTTGCGGAAGCAAGGGCTGCTTCTATACCGGCATGACCTGCCCCTATAACGACTACATCATAATAGCCTTCATCATAAGTAATTTCTTCCATAATACTCCTTACTTTCCAACGCAAAAGTCGTTGAATATCTTATTTAATACATCTTCGTCAATATTTTCACCAGTGATTTCGCTCAGGTATTCATAGCAATTGTTAAGGTCGATTTCAACTGCATCAAGTGGAAATCCTGCCCTTATATCGTTTAAGCAAGATTCAAGGGATCCAATCGCTTTTTCAATTAGGTTTCTATGCCTAATGTTGGTTATTAGGCTGTCATCGTTAGTCTGGATTTGGCCGTCAAAAAACATGTCTATTATGGCATTTTCCAGGTCTTTTATACCCTCTTGTCTGGTTATTGACATATCTATGATGGTCTTTTCCTTGAACCTATCTTTTATTTCGTCCCTATCTATCTTAATATCTAAATCCTGTTTATTAAGCAAGATTATTGACTTTCTTCTAGATAAAAGGTCTGCTATTTTTTCATCTTCATCGTCAAAATCCCTACTCATATCAAATATTCCAATGACCAGGTCCGATTCATTGATTAGGGAAATACTTTTTTCTACCCCGATTGATTCAACTATATCCTCTGTATCTCTTATACCAGCTGTATCAATTAGCTTAATTGATACCCCCCCTAGGTCTATATATTCTTCTATAGTATCTCTAGTTGTGCCCGGAATATCTGTAACTATTGCCCTATTTTCTTTAAGAAGGGCATTAAGCAAAGAAGACTTGCCAACATTAGGCTTTCCAATGATTACAGTCTTTATACCTTCCCTTAATATTCTCCCCTTGTTAGAGGAATTATACATTTCTTTTAGCTTCTCAAGGACCTTATCACCTGTCTCAAGGACAGGCTCAATAGGTAGTTCATCCTGTTGGTCTTCCATAAAGTTTATAGAATATTCCACCCTTGCTAGCATATTTAATATTTGATCTTTAAGGTCTTTAATTGTGTTTTTCAAGCCACCAGATAGCTGATTTAGTGAAGCTTCATAAGATTTATCGGTCTTGGCATCAATTAGGTCAATGACCGCTTCTGCTTGACTTAGGTCAAGTCTACCATTTAAAAAAGCCCTCTTGGTAAATTCACCTCTTTCGGCTAAAAAAGCCCCCTTATTTAATAAGACTTCTAATACTTTTTTTACCGCAACACTCCCACCATGGCAATATATTTCCACCATATCTTCCCTAGTATAAGTATAAGGCCCCTTCATAAATACCATAAGAACCTCGTCTACTAAGCTATCACCATCAAAGATATGCCCATATTCCATATATCTATGCTTAATATCCTCTAATGGCTTGCCCTTTATATTTTTAAATACAGCCCTTCCTATTATATGGGATTCGGGGCCAGACATCCTGACTATACCGATTCCCGCTTCTCCTATGGCTGTAGAAATCGCAGCTATTGTTTTTTCCATATTTATTGCTCCATGATTTATCTTTTAAAGCAGTAGAATTATATACCACTTTTTAATAATTTCCTAATCCTCTATTATTATATCTTAAAATAAATATATAAAAACTCCCCAGATTGGGGAGTTTGTTAGTCTTTATATTTGATTATTACCTTCCTATTAGGAAAGCTTCCTTGTGATATTGTCTCAACTTCCTTATACTTTTGAAGGGCATAGTGAACTATACGTCTTTCATATGAATTCATCGGATCTAAAGCAATTGATTTTTTTGTTTTAATAACCTTGAAAGCAAGCTTCCTAGCGTTGTTTTCTATAGCTTCCTTTCTCCTATTCCTGTAGTTAGCAACGTCAATTGTTACCCTGCAGAAATCTTTCGCATGCTTATTTGTCAATAAATTCAGGATATATTGAAGCGAGTCAAGTGTTTCTCCCTTTCTACCAATGATAATACCAGTATCTTCTTCCGAGATATCAACAAGATTATAGTTTATAGAATTTTCGTCAATATCAACTTCTACACTGGCCTTGATATGCATATATTGCAAAATATCTTCTAAGTTCTTTTGGCTTTCTACAGCTAATTGATCTATAGATAGAAGATTAGGCTCTTCCATATCAAGCTTATCTTCTTTTTTATCAAGATTTTTACCATCAGAATCCTTTGACAATTCTTCTTTAATCTCAGTATTAACTTGTTTTTTCGTAGAGGAAGCTTCCTTTTCTCCTGCCAACTCAGAATATTTATCGCTTTTAACCTTAGCTTCTTCAGAAGCTTTTGCTTTTTTTAACTCTTCTTCCTTGGCTAATCTCTCTTTTTCAGCCTTTTTTTCAGCTTCAAGTCTTTTTTCTTTTTCAACTTTAGCTTTTTCTTCAGCCTCTTTTTTTTCACCATAGATATCATTAATATCTATCTTAAATTCTTCCTTTTGAGATATCTTAACTATGGCATCCTTGCTTCCAAATATACCTAAGAAGCCTGACTTAGCCTCTTCCAATACCTCAATTACAACCTCACTTCTAGATAACTCTAAATCTTTAAGTCCTAGTTCAACAGCCTCTTCAACTGTTTTTGCTGACTTTATAACCGATTTCATTTCCAACTCCTTACGCTTCTTGCTTTCGTGCTGAAAAAGCCTTAGTAATCAACTTTACAATGATTTCTATAATATTACCAGCTACCCAATATAAAACAAGTCCAGAAGGTAGAGTTCTAAATACAAAGAAAAATACCAGTGGGAATATATATAGCATCATCTTTTGAGTCTGCATAGCACCAGCAGGTGCACCTGGAGTGTTTGTACTGCTTAGGAAACTTACTAAAAATTGTGTTAATGAGTTTAGTATAGCTAATACAAAACCAGTCGGATCCATTAATGATAAATCTTTTATCCAGAAGAAGTTCTTAGCTATAGTATCTATCTTTTTTGGATCATCAAATAAGTAACGTTGTGGTTCCCTAATTACGTTGAATAGGGCAATCACTATAATCATTTGAATGATCATCATCAAGCAGCTTGAGCAACCAGCCCCAGCTACATTATGTTCCTTTTGAAGCTCTTGTACCTTTTGTGAATAAATTTTTTGGTCGTAGCCATATTTCTTCTTAAGCTCTTCCATCTGCGGTTGCAGGGACTGAGCCTTTTGACTCTGCTTAGTTGATTGAATAGTTAAAGGGATTGTAATCAGCTTATAAATAACCGCCATAATTAATAGGGCAATCGCATAATATGATATAATGACAGGTTCATTACCTAAACCTACCAAATAGTTATATATAAACCTAAATAACTTTCCTATAATCTGACTTAAAAACGCCACTTATTCCTCCTATTTAAGCGGATCATAGCCGCCCTTACTGAATGGATTACACCTCAATATCCTCCAACTACTCAAGAAAAATGCCTTAAAAAAATTATATTTTTGAAAGGCTTCAAGAGCATACTGGGAGCAGCTAGGCGTATACCTGCACTTTCCTTGTCCCAGTAAGGGGGATATAAACTTTCGATATGATTTGATTAAAAATATAAATATCTTGTTCATTTTTTTCTTCTTTTGGAAAATGATAGGCAGTGAAAAAGACTCTTCTCTAGCTCCTTATAACTTAAGTCAATACAATTGCTCTTGGGTAGGATAATATAGTCGAAACCATCCTCAAATCCTGCTAGGTTCAATCTGATAATCTCTTTCAATCTTCTTCTAACTCTATTTCTCTTATTGGCTTTTCCAAATTTCCTAGATAAGGTAAATCCAAATCTCTTATTTTTAAGACCATTATCTACAACATATATAGTAAAATTTCTATTGTAATATCTCTTGGACTTACGATAAGCTCTCGTAAAATCTTGACTTTTCTTAATCCTATATTTTTGTTCCATTAATAATCCTAAAAAAAATATAATCTATGAATAACTCATAGACTAAGCTGACAATCTTTTTCTTCCTTTTTTCCTTCTAGCTCTCAATACGTTTCTTCCGCCTGGAGTAGACATTCTTGCTCTGAATCCATGTTTTCTAGATTTTCTTCTATTGTTTGGTTGAAATGTTCTCTTCATTTTTTCCCCTCCTTACACAATGTTTATAAAATGCTAGCTTTTATTATAAATTTATAGCCTAAAATTGTCAAGTTAAAGGAGCTTTTTTCTCCTAATTTACACATAATTAGAGTATAGTAGTATAATGATAGTTAATTAATATATTTTTTAGGAGGAAGAAATGACCTATATTATAATAACATTGCTAATAATACTATTAATCTACATATTTTTGTCGGCTCCATCTTTTAAAAATGACCCAAGAATGGATAGTTTTTTATCCTATGACTATGCCCACAGGGGACTTTTTAATAACAAATCGGATGCTCCTGAAAATTCAATCAAAGCTATAGATTTAGCAGTTAAGGAATGTTATGGAATAGAGTTTGATATTAGACTTACAAAAGATGAGAAAATCGTAGTCTTCCATGATGATTCTTTAGAGAGAATGTGTGGGGAAGATATTGATATTAGAAGCTTGACCTATGAAGACCTATACTCCTACAAACTTTTACAATCTGACCAAGGAATTCCTTTATTTATAGATGTCCTTAAAAAAGTAGATGGAAAAATCCCATTAATAATTGAACTAAAGTGTGAAAATAAGGATGTAGATATCCTTGCTAGCAAAGCATCTAAAATTTTGGATAAATATGATGGACAATTCATGGTAGAGTCCTTCAACCCTCTAGCTGTAAAGTGGTTTAGAAAAAATAGAAAAAAATTTATAAGGGGACAGCTATCTGGAGGGCGTTTTAATAATACAAGTAGATTAGAAGGTTTTTTCCTATCTAATCTTTTGATCAACTTCCTTTCAAGGCCTAACTTTATTGCCTATGACCACGAGTATACAGACAAAATTTCCTTAAAAATTCAAAAATATCTATGGAAGTCTACCATGGTTGCCTACACTGTAAAAACTAAGAAAGATTATGATGAAAAAAAAGACTTCTACGACATCATTATTTTTGAAGGATTTTACCCAAATTAAACTTTTGCACAATTGTGGATATCTTGAGTTTTGCCCTCAAAATTGGTATAATAAGGGAAAATAAATAAAGTAATGCACATTTTCGAATAACTTGTCCACATTTGTGGATAAGTTGTAGATAATTTTATAGAAATACTTCTACAATTAGCTTGATTTCAATGAATTTTATCCACAAAGCCCTGTATTAACAATATGCAAGCATTTTGTGGATATTTTATTGTATTTCCCTACAGATAGCTATTTGCCTATATTAAGGAAATTATAAATTGTGGATAAGATTGTTAACAACTAGGAGGACTTATGGATGATCTGAATTTACTCTGGAGTCAGGTATCTAATGAACTTTTCAAAAAAATGATAGGAGCCCACTACAACGCCTTTATTAGGCCTCTTTCGCCCATAAAGCTTGATGAGGGCACCCTCTACATAAATGCTGTAACATCTATGATAAAAAATGTTGTCAGTAACAAGTATTTAGAGCCTATCCAGGCCGAATTTTCAAAAATTCTTAACGAGGATATTAAAGTTGTATTTTTAGACCCAAAAGATCCAAGTTTCGGCTTAATTCAAAAGGACCAAAAGGTATACGACTCTGGCCAGGTCGGTCTAATAAAAGAAGATATAGATGAAAAGAATAATAAAAATAGCTTTACTTTTTACAATAGTGCTTTAAATCCAAGATATACCTTCGATAATTTTGTAAAGGGTAAAAGTAACGACTTCGCCTTGGCAGTAGCTACAAGCGTTGCTGAGGAGCCAGGTACTAACTACAACCCACTATTTATATATGGTGGGTCAGGCCTTGGAAAAACCCACTTGATGCAGGCTATTGGACATGCAATCTTGGAAAGGGAAAAAGATGCCAAGGTCCTTTATATAACAAGTGAAAATTTTATGAATGAATTTATTTCTACCATAACCGACAGTAAGAACTCTGTAATTAACTCCCAAAAATTTAGGGATAAGTACAGAAATGCTGATGTCTTAATGATTGATGATATCCAATTTATTGCTGGTAAAGAGGGGACCCAAGAAGAAATTTTCCATACCTTTAACTCCCTTAGAGAGGCTAAGAAGCAGATAATTTTAACCTCAGACAAGGTACCTAAAGATATTAAAAATCTAGAAGAAAGATTAGTTACCAGGTTTGAAGGGGGAATCCTTGCAGATATCCAGCTTCCAGACTACGAAACAAGGGTAGCAATCTTAAAGCATAAGATGAAGATGGATAAGATTGGTCCTGTCCCTAATAATGTTATTGAATTTATAGCAACTAACATAACCTCCAGCATTAGGGAGCTTGAAGGGGCGATAATCAAGGTTATGGCCTATTACAACCTTAGATATAAAGATAACCCTAATATTTCAGATGAAAACTTCCTAGAAGTTGCCAAGCAGGCTCTGGCTATAGAAGAGAAAAAGCCTAAAGAAATAACTTTAAGTTATATAAAAGAAGTTGTAGCTGACTACTACGAGATTAGCGTAGATGACCTGATTTCCACCTCTAGGCAGCAAAATATTGCAAGGCCTAGGCAGGTTGCCATGTATTTTTCAAGAAAAATGACTAACCTATCTCTTATTAAAATCGCAAATTCTTTTGATAGGGACCATTCTACAGTTATGCATGGGACTGATAAAATAGAAAAATTAATAGAATCAAGCCTGGAGTTTAGTAAGGAAATAGACGAAATTAAGTCAATAATAAAGGGCTAATGTGGATAAGTTTGATAATTGGGATTTTTTACCTTGGACTTATCAACAAGCTTATGGTCATGTATTTTAGTTGAATTTCAACATTAACTTGACTTATCAACATATCAACAGCCCCTACTACTATTATTACTAATAATATAAATATATATAGGAGAAAAAATGAAATTTACCATACTTAAAAATGACTTGTCAAAATATATAGGAATTGCTCAAAGAGCTATTTCCAGCAAGAGTTCAATCCAAATACTAGAAGGTATTGTTTTTGAAGCAAAGGATGACATGCTAATCTTATCATCTACAGATATGGAGATATCTGTAAATACTAGGGTGGCTTGTAAGGTTGAAGAAGAAGGATCTGTCGTACTAAATTCAGAAATAGTTGGAAATATTGTAAGAAAAATGCCAGAAGACCTAATATGCTTTGAAGGTGACCATGACAATATAAGGATTAGCTGTCAAAATTCAAGATTTGACTTAAAGGGGCAAGATCCCATGGATTACCCTGACCTTCCAGCAACCGAAGAAGAAGTTACTATGACCCTGGAAGCTGACGATTTAAAAGAAGCTATAAGGGAGACTATTTTTGCCACTTCTAATGATGAAACCTGGCTGGCCTTGACAGGTGTGCTATTTAGTCAAAAAGAGGATAGGCTTGAATTTGTAGGGCTTGATGGTTACAGGATGGCGGTTAAGAATTTCGCCTATAAGGCTGAACCAAGGGATACAATAGTTCCCAAAAGAGCTCTTAACGAATTTGCCAAGATAATTGAAGATGGTTCAGTTGACATAACCATAGTAAAGGGGCATATAATATTTGCCAATAAAAACACTAAAATGTACACTAGGACCATAGATAAAAAGTATATAGATTATGAAAAAATTATAAGTACTAATAACAAAATAAAACTTACAGTTAACAGGATGGACCTTCTGAATTCCCTGGAAAGAGCTATGCTTTTAGCCAAGGGAGGTACAGTAAGTATATCCAAGTTCTCTATAGAAGATGGAAATATAAATATACATTCTAGCTCTGATTATGGTGAGCTTAATGAGGATGTCCAATGTCTTAAAGAAGGTGAAGACTTAAAGATTTCATTTAATACAAGGTATGTTTTAGAGGGGCTAAAGGCCATGACTGACGATACTGTTGTTATCTACCTAAATGAAAGTCTTAATCCTATGCTGATTTATCCACAAAGTGATAAGGAAAGCTACCTATACTTAGCACTTCCAGTTAGGATGTCTTCTTAAAACCACTAGGGGGAAGTATGGAATTAATAAGAGTGAGTATTGATGGAGAATTTATAAAACTTGATTCACTCCTTAAACATGCAAGCTTGGTTGATTCTGGCGGTATTGCTAAGGAGATAATCCAGGAGGGACATGTAAAGGTAAATGGGGCTGTATGCCTACAGAGGGGAAAAAAAATTAGACCTAAGGATAGGGTAGAAGTTGGAGACTATATAATAGAAGTTGAGGGTGACTAGTTGATAATAAAGAGTTTAAAGCTAATAAATCATAGGAATTATTTGAATGAGACAATTAATTTCCATGACAACACCAACATTTTAATAGGTAAAAATGCCCAGGGAAAAACTAATTTACTTGAGGCCATCTACCTTTGTGCAAGGGGGTATAGCTTTAAGAACGTAAAGGATGATCAGCTGATAAACTTTGATAATGACCAGTCCTATCTGAGGGCTGATATTATTATTGGCAAGAGGAAGAGGAGTGTAGAGTTTAAGCTATCTAGAACTCAGAAAAAGAAGGTTAGGATAAATGAGATTCCAATAGATAGCATGAAAGAGTTGAAGAGTCAATTTGGTGTAGTTTTATTTTCGCCTGAAGAGTTAAAAACTATCAAGGAATCGCCTTCTCTTAGAAGATCCTTTATAGATGATTTAATCGGTAACAATGATGTGATTTATAAGCAACTACTTATAGATTATAATAAGACTAGGATGAACAGGAATAGCCTACTAAAAAATAGGAGGCAGACAAAATATTTTGACCAGATGATAGGGGCCCTTGACAGGCAATTGGTTGAGTATGGGGCTAAAATTGCTATCTACAGGCATAAGTATATTTTGATGGTAAAAAAATATGCGAGAGAATACCATGATTTTCTAACATCTAATAAGGAAGTCTTAGAGATTGGGTATGAAAACAATTTTACCAATCGGATGGACTCCTTGGATACTATTAGAGAAGATTATAATGAAAAACTAGAGGAAAATAGACAAAGGGAATATGAGCAATTATCTAGCCTATATGGTCCCCATAGGGACGACCTATCCATTGAGATAAATGGTTTAGATACTAGAGTTTACGCCTCACAGGGTCAGCAAAGGACGGCTATGCTAGCCTTGAAGATGGCGGAGGCCAAGATAATTGAACAACTAACATCAGTAAAGCCGATTCTTTTATTAGATGATGTTTTTTCAGAATTAGATAAGCAGAGGGCAAGGTTATTGGTAGACCTGATTAAAGGCTATCAGACTATAATAACAACCAACTCTATCGACAATATCGACATTTCGATGATGGAGGGGTGGGTCTTTAAAATCGAGACTGGAAGGGCGACTTTACTGAATTCAAAAGAAAGGGAACAGTATGGCTAAAAAGAAAAATCAGAATTACGGAGAAAGTAATATAAGGGTCTTAGAGGGCTTGGAAGCCGTTAGGTTGAGGCCGGGTATGTATATCGGTTCAACTGACGAAAGAGGTCTTCACCACCTAGTATATGAGGTGGTAGATAATTCGGTTGACGAGGCCCTAGCGGGAAGATGTGACAAGATAGTAATTAGCTTATTTGAAGATGGGTCCTGCCAGGTTGAAGATAATGGGTCTGGTATACCAGTTGAAAAACACCACCAAACAGGAAAGTCAACCCTAGAAACAGTTCTAACAATCCTTCACGCGGGTGGTAAATTTGATGCCAATGCCTATAGCTTCTCAGGAGGTCTTCACGGGGTTGGTGTATCTGTAGTTAACGCCCTATCAAAGAAGATGGTTGCAGAAGTTAAAAGAGATGGATATAGATTCAGTCAAGAGTTTGGGATAGGTAAGGCAAAAACAGGTCTGCAAAAGCATGAAAAAACGGATGAAACAGGAACCTTTATCAGGTTTTGGCCAGATGATGAAATCTTTGAAACAGTTGAATTTAACAGGGAGACCCTAGCCAAAAGATTTTTAGAGATGTCCTTCTTGAATAAGGGGCTGAGGCTGATCCTTATAGACTACAGGGGGGAAGAAAAATATGAAAAGGAATTTTATGCAGAAGGCGGCATAAGTTCCTTTGTTGAATATTTAAACAAGAAGAAAACTCCTATTCATGAGGATATACCACACTTTACAGGTATGGTTGAGGGATGTGAAGTGGATATTTCCCTTCAATATACAACAGCTTACAGTGAACAAATCTTGGCTTTTGCCAATAATATTTACAATAGCGAGGGGGGTACCCACCTTACAGGATTTAGGTCAGCCCTTACAAAATCCATGAATGATTATGGAAGAAATTATAATTTAATAAAAGAAAAAGATGACAATCTTTCCGGAGATGACGTAAGAGAGGGACTTACAGCCATTGTTTCTGTAAAGCTTAAGGACCCTCAATTCGAAGGCCAGACCAAGGCTAAGCTAGGTTCTTCAGAGATGAGAGGGATTGTTGATAGTTTCTTTTCAGAGCAATGGGGAAGCTATCTTGAAGAAAATCCTAAGACTGCAAGGACTATTATAGAAAAGGCCCTAAGCGCTCAAAGGGCTAGGATAGCCTCTAGAAAAGCTAGGGACCTAACTAGGAAGAGGTCTGTACTTGATAATACCACCCTTCCAGGAAAGCTTGCAGACTGCCAAGAAACAGATACATCTATAAATGAGATATTTATAGTCGAAGGGGACTCAGCAGGGGGATCTGCCAAGCTGGGAAGGGACAACAAGACCCAGGCAATCCTGCCATTAAGGGGGAAAATCCTTAATGTAGAAAAGGCCAGGATGGATAAGATTTTAGCCAATGAAGAAATAAAGGCAATGATTACAGCCTTTGGTACTGGAATAGGCGATGACTTCAACATTGAAAAGTTGAGATATGGAAAAATTATTATCATGACGGATGCCGACGTAGACGGATCTCACATTGACACCCTGATGCTTACCTTCCTATATAGGCATCTAAAGCCTCTAATACAAGGCGGTTATGTCTATATTGCTCAACCACCCCTATTTAGGATTACTCAAGGCAAGAAGGAAAGGTATGTTTACGATGAGAAAGAACTTGCCGATGTATTAAAGTCTCTTGATGGGCAAAAGTACAAGATTAATAGGTATAAGGGGCTTGGTGAAATGAATGCTAAGCAACTTTGGGATACTACGATGGATCCCGACCACAGGGTCTTGTTACAGGTCAAGATCAACGAAGAATCTACCGAAGTAGATGACGTATTCAACATGCTTATGGGGGATAGGGTAGAGCCTAGAAGAGAATTTATAGAAGAAAATGCAGTCTATGCTAAG
Source organism: uncultured Peptoniphilaceae bacterium (assembly GCA_964345835.1). Taxonomy (GTDB): domain Bacteria; phylum Bacillota; class Clostridia; order Tissierellales; family Peptoniphilaceae; genus JAAYEL01. The sequence continues at coordinate 46,977 of CAYFSL010000005.1, forward strand.
AACATTGATGCTTAGGAGTAAATATGACAGAAAATAAATTAGATAGATCAAATATAATAGAGGCTGATATTGAGAAGAAGATGAAATCTTCTTACTTGGACTATTCTATGTCGGTAATAGTATCGAGGGCCTTGCCGGATGTAAGGGATGGACTAAAGCCTGTACACCGTAGAATCCTTTATGGGATGCAGCTTCTAGGCCTTACTCCTGACAAGGGGCATAGAAAATCGGCCAGGCTAGTTGGGGATGTAATGGGTCGTTTCCACCCCCATGGTGATATGGCCATATACGATGCCGTAGTTAGACTTGCCCAAGACTTTAACACCAGATACCTACTTGCAGATGGTCAGGGTAACTTTGGGTCAATTGACGGTGACAAGGCTGCAGCCATGCGTTATACCGAGGTTAGGATGTCAAAGCTTACCTTGGAAATGCTAAGGGATATAAACAAGGATACAGTAGACTTTCAACCCAACTTCGACGAGGAAGAACTTGAGCCTAAGGTGCTACCTGCAAGGTTTCCTAACCTCCTAGTAAATGGGTCCGCAGGTATTGCTGTAGGTATGGCTACAAATATGGCTCCTCACAACCTAAGAGAGGTTATTGATGGCTGTATAGCCTATATGGACAACCCTGATATAGATGTAAATGGCTTAATGAACTATATTAAAGGACCAGATTTCCCAACAGGGGCCAATATCATCGGTAAAAGCGAGATAATAAATGCCTATGCTACTGGTAGGGGAAAGATTAGGATAAGGGCAGTAGCCAATATTGAAGAAATAAAAAATAGGTCCAGGATTGTCGTAAAAGAAATACCCTACCAAGTCAACAAGTCCAACTTAATCATTAAGATCGCAGACCTGGTAAAGGAAAAGAAGATAGAAGGAATTTCAGACATAAGGGATGAATCCAACATGAATGGAATCAGGATAGTTATAGAGCTTAGGAGGGATGCTAACCCTAATGTAATCCTTAACCAGCTTTATAAGTTAACCCAGATGCAAACAACCTTCGGAATAATAAATCTAGCCCTTGTAAATGGGGTACCAAAGGTATTGACTCTTAAAGAGCTTATTCGTCATTATATTGACCACCAAAAAGAAGTGGTTACTAGGAGGACCAGGTTTGACCTTGCAAAGGCGGAAGCCAGAGCTCATATCATTGAAGGTCTTAAGATAGCCTATGATAATATCGATGAGATAATAAAGATTATCAGGTCCAATTATGACGACTCTGAAATCAAGGCTGAATTTACTAAGAGATATGGATTGACCGATATTCAGGGACAAGCAATCCTAGATATGCAATTAAAAAGGTTATCAGGACTTAATGTTGAAAAACTTGAGGCTGAATACCAAGACCTACTGAAATTTATAGCTAGGTGTAAGCTAATACTTGAAGATGAAAGCGTCCTTATGAACCTTATAAAAGAAGAGCTTAACGAAATTAAGGACAAGTTTGGAGATGAGAGAAGGACTAGGATTAAGCCTGACCAAGGGGAAATAGATATAGAGGACTTAATAGACGAAGAAGATGTTTTAATAACCCTTACAAGACAAGGCTATATAAAGAGATTACCTGCTGATACCTATAAGGTTCAAAATAGGGGAGGTAAGGGAGTTATAGGACTTACGACAAAGGAAGATGACTTTGTAGAAAATCTATTTGTAACATCTACTCACGATACAATCCTCTTCTTCACCAACCAGGGAAGGGTATACAGCAAAAAAGCATATGAAATCCAAGAAGGTAAAAGGCAGGCTAAGGGGCAGGCTATAATAAATATCCTTCAACTAGAACCAGGTGAAAAGGTACAGGCGGTCTTCCCAATGAAGAACGACGACCCTAACATAAACTTAGAAGAAATAAGTGTTATATTCGCCACTAAAAATGGTACAGTAAAAAGGATTTCTGCTGATAATTTTAGAAATATAAGGACCAGCGGATTAAGGGCCATCACCCTAGTGGAAGACGACGAGCTTATAGGGGCTAAATATACCGATAAAGATACGGAAATAATGCTGGTTACTCAAGAGGGACAATCAATAATGTTCCCTATAAGTGACCTTCGTTCCTTGGGAAGAAGTGCCCAAGGGGTCAAGGGAATTAACTTAAATAAAGGGGACCAAGTAGTTTCCTTAGCCCTAGTAGAGGACAATAAATATTTACTGGTTGTTTCATCAATGGGCTATGGTAAAAAGACCCTCCTATCCAATTACAAGTCCCAAACCAGGTCTGGTAAAGGGGTAAGGACCTACAGGATAACAAAAAAATCTGGAGAACTTGTTTCTGCTCACCTAGTTAACTTGGATGATGAGATTATGCTTGTATCCGCCCAAGGGGATGTTATAAGACTTGCGGTAAGAGATGTATCTACCCAAGGAAGGGCAACCCAAGGAGTTAAACTAAAGGACGTTAGAAATGAAGAGGGAAGAATAGTAGCCGCTTGTAAATACATTGAAGAAATTGAGTAGGGAGAATTATGTTTGGAATAACTTTTAAAGAAGAAAATGAGTTAATAATTTTACTTAAGGGTGACCTTGACATAAATACAGTAAAGGAGTTCCAGGAGAAGACTTTAAAGGAATATGCCGACAAGGATATGGATATAGTATTCGATTTAAAAGACTTAGACTATATAGATTCCACAGGTCTTGGTGCAATAATTACGGTATTTAAAGAGGTTCAAAACAAGGGAAAGAAGCTTAAAATTGTCAACGCCAAGAAGAATATAAAAAAATTATTCTTAATTACGGAGCTTGATAGCTTATTTGAAATAGGAGAATAGCATGCATAGAGTAGAGTTAAAGATACCCAGCGACCCCCAATTTCTTCAAGCTGTTAGGCTGACAACCGCATCCCTTGCTAACAAGGTTGGCTTTGATGTGGACGATGTGGATGACCTAAAGGTTATAATATCAGAGATTGTGACCTATGCTATCCCTATAAATGAGGAAATCTTAATTAAGTTTGACTTATTTGAAGATAAGATAAAAATGACAATTGAACTTGAAAAGCTAAGCTATGACTTTGATAAATATGAGAATGAAGCTATTTTGAAAAAGCAGATTCTTCTTAGTCTAGCTGATGAAATAGAGATAGATGAGGCAAAGGCTGTTATAGTAAAATATAAGTAGGTTTAATTATGAGTGAAAAGAATGAGCAAAAATTAGACTCAGCAGATATTAGCCAATTATTTATAGAGTTTAATGACCTTAGAGCCAAGGAAAAGGACTTGACCGAAAATCCGGACGAGGCTAGCGAACAAGAGCTAAAGAGGCTTAAAAGGCAGATTAAATCTGTAAGAGACAAGCTAATAGAGCACCATATCTACATTGCTGAGATACTTGCTAAAAAATATGTCAACAAGGGAATAGAATATGATGACTTGTTCCAGGTAGCCTCACTAGGTCTAATCTATGCCATAGATAGGTATGATATTGATAAGGGATTTGAATTTTCTTCATATGCAACACCTACTATAGTCGGGGAAATAAAAAGATATTTTCGGGACAAGAGCTGGGTGATTAAAGTTCCAAGGAGGATCCAAGAGCTTTCAAAGAAGGTCAATACCGCAAGGGTCGACCTATCCCAGGAGCTACAAAGAAACCCCAGCATAGATGATATAGCTAATTATTTGGATATATCATCGGAAGAGGTTATAGAAGTAATAGATGCATCCCAAGTCTACTCGCCTCAATCTCTTGATAAGACCCTGGACTCTTCTAATGACGACAAAGATGTTAGCTTTGGGGACCTACTTGGCTTTGAGGACAAGAATTATGAGTCAATAGAGACCATGGATTTTATTAAAAAGACCATGGATAAGTTGAAAGATGTAGAAAAAAAGATTCTTGTGTATAGGTATTTCGATAAGAGGACTCAAATCTCAATAGCTGAAGAACTCGGTGTAAGTCAGATGACTGTATCCAGGATTGAGAAAAAGGTCCTTAAGAAATTTAGGCAAGAAATCGAGTTAATGGTTAAGCAAATTGATGAATAAATCCTGAATAGGATGAAGAATACTCGAATAAATCATGAATAATACCTTAAAAAACTGAATACACGTGAATACAAAGATTAATCCCTCAATCTATTAAAGGGGCAGCTTGCCTGCAAGTAGATTGAGGGATTTTTATATATTTTCTTAATTAGATTAAATATTTTTTAAGGGGTATATATAGGAAGAAGGAAAAAACACTATATTTATTAGGAGGAAATAAGATGGCAAAGAGAATCGGATTTATGGTAGGAAGTTTAAGAAAAGAATCTTTCAACAAGAAAGTTGCCGAAAAGTTAATAGACCTATTGCCAGAAGGCTTTGAAGGTGAAATTATTGATTGGTCTAGTCTTCCAATATATAGAGAAGAATATGACCAAGATGAACCAGCAGAATACAAGGAATTTAGGGAAAAATTAGATAGCTATGATGGAATCATCTTCCAGACTCCAGAATACAACAGGGGGATGCCAGGCGGCTTGAAAAATGCCATTGACGTTGGATCAAGACCTTGGGGGATGAATAGGTGGGCTGGTAAGCCAGCGGCTGTATTTTCATCATCAATAGGACCTTTAAGTGGGGCTCTTGCAGCCAACCAACTTCGTCAGGTAGTATCCTTCCTTAGCATGCCAACACTTACACAACCAGAAGTTTACTTAGGAAATATCGGAAATTCATTTGATGAAGAAGGAAAGATGAAAAAAGACCTTGAAGACTTCTTGAAGACAGCAGTTGCTGCCTATGTTGACCACTTTAATGCAGTGGCTAAATAGTTTAATTAGGCAGGTATATATAAAAAAATAAATACAATTAAAGATTGAAAAAAGGCTATTGGTGTCAAACTAATAGCCTTTTAAGTTTTTCTAGATATTTTCTCGATTGAATTTTGGATGAATCTCCCACAGGCTCCAGATATTTGCTTGGCTGTGTGGATTTTTACGAAATTTGTTTGAAAGAGCTTTTTAGCATTGTGGCTGGACTGGTCATCTCCAGTTATGATTGCAGCAATTTCAAAGCCATTTCTTCTTAACTGTCCTAGACTTCTACTTGCCGCATCAAGGGCAAGGTCTCCCTGGTAGTTTTTATAGACTAGGGAATTAACCCTATAAGGTTTGAGGTCATTGGGTTTTGCATCTGTCAAGATAATAAGGAGTTTATTTTTATTGTCTCTTGTAAGTTGCTTAAATCCTTTATAGGCTAGACCATCCCTATTCCATCCCATTGCTTTGTAGGATAATATCTTATTTATGTCGCTTTCTTCCTCAAAGTCCTTGTGGATATTAAAAACTGTATAGTTATTTACAGTATTAAAAGAGCTAACCCTCACGGGAATCTGGCACTTGTCCATGCTTTTAGCCAGGATATAGGCTTGGATGGCGATCTCTGTCTGGTAGTCTATCCTAGAGGCTGAAGCATCCAAAAGAATGTCTACAGTCATAGTTGCAGAGGCTGAAGGACTATTTTTAATAAATACCTTATGCCTATCATTGACCAGGGCTTTCCAGGCAATCTTTCCAACTAACCTACCACTTTTACTAAGGTCCTTATTCTTACCGCTTTCAAGGGCTAGGGCCCTTGAAATCTTGTTGGAAAGGTCAATAATTGACCTATTATAGAGGATAGAGTCTTTTTTATAGGAGGAGAGATTATTTTCCAGTTGTTTTTTTATCCCGTCTTTTATGATATCAATCTCTGGACTATACCTGGACTTTGACTTATCCCCTTTGGTATACCAGAGGATACAGCCTTTATCTTCCTCGATTGAATATTTTTTCTGGATCTCTATTTGTTCTTTTTCTGAGAAAATATTTTGTCCAAATATAGCCTGGATTTTTTCCTCCCCATCGTCAGTTTGTCCCACAAGATTGACTAGGAAATTTTTTACTCCGGAAAGAGACTTTCTAGAAGGAGTTTCTTTTTTTATGAGCATGGTATTAGAAAATTCAAGCTTCCAATTTCTATAGGAAATCTTATTTTTGAATAAGCTATTTCCTTTTTTCCATCTCATAGGCTTATGTATTGTAAATCTTTTTGTTAATATTTCTAAAAGCTTTTTCTCTAGGTCTTCGTAATTATCTGCTTCTAAACCCATTAACTGGTCATATAGGACCTGATTTTTCTTGCTTAGAGGTCTTTGCTTTTCACCCAGGATTTCCTTAGTCTTGTAGTCGTATAGACTATAGGCTAAGTTCATTTGATAGGCCATAATCTTTTTCTTTAGCTCGTTGGCATTTTGAAAATTAGAAGCATAGGCCATCCTTAGGTCATAAAGGACAGGTCTTTTAGCAAGTTCCATCCTGTATACTAAGTTTTCTAGGGTAAGCCAGGTGACTAGGTCAAGGGTTGTAGCCTTGAAATTATTAGACCATTTTGAGAAAAGTTTAGATATGTTTTCTTGACCAAAATACTTGAAGGATAGGCCAATGACCGTATTCATGTAAAAGTCGGGGTTACCGTAGAGGTCTTTTGCTATGAAGTCGGGTTCAAATTTGTACTTTCTTGCCCCATTCCATATTTGATTGAAAAGTCTTCTTTCGTCTTGAGCTGATAGTCTAGTTGTCATGGTAGAAACACTTGATCCCTTTTTTGGTCAGGGGTAAACCTGCCTTTAATAACATCATTAAGGAGGTCTCTTTCAAAGTGGTCAAAGCTCTTATTAACTATGGCCATCTCTAAGGCTTGAATGACACCTAAACCATTATCTACCAGGCTTATTGCATCCAGAAAACCCCTTATGTCCATACAGCTAGTTGAGACTTCTCCTGCCAGTGCTTTTTTCTTCATATCTATAAATAGGCTAGCAAATTGCCTAGCATAGTCTGGGGAAATGTTTGGGAACTCCCTTAAGATTAATTTTTCTAACTGGTCTTCAGATAGGGCTGGCATTTCTATGACGACAAACCTAGATAAAAGGGCCTCATTTAGGTCCCTAGTTCCTGCGTATCCATAGTTCATGGTAGCAATAAATCTGGTAGCATCATCTAGAAATATTTTGTCGTATCCTGGTATATCGATTGACCTTCTGAAGTCCAAGGTTGAGTGAAGGACAGCCATGGCCTCATTTTTAGCCATATTTATTTCGTCAAGAACCCCGAAGCCTCCATACTTGGCACATTGGTAAATTGGTCCTTCTTGGAATTCAACCTGGCCATTTTTCAAGGTATCTGCCCCTATTAGGGAGGCGGTATCTATGTTGACATTAAAGGAGATATCCCATAAGGGCCTTTTGAAGTAGGCGGCGAGATTTTCCGCTAAGACATTTTTACCGGTTGATTTTTCCCCGACTAGGAGGATATTCTTCTTAGCCAGAAGGGCTGTTACAGCCTTATTCCATATATCATCCCCGATGAATTTAAAATGGGGAGTTGGAATCCTATTTACAACGGATGGGCAGGTCTTGTGGTGTTCTATAAAATCAGAAACTTTTTTATCTAAATTATTCAAAATTGACCTCCAATATAGTTCAAGGAAGGGGAATTTATCCCTCCTATAATAGCTTCTCATATAATTATACTATAGCACACAAAGGGGATATGGGAGACTTTTTCTACGGAATAAAAAGAGTGCCAGAAATAAATATTCTGACACCCGATAGTTTTTATTCTACTGATAAATTTAATAAACATTTTACCCTATCAATTATTTAGACTAAATTATTATAGCATCTAGCCCTTATTATAGGGTGATTACTTGATAGCCTTCTGATAGGTAGTCATCCATGGAAGGATGACCCTTTAGTGAAGATAGGAAGGTCATGCCTAAGTCCTTGTTAATATCGTAGACTTCCATGGTCTTTGAGCATGCCTCGCAAACTCCCGCTATAATCCCCTTCTCAAGAGCCTTCTTAAATAGGGGGTTTGACTCGTCTGTTAGGACCTTAGGAAGCTTAACTGCTTCACCTTCAAAGATAATTTTTGCATCTCCCCCCTTTTCAAGGATGTCAAAGGCGTTTAGTAGTAGGTGTTGGAAGCACATTTTGTGGTTTCTAAACGCGAAAAAAGCTACTTTTGTCATAAAATCCTCCTAAATCAAGTTATTATTGATAGATTATCAATTACAGTTTATCAAAATATTAGCTACAATTCAATATTTCTCATATTAGAGAGTTGGGAATAATCTGACTAGTCGTGCAGGCCCATCTTTCTTTCAATAGCCTTGTGGATTTCCCCTACTATAAATGGTAGGAAGGCAAGTGGAAGGATCACAGCCCAAGCCTTTAATCCAAGGGTTACTGTTTCAAAGACCACTTGTAGGAAAGGTACATATACCACTACAAGGGTTAGGACAAATGATCCCAAGAAAGCATAGACTAGACTCTTGTTTGAGAATACTCCCAACTCAAACACTGAATATTTTTCAGACCTTGCTGAAAATGACCTTAATAACTCAGCAAGGATTAAGGTTACAAAGGCGATAGTTCTTGCTCCCTGAACTCTTTGTTCGTAGTCAAGACCCTTAAATCCAAACTTAAGAGATATGAAGAAGGCTGCAAGGGTTGCAAGGGCAATGGCTATAGCTTGAGCAGCTATGTTGTCCCTTAAATCAGGGTCTATGATTTGCTCATCGGTCTTTCTAGGTGGCTTGTTCATAATATCTGGGTGTCCTTGCTCAAGTCCTAGGGCTAGGGCTGGGAAGGAGTCAGTTACAAGGTTAAGCCATAGTAAGTGGATGACTGTAAGAGGCACTGGAGCCCCTAGAATCATGGCTACAAGCATAATCAATACTTCCCCTATATTACAAGATAATAGGAAGGATACGAACCTCTTGATATTTGAGTAGATAATCCTACCCTCTTCAACTGCATGAACAATAGTAGCAAAGTTATCATCAGTAAGGATGACCTCAGCTGTATTCTTGGCAACATCTGTACCTGTAATTCCCATGGCAATACCAATGTCAGCCTTTTTAATGGCAGGAGCATCGTTGACCCCATCTCCTGTCATGGCAGTTATTTCGCCATTTTCCTTAAGGGCTGTTACTATTTGCACCTTGTTTTCAGGAGAAACTCTGGCAAATACCCTGGTATTTTTAACTATTTCCCTAATTTCTTCAGGGGTCTTTGTGTTAAGCTCCTTACCCATCATTGCCTGGTCTTCTCTTTCGGCTATTCCAAGGTCTTTGGCGATGGCTAGGGCTGTATCCAGGTGGTCTCCAGTAATCATTATAGTTGTGATACCAGCTGTCTTTGTTTGCTTTATAGCATCTCTGACCTCTGGCCTTGCAGGGTCTATCATACCTAAAAGTCCAACTAGGATTAGGTCTTTTTCGATTTCATCCGGGTCATCTGTTTCAGGAATCCCATCATAGGTCTTATAAGCTAGGGCAAGAACTCTTAGGGCCTTCTTGGCGAAGGAGGAGTTAGCCTCTGCTAGGGTCTTTCTTTCTTCATCAGTTAGTTCGACAATCTCTCCATTTAGGTAAATATGGCTACACTTATTAAGTAGCATGTCTGGAGCCCCCTTAGTGAAGGCGGTAATCTTTCCAGGAATATAATTTTCATGGAAGGTTGTCATCATCTTCCTGTCGGAGTCAAAAGGAATTTCCTTAACTCTTGGATACTTGTCATTTAAGTCCTCACTTAGGAGTCCGGCCTTGTTGGCAACTGTCACAAGAGATCCTTCTGTAGGGTCGCCGACTATGGTAAATTCACCATTTTCATCCTTGATTTTAGCATCTGAGTTAAGGCTAGCACCAGATACTAGGAAGATGGCTTCAGGATAGTCCTTTAGGTCTACGGTCTTACCATCTAAGTGGAAGTCCCCTTCTGGTTTGTAACCTACCCCATCTACATCAAAGCTAAGTCCGTTGACATAAAGCTTTTTAACGGTCATTTCATTTTGGGTTAGAGTACCAGTCTTGTCTGAACAAATAACTGTTGTAGTTCCTAAGGTTTCAACTGCTAGGAGCTTTTTTACTATGGCATTTTTTTCGGCCATCCTATTCATTCCTATAGATAGGACTATGGTAACTACAGCTGCAAGCCCCTCTGGAATAGCTGCTACTGCAAGAGATACTGCCGTCATCAGACTTTGGATAAAGTCCATGTCCTTTCTAAACATCCCTATTATAAATACGATTACAGAGACGGCAATTACTATGGCCCCAATGGTCTTAGATAGCTTTTCCAGCTTTTTTTGAAGAGGAGAAAGGTCTTCTTGTGCATTTTGAATATTTGTTGCAATCTTTCCTATCTCTGTATCATGACCAGTTGTTGTAACAACTCCCTCGCACCTTCCATAGGTAACTATTGAAGATGAGTGGGCGTAGTTGGTCCTATCGCCAATTTCTGTTGTTTTTTCAAAGACCACGTCTGAGTGCTTTTCTACGGGAACTGACTCCCCTGTCAAGGATGATTCGTCAATCTTAAGGTTTACGCTGTCTAATAGTCTTAGGTCTGCTGGAACTATGTCCCCTGTTTCCAGCTTGACTATGTCTCCTGGGACTAGTTCGCTAGACTTGATGGTCAAAAGCTTCCCATCTCTTATGACTTTGGCATTGGGGGAAGCCATGTTTTTTAGGGCTTCGACAGAATCTTCTGCCCTTCCCTCTTGAATTAAGCTCATAGTCGCATTAAGGACAACTATGGCTAAGATGATTACCATTTCAATCCAGTCACCAGTAAAGGCTGATAGACCGGCAGCTATAATCAGGATGATGACCATGGGGTCAAGAATCTGCTCTAATAGCTTTTGCATGAAAGGTTTTTTACTAGTTTCTTGAAGCTTATTTTCGCCATACTTTTCCAGCCTGGCTTTAGCCTCTTTTTCTGTAAGGCCGGTGGATGGGTTAGTTTCTAACTTTTTAACCACCGATTCCTTGGTATCCATATACCAGTTCATAATTACCTCCATAATAAAATTAAAATAAGGGATAAAAAAGACCTAATGGGTCTATCCCATTAGGTCTTGCTACCGATTTATAGGTATTTAACCGGGTAGGCTAGACTGCCCACCGTATTGACGACTAAATGTTATTAGCTACTCCCCTAATTCTTCTTATTATAATCTATTTTCGCTAATAATTCCATAAAATCTGTCTTATTCTCTTCTTATTGTCTTTCATCCTTACTTTCTTCATTTTTAAGGTCTTTTTCATCATCAAGGGGAATATTTCCTGAGGAAATTAAGTAAAGGTCCCATCCATACATTATCATCGAAAGGACGAAGAGGATAATGACGAAGGGGTTGTCGTAAAATGTTGGAGGATCTATAGGACTAAAGTCACGCCCCCTTGTTTGTATGTAGAACTCAATTAGGACATATAATCTTTCGACTGTAAAAATGATTGCACTAGTAATCAATAGCTTTGTAGCCGTATTCTTTAATCTCATTTAGGGTCCTTCTGAATAATATTTTAATAGAAATCCTACTATATTTATATTATAATCCCATAGTTTTTCTTGATCAATATATAGAATTACTCCTATATAACCATTAATTTGATAGAGAAATCGAGAAAAATAGCTAATATATAATTTGCAATATGGGGGGACAAAGCTTAAACTAAAGGTTGAAATATTTAGGAGGACTTATGAGAATTTGTTCACTTTCTTCGGGTTCGAAGGGAAATTCAATCTTTGTTGAATCAGACAAATCAAAAGTTTTAGTGGATTGCGGCCATAGTGGTAAGTTCCTTGAGACCCTGATGAGAAGTATTGGGGAGGAGGCAAAAGACCTCAATGGGATCTTTGTGACCCATGAACACATGGACCACATAAAGGGGGTTGGGGTCCTTAGTAGGAGGTATGACCTGCCAGTTATAGCAAATGAGAAGACCTGGTTGGCTATGGCACCAGTCATAGGAAAGATAGATCCGAAAAATATCTTCGTATTTAAGACTAATAGCTTCTTTTCTTTTAGGGACATGGATATCCATGCAATAAATACCTTTCATGATGCCTGCGACCCAGTAGCCTTTATCTTTTACCAAAAAAAGCAGAAGATTTCTATCCTTACAGACACCGGGATAGTTACAGACCAGATGAAGGATGCTATAAGAGGGTCAAATGTCTACCTTTTGGAGGCCAACCACGACCTAGACATGCTTAAGAAGGGACCCTACCCATATAGCTTGAAAGAGAGGATATTATCCGACTTTGGCCACCTTTCCAATGACTCAAGCAAGATAATTCTTGAAGATGTCCTTAAGGGAAATGCTGAAACTGTAATCCTTGGACACTTAAGCGATGAAAACAACCTTGAAGAGCTAGCTTTTAACGAAATCCATTCCCACCTCAGTGGGCTGGGAGCAGAAGTTGGAAAAGATATTTTCCTAAGGGTTGCACCCAAGCTAAGTGCCGATATAATTACCGACCTGGGGGACTTATGAATATAGAGATAATTTGCATTGGAGATATAAAAGAAAAATATTTGGCGGATGCCATAAAAGAGTATAAAAAGAGGATAGGGGCCTATGCAAGGCTCGACATAATCGAGTTAAAGGAGGAAAGGCTCCCTAATAATCCTTCAAAAAAGGATATTGAGCTAGCAATTTCTGCAGAGGGCGGGGCTATAATAAACAAGCTGGGACCTAGGTCCTACAAGATTGCCCTTTGTATAGAGGGAAAAGAGTTGGATAGCCTGGACTTTGCAAAAAAGATAGAGGATGTTACCCTAGATGGCTACAGTGATATCTGCTTTATAATCGGGGGCTCCGATGGATTAAGCCCTGAGGTAAAGGCCCTTGCCGACTATAAACTATCATTTTCCAAGATGACCTTTCCCCACCAGCTTATGAGGCTTATATTAGTCGAGCAGGTTTATAGGGGCTTTAAGATTTTAAAGGGAGAGCCCTACCATAAGTAGCAGACCCTTGCTGGATTAATTCTCTAAGATATTGAAAATTATATCTAATCGAGGGTTGATACTCTAATAGCCATTTTTAGCCTGGTGTGGTAAAATATGGGGCATGAATAATTTGATTATTATTAATAGGACAAGAGAGATTAGAGAAAGTTAAGATGGGTGATAAAGAGTTGAAGATAGATGAAAAAGAGTATTTGAAGGGGGCAATCAGCCTAAAAGAGATTGAGAGGTCCTTGCAAAGAACCTATAAGAAGGACACCTTCGCAAAGTTTTTGAAGGCCCTGGATATATACCAGATGCTTGAAGATGGCGATAGGGTTGCAGTTGGCATGAGTGGGGGAAAGGATTCCTTGATTCTTGCCAAGATGTTTCAGATATTAAAGAGGTTTTCAAAGGTTGACTTTGACCTGGACTTTATAGCCATGGACCCTGGATTTAGCAAGGAAAATAGGCAAAAGTTAGAAGATATCTGCCAGTATATGGGGATACCTGTAAAGATTTTCGAGTCAGATGTCTTTGAGGTTACTGAAAGGGTCGCCAAGGACAACCCCTGCTACCTATGTGCCAGGATGAGGAGAGGCTTTTTATATGCCAAGGTACAAGAACTAGGCTACAACAAGCTTGCCCTGGGCCACCACATGAATGATGTTATTGAAACAACCCTTATGAATGTGATTTGGAATGGGAGCTTTAAGACCATGATGCCCAAGCTTAAGAGTGAGAATTTTAAGGGTTTGGAATTGATTAGGCCCCTTTATCTAGTCGAGGAGAAGGATATTATTAGGTGGCTTAATAATAGCGGGATAATTCCCATGGACGAGGCCTGCCCAATAGTGAAGGAAAAAAAGGAGAGCCAAAGGCTTAATATAAAAAATTTGATTGAGGATTTGAAAGAACTTAACCCGGTCATAGAAAAAAATATTTTTAAGTCGGCGGAGAATGTATCCCTAAATGCCATTTTAGGATATGATATAGATGGTGAAAAACACTATTTTTTAGATAATTATGATAATAGGAGCTAGATATGAATTATATTTTAGATATTATTAAGGTGATAGTGCTGAGTATTGTCGAGGGAGTAACGGAGTTTCTTCCTGTCAGCTCAACTGGCCACCTAATTATAGTTAATGAGTTTATGCAATTAAAGCCTGAAGCCTTTGCTAATGCCTTTATGGTTATTATTCAGCTGGGGGCTATCTTGTCGGTGGTTGCTATTTATTGGCATAAGCTAAACCCTTTTCCTAAGGAAAAGCTTAAGCATGGAGATTGGCCTGCCAAGCTTAAGGATAAGGATACAGACCATTTATTTGCCAAGAAGACCTACTATTGGTTTACCAATAACAAGACTGTTGAACTTTGGTTAAAGATTATTGTGGCAGTCCTTCCAGCCATGGTCCTTGGTTTATTATTTGATGACAAGATAGAAGCCCTTCTTTTCAACTATAAGCCGGTTGCTATTGCCTTAATCTTTTATGGTATAGTGATAATCGCCCTTGAAGAGGTAAATAAGAATAAGACTTCTTATAAATATACAGATGCATCACAAGTTAGTTATAAGACAGCCTTTTTTATAGGGTGCTTTCAGGTCCTTGCCATGTGGCCGGGAACATCTAGGTCAGCTGCTACAATTATCGGGGCTATGATCCTTGGCCTTAATAGGTCAGCTGCTGCGGAATTCTCATTTTTCCTAGCAATTCCTACTATGGTTGGGGCGAGTCTACTTAAGATTATTAAGATCCAAGGGCTGGTATTATCCCAATGGATATTAATCCTGCTGGGCTTTATCCTTTCATATATAGTTGCCTATATAGTGGTAAAGAAGTTCCTAAGCTATATTCAAAAGCACGACTTCAAGGTATTTGGCTACTACAGGATTGTCCTAGGTATTATTGTCTTAATAACTTTTTCTTTAATAAAGTAGGATAATGGGTATCATTACCTATATGGTAGGTTAGCCGATTGAAAATGACTTGCAGGAAAGGGTTAATTTATATTGGCTAATAGATAGTTAGAGCTTATTTACTTGAGATAAGAAGGTGATGATATGGATGCTAAAGTACTTGCAGAAGAAAAAAAGAATTTGGCTAGGCTGATTTTACAGGCGGAAAAGACCCTGGAGAGGATGGAAAGGGTCCACGATACTAGTGTAGTCAAGAAAAGTGCCATGGACTCGATGGCTAATTTTGCTGGCTTGAGGACAAAGACTGACGGCCTTGTAAAAAAATCTAGTGACCTATCCCACTCGAGAATTCTTTCCCTATACCAAGGTCTTATTGAAGATGCGGGCGAGTATATCGATGTTGACTCTATAGTTACCAGCAATATCTATTTTGACCTTAAGTTCAATAAGTCGAAAATGCTTAATAATTTTTCTAATGACTTAAGCGTCAGACTTGCAACGGCCGACATCAACAGCTGTATCAAGGATGTAAAGAGGATTAGGAATAGCCTGATTCTTAGACTTAGAAGGCTTGAGAGAAGGGAAAAAAGCCTGGAGATAGAAGAAAAATTTTCAAAGATAAAGAAGACTATAAATGACTTATAATAGCCTACTAATGGATTCTTTAATTATTGATAAAGATTTATTGCTAATAATTTAGCTCTTTGTCAAATAGTGTTGGTGAAGACTTGTAAATGAATTACAGGAGGAGTTAGGTGTAAAATCCTAGCTCCTTTTAGATTTAAATATTTTTTCTAAAGGCAAAACTATAAATTCTACCGTTAGATACTTTTGATATAAGCCTATAATTTTATAATTATGAAATTTTCATCTATTAGAAGAAAAAGGATTTTCCCTCAAATCTTCAACTTCCCTTAAGGTTTTAATAGCCTATAAAATATGATAAAATTTAATATCATAGTAAAGAGGAAAGATATGAAGAAAAAAAAATTATGGATCCTTCCTGCCATCCTTCTTGTTTTGGCCTTAGCCTACCTAGGATTTAGGTTGATAAGGTTTAATAGGCTGGCAGATGAGGTCAACACATTTGACATAAAAATAGAAGATAGGTATACAAATATCGGGGTCTTTGATGACAAGCTTTATTACCTTGATGGGAAAATCCTTCATGGGAGAAAGACCGACCAGGAACTTTTTCAAAAAGACCTTGGATCCGGGGTGAAGTCTTTAGTTTACGATAAATATATTTATGTATTTTACGAAGATGGGAAGATATTAACCCTTGATAGGTATTCTGCCAAGGAGAAAAAAAGTCTTGACCTGGGAGTGAAAGTAGCCAGGGTTAGGAGGGATAAGGATAGGTTTATCATTTATTCTACAAAAGATGTCATAAGCATTGCAAAGGATTTGTCCGATAAGAGGGTTAGGAAATTCTCTGAAAGGCCCTTAGATTATAGGGAGGAGGGAAATTCTTACACCTGCCTTTACCTATCCATGGATATAGATGATATAAAGTCGAGGCTTGTCGCCTATGAGGGAGAAAAAGAGGTCTTTAGGCTAGCTTCAGTTGATGAGCTATTTATGGGAAGCGGGTATTTTACAGAGAAGAAAAGCTATGGGATTACAAATAGGTCCCTTTACTTAATTGAGGACTCTAGCATTATTGATAGGGTCAACCTAGCTAAGCCCAGAGCCTTTAAGTCGGATGGAAATAAACTTGCCCTAGTAGATAATATGACCTTGAAGGTTTTTGATACTAAGCTTGATATTATGGGAAGTGTAGACCTGGGCTTTGAGGCTAAGCAGGTATTTTTCATAGACGACGCCATAATTTGCCTTGGAGATAAGATGATTAGCTCTTATGAGGCTGGAAATCTTATAAAAAATGACCTTGTAGGGCTTAAGGGTTACTATAAGGGCGATAAGAATATCTACCTTATTTTTTCCGATAGGGTTGAAAAGGTAAAGGTTGACTAATACTTTAGATGTTGAAATTACAGCTATTTAGACTGGCTCGATAATGAGTTGAGATCGTATAGTCTAATTATGACGGGTGAATACAAACTGTATAAGATATGTATAAGAGTGTATAAATCATACATTTAACGTATAAACTATGTGTAACTAGTTTTGTTATGTATAAAAATGTTCAAAAGATATAAAAATTAGAAAGGTGGTTTTGTGGATTTTACAAATTTAACTTTAGATAATTTATATAATAGGTCCTTAGCTATGCTTCCTGGAGCAGGTTTTTTTCAAGGGATTAAGGGGCTAATTTTAAATGAGCAAGGGGCCTTTAGTCTTCTAGGCAAGCTAATTATTGCTGTGGTAGTTGCCCTTTTGGCCTTTGTCCTAGTCCAAATAATAGATAAGCTAATCATCCAGAAGCTAGTTCATAATGACCATATAAAGTATGGGGATTCCAGGATAAGGACTGCTGCAAGTGTGGTAAATAGCTTTGTAAAAATCTTTATCTACGCCTTTGCCCTTTTATTTATCCTCGACTTCTTCGGGGTAAATACCAGGTCGATCATAGCGGTTGCAGGGATTGGGGGGTTAACTATCGCCTTTGCAACCCAGTCCATTGTAAGGGATGTCATCAATGGAGCCTTTATCCTTTTTGAAAACCAATATGATATAGGGGATTGGGTGATGATAAATGGCTTAGAGGGAACGGTAATGGAAATGAGCCTAAGGCTTGTAAAGATCAAGGGCCTGGCAGGTCAGATCCATATTATTCCAAATGGGACAATAAATATTGTCACAAATTTTTCTAAGGACCAGATGAAGTCTATAGTGGATATGTCAATACCCAACACCTACCCAGTTGAAGACTTAGAAAAGATAATCGAAGAGATAGGGAAAAATATTAAGGAAGACTACAACATTTTTTTGACCACCCCCAGCCTTTTAGGGATTATGAAAATGGAGGCTTTTACCTATACAGCTAGGATTACAGCCTTTACCAACCACGATGACCAGTGGATGGGAGAGAGGATAATTAGAATAGAGATGCTTAAGAGATTGCAGGAAGAAGGGATTTATCCCTCAAAAGATATGAGAGAGGTAGTTGTAGAAAATGGCAAAATATAGCTTACATGACATAGTTAGTTTGAAGAAGGGCCACCCCTGTGGGGAAAATAAATGGATGATTATGAGGACTGGTGTGGATATCAAGCTTGAGTGTCAGGGCTGCAAAAGACAGGTATGGCTTTCAAGACCAGACTTTGAAAAAAGGCTTAGGAAGATTCAAGATGAGAATGGAAAGTTTGTGTCAATAGTAAATTATGAAAAAAAAGACTAGGGCAAGGTTTTACACCTTACCCTATTTTTTTGAATTTGCTATTTTATACTATAATAAATAAGTTAACAAAAGATTTTTAATTATCTAAACTTAAATATTTTTTGTCTATGCCATTTTCAGCTAACAAGTCTGAAATTTCTTTATGGAAATTAAGTAGATTAAGAGCTCTATCAGGACTATTATTGTGGAAATTTTTGTATTCTTCTATGTTTCTGTATTTATTAATTATATGTTTTCTTTTTCTTTTTTCTTACTTATCAAAAGTATTCCTGAGCTAGCAAGAATAAGTCCTGCGTAGATTGCTAGACTTGTAGGGTCACCATTACATATTATTATAGGTAAGCTCCAGCCTCCTTTAGGGTAATTTTAACGGGGTCTGAATCTTTGATGCCATATTTTTTAGCTATATTTCCTAGGTTTATAGCGGCTATAAGCTCATGGATATAAGGATTGTCCCTGTTAGGTGTGTCAATCATTACCAGGCTACCGTTGTATTAACTTCGCTAGCTACTCTTTCTCCCTCTGCCAAACTTTTTGACATAGGAATAAGGGTAGAAGTTGCTGGAGTTAAAAACAAGCCAAGGGCAAGTACAAGTGCAACAACTCTTTTGAATAGTTTCATACTAATCTCCTTATATTTTTAAATTGTAACCTTACGGTGAGTTTATTATAAGAAAAATTCTGCAATCAAGAAATCGTTTACACAAGCTTTAGTAGGTAAATATCCTACATCAATTATAGGAAATTTACCCTTCAGGATTTTTATAATATTTCCGTAAAAAACCACCCGAATATGGGTGGTTATAGTTAGATATTTTTATCTTCTTCTCTGATTTCTTCTTCTTTAATTTTTACTAGCTTTATTTTATTAAAGACTTCTTCAACTTGAGCCTTATTAGCTAGGTCTTCCACAAAAGCGGTGGCGGATGCTGCTGCGGAGGCCATCTTGAAGGCCTCAACTGGGTCTGTTTTTCTCATGTAGACCCCTATAAAGGCGGCTATCATGGCATCTCTGGAGTTGAAAGAATTTACTTCTACCCCTTCTACCCCATAGGACCTATATACGGCTTTATCTTCTGTAAATAGGTAGGATCCATCCCTTCCTATAGATACTATTACATTTTTAGCACCCAGGTCTATGCATCTTAAACCGTGGTCTATTAACTCTTCTTCGCTTTCAAAGGCCTTATCTCTTCCAAACATAAGGGCAAGATTATCGGCATTTGGCTTTATTAGAAGAGGCTTGTACTTAAGGGCTGCCAGGGTTTGTTGAGGGGGTATATCCACAACAAATTCAGACTTGTTGGCCTTGCATATCTCAATAATCCTAGTATAGATATCTTCAGAGACATTTTTTGGAAGCGACCCTCCCATGATGACAATATCTCCTTCTCTTACCCTTGATAGGAAGTATAGGAGGTCGTCTAGTTTTTCAGTTGGGATAGTAGGTGAAATTCCCGCTATGGTCATTTCCTTTTCGCTAGTTTTTATCCTAATGCTAGTCCTATTGTCTTCTTCTACATCTATAAAAAAGTTATCGAACTTCCTGTGTTCAAACCAGTCCCTTATGAATTTACCAGGGTAGCCCCCTAAAAAACCGGTTACATAGCTAGGTATATTTAGGTTGTAAAGCATTCTGGATGCATTGATAGCTTTACCTCCAGGGTATTTGTAAGCCGCAGATGTTTCAGCGTAGTTGCTATCTAGGTTGTCAACATAGGACACAAGGTCCAGGGCTGGGTTTAGGGTTACAGTATATATCATACTTCCTCCTTATTCATCATTCATCTTGTGAGTTGTTTTCTTCAAGAGAATCTTCGGGTTCTCTAACATCTTCTTGCTTATTAGATTTTTCAGTAAGGACATATTTATTTTCTAGAATGTCCATAAATTCATCACCAGATATGGTTTCTTTTTCAAGTAGGTAGTTGGAAATCTCATGAAGCTTGTCTATATTTTCCTTAAGGATTGTAGTGGCCTTGTTATGGGCTGAAGAAATAATTTCCATGACCTTGGCGTCGATCTTGTCGTTGGTCAAGTTGGAAGCCACATTTCTAGGGTTAGCACCCAGGTATTGGTTAGTTCTTTCTTCTAGCATTATAAAGCCAAATTCGTCGGACATCCCATAGGTAGATACCATGGCACGGGCAGTCTTTGTCGCCCTCTCTATATCATTCCAGGCACCAGTTGTCTTGGTATTGAAGATTAATTCTTCTGCAGCCCTTCCACCAGTTAGGGTGACTATTTCATTAAACAAGTCTTCCTTGGACATCAAGACCTTTTCTTGGTCTTCAACCTGCATGGTGTAGCCTAGGGCTCCAGAGGTCCTTGGGATTATTGTAATCTTGGTAACTGGGGCTGTATCTTGTTGCTTAGCTGCTACTAGGGCATGGCCAACCTCGTGGTAGGCAATCATCTCCTTTTCCTTTTGGGAAATCACCGCATTTTTCTTCTTGTGGCCTGCAATTACAACTTCTACGGATTCTTGTAAGTCTTCTTCTGTAACTGCTTCCTTTCCCTCTCTAACAGCCTTTAAGGCAGCCTCGTTGATTATATTGGCAAGGTCAGCGCCAGAGGTGCCGGCTGTCATCTTAGCTATATTTTTAAGGTTGGTTGCAGGGTCCATCTTTACTTTTTTAGCATGGACTTTTAGGATATCTTCCCTTCCTTGGATGTCTGGAAGCTCAACCCTAACCTGTCTGTCAAACCTTCCCGGTCGGGTAAGGGCAGGGTCTAGGATTTCCGGCCTATTGGTAGCGGCTATTATTATTACTCCACTTGAGGCATCGAAACCATCCATTTCGTTAAGAAGCTGGTTAAGGGTTTGCTCTCTTTCATCATTTGTCGAATAGCCAGAAGTATCCCTTCTCTTTCCGATAGCATCGATCTCGTCTATAAATACTATACAAGGGGCTTTTTCCTTGGCTTGTTTAAATAGGTCTCTGACCCTAACAGCACCTAGACCCACGAACATCTCAACAAATTCTGATCCTGAAATGGTAAAGAAGGGAACTTCTGCCTCGCCTGCAACGGCTTTTGCTAAAAGGGTCTTACCTGTTCCTGGAGGTCCTACGAGAAGGACTCCCTTAGGAGAAATAGCCCCTATCTTAACATATTTTTTAGGATTGTGAAGGTAGTCAACTACCTCCATCAGACTTTCCTTTGCCTCGTCTTGGCCTGCCACATCTGAAAAGTTAGTTCCCGTACCTTCCTTGACAAAGACCTTGGCCTTTGACTTGCCTACTCCCATAGCTCCTCCACCCATCTGCTTAGTAATCATCCTTCCTGCTAGGACGAATATTAGAATCATAGGGATTAGGGTTATGATATAGGACAAGAAGGGGTTAGTAGGAAGAACTATTTCTCTTTTGAACTTAACCTTTTTATCGATTAATTTCTTAGTTAGCTCTTCATCATTCCATTTTCCCACCTTATAGAGGTTTTTACCTTCCTTGTCATCTTTAAGCTTAAATTTGTAGTAGTAATTTTTTTCTTCAATCTCTCCAACTTTTCCCTCATCTACCATGGCAAGGAATTCATCGTATCTTACTTCCTTTACCTTGTCTTTTGATGTAAGAGGGATTATTAAAAATTGAACAAGAATAATGACAGCTATCGCTATTAGAAAGAAATAATAGGGCTGCTTTTTCTTGTTGTCATTGTTATTGTCATTTTTATTGTCATTTTTATTATTTTTGTAGTTCATTACTCCTCCTAGTCAATTGATTATATCACAAATCTATATTAATTATTCATTTAACGACTTTAATCTCTACATATCTATTTTATAATTTTACCATATTTTACCTTTAAAATGTGTAAAAAATATTTAGACTATTAATAATTATCCGCTTAATATAAAATCCTTTTTGTTGAAAGTTTGCCATAGTTGGGTATAAAGTGAAAGTAGAATATATAGGAGGCAAAATAATGACAGATAATATTAAAGATATTAATGAACAAGAGTTCAAAGAAATTATTGCTGCTGACAATTCAAAACTATTAATTATGGAGTTTTATGCATCTTGGTGTAACCCATGTAAGATGTTAAAGCCAGTTCTTGAAGAGTTGGTATCAAAAAATGACCAAGTAGAAATATATAAGGTAAATGTAGATAGGAATTCTGCCTTGGCAGATGACCTGAACATTCACTCTGTTCCAACCCTGCTATTTTATAGGGAAGGAAAGATCATTAAGCAACTTATGGGATTTCAACCTTTAGCAAGTCTTGAAAATATAGTAAAGAGTCTATAATGGATAAAGTCTACGATATAGCTATAGTCGGAAGAGGACCTGCTGGTTTATCTGCTGCCCTTAATTGCTATGCTAGAAATAAAGATTTCGTTATAGTTGGTCCTAAAAGTGGGTCTGACAAGCTTTTGTCTACAAGTCAGGTGGACAATTACTTAGGGCTTAGTCCAGCCACAGGAGAGGAAATTAACGAAATCTTCTTATCAACTATCGAAAAATATGAGCTTAATAATATAGATGCATCGGTTTCTAGTGTTTATTCTTTGCCCGATGGTTTTTTCTTAGAACTTAAGGATTCTACCATGGTTCAAGCTAGGTCTGTAATAGTAGCTACAGGTCTCAGCAGTAAGACTACAATAAAGGGAGAGAATCGATTTATAGGGAAGGGAATAAGTTCCTGTGCTACTTGCGATGGCAATCTTTACAGGGATAAGGACCTAGTAGTTCTTGCCTATAGTGAGTCTGCTATTGAAGAAGCTAACTTCCTGGTTGATATTGTGAGGTCTATGACCTTGATCGACCTTATAGGAATTGCTGACAGGCTCGACCCAAGGATAAAGCTTTTAGATGCCAAGCCCCTGGAATTTGTCGGGGACAAGTATGCAGAGGTCCTTGTAACAGATAAGGGAGATCTTAAGGCTGACGGTTTTTTTGTCATAAGAGATGACAAGGCTGCTTCAGATATTATTCCAGGCATAGAGTTAGAGGATAAGCATATAAAAGTCGACAGAGATTTTGCTACAAATATCCCTGGCCTATATGCATGTGGAGATGTATGCGGAAGTCCCTACCAGATAGCCAAGGCTGTTGGCGAGGGGAATGTTGCAGCTTTAAGTGCTTCGAAATTCATTGAACTAAGGAAGCTAAATAAACTTAAAAGATAAAAGGGCTGTGCGTAAGGTTGCATGGCTTTTTTTGTACATATTTGCCTTAATTTCATGAAATTACTAGCTTTAACTCATGAGCTTGTTAACAGGCTTGAATATTAATGTTATAATCAACTAAGATATAAAAATATTTGGAGGGAAAATGAGTAGAGAACAACTAGCTATTAATACTATCAGGGTACTTTCTTCTGAGATGATTGACAGGGCCAATTCAGGCCACCCAGGTCTACCTTTGGGGGCTGCGCCAATGGCATTTACCTTATGGGATAAGGTCATGAACCACAATCCTAAAAATCCTAATTGGATTAATAGGGATAGGTTTATCCTTTCTGCAGGCCACGGATCAGCCTTAATTTACAGCCTATTACATCTATTTAATTATGGTCTAACTATAGACGACCTTAAAGATTTTAGGCAATTAGATTCTTTGACACCAGGCCACCCAGAATATGGCCACACTGTTGGTGTTGAAGCCACTACTGGACCTTTAGGTCAGGGACTTTCCATGGCGGTAGGTATGGCTATGGCGGAAAGACACCTTGCAGATACCTTTAACACTGAAGATGACAAGATTATAGACCACTACACCTATGCCCTAGTTGGCGATGGCTGTCTAATGGAAGGAATCACAAATGAGGCTTGCTCACTTGCTGGTACCCTGGGTCTTTCTAAATTAATAGTCCTTTATGATTCAAATAACATTTCAATTGAAGGAAGCACAGATATCGCCTTTACTGAAGATGTTAGAAAGAGGTTTGAAGCCTTAGGATTTAACACCTTCTTTGTTGAAGATGGCAACGATACGGAAGCTATCTTAAAGGCAATTGAAGAGGCTAAAAAATCAACTGATAAACCCAACTTTATAGAAATAAAGACAAAGATAGGCTTTGGATCTCCTGCAGAAGGTAGCGAAAAGGCCCATGGGTCTCCACTTGGTAAGGAGGGAACAAAAGTCCTTAAGGACAACCTTTCTTGGGACTATGAAGAGGAATTCTTTGTCCCTGAAGAGGTTAAGGAATATATGGCTGAAAGACTAGAAGAGCTTGAGGCCCTTGAAGAAAGCTGGAATAAAGCCTACAAGACCTATGAAAAGAACCATCCTGACCTTTATAAAAAACTTCAAAGATGGTTGACTAATGATTTTGATTATGATTTCCTAGATGGTAATGAATACAACAAGTTTGAAAAAGAATTGGCTTCTAGGGCTGCATCAGGAAAGTCCTTGAATGAGATTAGCCAATATGTAGACAATCTTTTTGGAGGGTCTGCAGACCTTGCCCCATCTAATAATTCTGAGATTAAAGGGTCACCATATATTACTAGGGATGATTTTTCAGGAAAGAATATCCACTTTGGGGTTAGGGAACACGCCATGGCTGCGATTGCAAATGGTATTGCCCTTCATGGAGGCTTGACTCCATTTGTAGCAACCTTCTTTGTATTTTCAGACTACTTGAAGCCAGCCCTTCGTTTGTCCGCCCTTATGAATCAGAAAGTAATCTATATCTTTACCCATGATTCCATTGGGGTTGGGGAAGATGGACCAACCCACCAACCAATTGACCAAATGTCTATGGTTAGGGCAATTCCTAATGTTGTAAACTTTAGACCAGCTGACAATAGGGAAACTGCAGCTGCTTGGGCATATGCAGTTAAGGCATCAGGACATCCTGTAACCCTTGAATTAACTAGACAAACCCTAGCAGACCTTGAAGGGTCAGGAATGAAGGCTCAAAAAGGTGCTTACGTATTAAAGGAATTTGGCCAAACACCAGAATTAATCTTGATGGCTTCAGGTTCAGAGGTTAAGATAGCTTTAGATGTAGCAAAAAAACTTCACGAAGACGGAAAGAGCGTAAGAGTAGTATCTGTGCCATCATTTGAACTATTCGATAAGCAAGATGACGAATATAAAGAGTCAGTACTTCCAAATGATATAAGAAAAAGAGTATCAATCGAAGTATTTAATGATGCAGGTTGGTATAAGTATGTTGGCCTAGATGGAAGGGTAATAAATCTTGAGAGATTTGGAGCATCCGCACCAGGTGGACAAGTATTTGACAACCTAGGATTTACAGCTGACAAAATATATGAACAAATAAAAGAAATGTAGGATTTTACAGGCATTTTACCTATAAATAGGGTAGAATGCCTTTTTTCTTCTCCAATCTTGTTATCTATTTGATAAAATAAGAGTATATTGGGAGGGAATATGGATAAAATTGAGTTAATCTGCCCTAAGTGTGGCGGAAAAGTAGATATAAATGAAGAGCAAACGAGGGTAAAGTGGACCCTTTCAAATATATAGATGTTAAATTTACTGGAAGGACAGGGAATGGAGAAGCTGAAATTATCAAAAAAGATATAGGGGATGAAGACATCAGCCCAGCAAATATCGGTTACAGGCTAGATAAACACTCAAATCTTTTTGAGGGGGAGACTGTAATAGTTGAGGCTGAATCTGACAAGTATAGACTTTCTAAGAAAAATAAAAGCTACAAAGTAGGTTAACAGTTGAGTGTGAATTATCAAGAAGGTTAATAAATGTGCTTTCGCCTAGGCGGAGGCTCCTATTTTTTTGCCCCCATTTTCGTGTATAATATTAATATTAAATATAAAGGAAGAAAAATGAAGAATAAATTAATTACATGTAAGATAACAAATGCTGAATATCCCAATATTTCCCTTGCTGAAAAAGATGGTAGTACTATCAGGTTTAAGGATGGCCTAATCGGTCAAACTGTAAGAGTTAAGAGGGGAAAAAACAAAAACGGTATCATCCAGGCTAAATATTATGACCTTGTTGAAAGGTCTCCATTAGAGACTCTTCCAGGTTGCCCTAGAGTAGACGAGTGTGGAGGTTGCCGCTATCAAAGACTTGACTATTTCCAAGAACTAAATTACAAACTAGAATCCTTGAGAAAGCTTTATGAAAATATAGACTATGATAAGTACAAGCTTTTTATCAATCCTGCTCCAAGCCCCCTAGCCTATAGGAATAAGATGGAATACACCTTTGGGGATGAAATCAAAGATGGACCACTAACCCTAGGCCTCCATAAAAAAGGCCGTTTTTATGAAATCATAGATAACTTTGGTTGTAATATAGTCCATGAAGACTTTGAAAGAATCAGGCAGGAAGCCATGTTTTTCTTCGATTCAAAAGGATTTAGACCCTATCATAAGATAAGACAGACCGGGGCCCTTAAATTTCTAGTAGTTCGTAAGAGTTTTTCAACAGGTGAAATTATGGTAAGTCTTGTGACCAAAGAAGACCCATCCATAAACCAGGACCTACTAGATGAGTTCAAAGAAGAATTACTCCAATTAAACTTAGAAGGAAGGATTGAGAGCATTTTTCATATAATATCAAACTCAACCGCCGATGCAATCGTTCCAGATTCAACCATAAAACTATATGGAAAGGACCATATAACTGAAAGACTTTTAGGCCTAGACTTCAACATTTCGCCTTTCTCCTTCTTTCAACCAAACCCGATAGGGGCAGAAAAACTCTTTGAGAAAGCCCTAGACTATGCAGGAAACATAGAAGAAAAGCTTGTCTATGACCTTTACTGCGGTACAGGGACCATATCCCAAATATTTGCTAAAAAAGCCAGGAGGGTTATAGGGGTTGAAATAGTAGAAGAAGCAGTAGAAAAGGCCAGGGAAAATGCCCGCCAAAACAAGCTATCCAACTGCCAATTTATAGCGGGCGATGTCCTAGAACACCTAGCTTCACTAACCGAAGTTCCTGATGTCCTAGTCCTTGATCCCCCTCGTGAAGGGATCCACCCCAAGGCCATAGACCAGATAATCGATATGTCTGCCCCAAAGGTAGTCTATATCTCCTGCAACCCCAAGACCCAGGTAAGGGACCTGGAGAAATTTATAGGGGCTGGCTATAAGATAGAGAAGATGGAGTTTTTTGACCAATTTCCAAGAACAAGCCATGTTGAGACGGTTGCCCTTTTATCCCACCAAGAGGTCGAGAAGACTATTTA
>CAYFSL010000006.1:0-21036 GCA_964345835.1 uncultured Peptoniphilaceae bacterium
TTATCTTTTATAACTTTTTCATTAACCCCCATCCCGTCTACCATATTGACCCTTATTGCTCTTGGTATTAACCTAAATCAATTACATAGGAAACTGTTAAAGAATCAAACAGAAATCATCAAGTACAAAAAAACTGCTTAGAAAGAAACGAAAATATTTCTAGGTGATTTTTGTGTGCTTATTTTTAATTTAAAGATTTGTAATTCTAATAAATTATCGAAAAGATTAACTCTCAGAAGCAAGTCATCGTCTTAAAACGAAAAAAGTAGTATCACAAAATGATTTTTAGTCATTCTGCAACACTACCTTAACCGATCGATTGCCACCTGCCTATCATCCATGCTTATGAGTGAGAGATCATATAGATAGAAGCATGAAGGATAAGCCTACTATTTGACAGCTCTAAAATAGTAAAAGGATCTTAGGGGACCAGTGGCTATCCTCTAAGATTATAGAAATCTTATAACTGGATACTTTAAGCTTTTGAGTGTACATCTCAAAGATTCTATAAAAAACCATGCATTTTTCCTTGATTAAATAATACTACAGGTTCGCTATAGAAAATTATCATAATTATTAAAAAATATTATCATTTAATAATCCACCAAAGGTTGATATATAGTTTAACCCAATAGCCTTGCTATCTCGACACCAGAGGCTGACGCTTGAGATAGGGAATGGGTAAGGCCTGACCCATCTCCAATTGCATAAAGGCCCTCTTGCTTAGTTTGGAAATTATGGTCAACCTCTACTTTAGAATTGTAGAATTTAACCTCTACCCCGTATAAAAGGGTATCTTCATTGGCTATTCCTGGGGCTATCTTATCTAACTGGTAGATCATCTCAATTATATTATCCAATTGTCTCTTTGGAATTACCAGACTTAAATCTCCCGGAGTTGCCTTAAGGGTAGGCTCTGTAAAGCACTTTTTCATCCTCCTGCTACTAGACCTCCTTCCCTTAACAAGGTCTCCAAACCTTTGAAGGATTACTCCTCCACCCAGCATGTTAGATAGCCTGGCTATGGACTCCCCATATTCGTTGGAGTCTTTGAAGGGCTCCGTAAAAGTATTAGAAACAAGTAGGGCGAAGTTGGTGTTAGGCGATAATTTATCGGCATCTGCATAGGAGTGGCCATTTACGGTAATTACCCCGTTAGTATTTTCCGTTACCACTATCCCATAAGGATTCATGCAGAAGGTCCTGACCATATCGTTATATTTATCAGTCTTGTAGATGATCTTGCTTTCGTAGACCTCGTCGGTTATATGCTTGAAAATCTCTGCTGGAAGTTCCACCCTAACTCCGATATCAACCCTGTTAGAGGTAGTCTTAATATCGAACTTATCAAAGATCTGTGACATCCACTTAGACCCACTTCTGCCAGATGATAGGACTAGGTCCTTGCAAGAGTAGTCTCCCTTGTCAGTCTTAACTATGTACTTGCCGTCAATAAAGTCAACATCATAGGCCCTAGTGTTGAACTTATAGATAACCTTATCCTTGGTATAGTCATAGATCTTTTTAAGAATTTCAACATTCCTATCTGTACCAAAGTGCCTTACCTTGGCATTTAGTAGGTGGAGGTTGTTTTTTAAACAAAGGGTTTTTAGGTCAGTTGATGCAGTTTCATACAGCTTGGATTCCTGGTCATCAAAGTCCACCAAGACCCTATCAACATATTCCATCAGCCCTATCGCCTTCTTTCTTCCGATTATAGTATGGAGGTCTCCTCCAAATTCAGTGGTTATATTATATTTGCCGTCTGAAAGGGTACCAGCCCCTCCAAAACCCTCCATAATATTGCAGGGCTTGCACATGATGCAATTTTCTACCTTCCCTTCAGAGATAGGGCACTTTCTCTTATTTATAATATTGCCCCCGTCTATTATCAAGACCTTTTTGTCAGTTTCTAGCTTGGTAAACTCATAGGCTGCAAAAACCCCGGCGGCCCCTGCCCCTACGAAGATAATATCAAAATTTTCCATTTAATTTTCCTCCCCTAGTAATTTTATCAATGACTAAATGATTTGTCGACAGATGGCTAGCTAAGAAATATTTATGGTTGGGGGATTAGTCTTTATCTATTTGGTTTATGCAAGCTTTAAGCTTAAGAAAATGCCTGATATTTATTTATAAATATTTCACAAAAGCTATATTTTTATGATAAAATAAAGAAAATATTTTTTTAGGGGGAATATAGATGGTAACATCAAATCAGGCCGCTGAAGTCGACCTCGGGGGCCAGGGATTATTAATACAGCTTATAATTATTTTCTTATTGACTGCTATAAACGCTTTTTTTGCCGCGTCAGAAATGGCCATGGTCTCAGTAGACCAGAACAAGTTGAAGAAGGATGCGGAAGAGGGGGACAGGAGGGCGGAAAAAATCCTCAGGGTTCTTTCTGACCAGTTGAACTTTCTTTCAACTATTCAGGTGGTAATCACTCTATCTGGATTTATAAATTCAGCTCTTGCAGCAGTTGGGATATCAAAAAACTTGGGGCATGTCTTTTACGGTTGGGGGATACCCTACGGTCAGACACTAGCCCTTTTATTAATAATTATCTTCCTTTCTTTTTTCACTATCCTATTTGGAGAGCTTGTTCCAAAGAGGTTGGCCCTTGTTAAAAGCGAGGAATTTTCTAGACTTTCAGTAGGGGTAGTTAGTTTTTCAGCAGGGCTATTTAGACCCTTTGTAAAGCTCTTATCCCTATCAACCAATGGAATCTTGAAGATGTTAGGGATTTCAACCAAGGGGGTTGAAGGTAGGGTTACAATCAATGACATCAAGTCCCTAGTGCAACTTGGTCAGACCCAGGGTATAATTGACGATGTTGAAGGGGAGATGATAAGGTCTGTAATCGGCTTTGACAATACCTGTGCAGAAGAAATAATGACTGCAAGGCCAGAGGTCTTTATGATTGATATAGATGAACCTTTCGACAAGTTTCTGGACGAGATGCTCAACTTAAAATATTCTAGGATCCCCGTATATGAGGGAGAAGTCGATAATATAATTGGGGTCCTTTACCTTAAGGACTACTTATTGGAAAGCTACAATAAAGGTTTTGAAAATGTAGATATAAGGTCTATTCTAAAGCCTGGCTATTTTGTTCCAGAAAGGAAAAATGTAAATGACCTATTTACAGAACTTCAAGCAAACAACAGACACATGGCCCTACTTATTGATGAGTATGGGGGATTTTCAGGAATAGTAACCATGGAAGACCTCATAGAGGAAATAGTTGGCGACATTGACGATGAATACGACCACGATGAACCGGAAATCCAGCAAATAACTGAAAGGGTCTGGATAGCCAAGGGGTCAATTTCCATAAAGGAATTAAACTTTAGACTGTCCACTAATCTTGACGAAGAGACTGACGACTACGATACCTTGGGAGGATTTTTGATATTCCTTTTGGGTCACATTCCTGATGATGGTGAACAAATGGCTATAGCCCATGATAATGTTAACTTTGAGATTCTAGAAATTAAGGATAAGAGGATCCAGGAAGTAAAGATTACTGTTGACGAAGAGGGTCATGAAGAAGACGAAATTGACAAATAAAAGTATAATAAGTAAATAGTGAAATGTTAAAAGGTAGTATCACAGAATGATTTTTAGTCATTCTGCAACACTACCTTTTGTATTTCTGCTATAGACTGGATAATTCAGTTTTTTCCTCTAGTTCAGGGGACCTTACTAATCAATTATTTTTATTAGTCTTTATTTTAATCAACTGCCTTTAGGGCTTCTACCATGTCAATCTTTCTAATCTCATTTCTTTCAAGTACTAATACTACAATTAAGAAGGCGATTACTAGAAGGCTTGCCCACAGGTAGGTTGTCGGCGGCATATAGGGGTCAAATAGGACTGAACCCGATGATAGGTAAAATATTATTATCGAGTGCATCCCCTTGCCAACTCCCATGCCCACTAGGATACCTACAAGGGTTAGGAAGTAATTTTCCTTAAATATATAGGAGCTGACTTCATTTGTCCTAAAGCCTAGGACTTTTATGGTTGAAATTTCTCTAACCCTTTCAGAAATATTTATATTTGTAAGGTTATAAAGGACAACAAAAGTTAATAAGGCGGCTACGGCAACAATAACCAGGATTACAAAGTTAAGTGAAT
The DNA here is from genome assembly GCA_964345835.1 of uncultured Peptoniphilaceae bacterium. Lineage (GTDB taxonomy): Bacteria > Bacillota > Clostridia > Tissierellales > Peptoniphilaceae > JAAYEL01. The sequence continues at coordinate 4,146 of CAYFSL010000006.1, forward strand.
CCGATATATTTTTAAGGCTTGTCTGCATGTCTGCTGTTGGTAAAAAGCTAATTCCTGAGTTGTATTCCATGATTTCACTTTGAAAAAGGCTCATACCATCGGTTGAGTTATCCTTTAGGATAACCAGGTTGCTGTTAGCTTTCTGGTCCTTTTTGATAAGGTCCTTAAAGGTTTTTTCAGTCATATAGGCGGTATGACCAAAGTATTGCTCAGCTATTGCCTGGATTTCTAGTTCGTGGAGCTTTCCATTTGAGTCCTTGAAAGAAAATTTATCTCCAACTTCCTTATTTAATACCATGGAAAGTTTTTCATTTATTATTAGCTTACCATCTTCAGGTTTATAGGCATTTTTACTAACCCTATCCCTAATATTAATGAAGTTCTTGAACCTGTCATAATCATCTATTGCCAAAATTTTTACATCTTCATCAAAATTTTGGGCATTTGTAAAAGTTCCAAGATCCATTATGACATCCATATTGTCCTTAGATCTTTCCCTAATTTTCTTCTTTAGGTCATCAATGTCTTTGGCTTTTTCATTATATATAACTTGGCCATCATACTTATAAAGGTCGCCAAATTGTCTTGGGGCTACACTTCCTATAGAAGACTGGATGCCGAAGGCCATAGCTATAAGGCCAAAGCTACCTGCTACTCCGATGATTAGCATTATCATACGGATCTTGTGAAGGAAGATATTTCGTATGGATACCTTATTTAGGAAGGAAAGTCTTTTCCAAATAAAAGGAATCCTTTCAACCAAGACTCTTTTGGTCTTTTTAGGGGGTTCTGGCCTCATTAGTTGGGCAGGAGCCTCCTTTAACTTCTTATGGATACTAAAGTATACAGTCATTCCAACAATTAATATAGAGGTTATGGTTATATAAATTGGCTTGTCATATTCTAAAATGCTTGTAACTATCTTTAGGTTTGTAGGGGATAGGTAGGCATTAATAATAGGTGGCAAGAGGATATAGTGACCTACTGCAATTCCAAGAAGGGACCCTAGAATGGCTGCGAGAACCCCATATATCATATATTTCGTCATTATATCAAAAGGTCCATAGCCCAAGGCCTTTAAGGTACCGATTTGAGTTCTTTCAGTATCTAGCATCCTAAGTATTGTAGTAAGAGTAACCAGGATGGCTACCAGGTAGAACATGGCTGTAAATATATAAGAAATGGTGTTAAGGCTCTTTATTTCATCTATATATATGGAAAATGAAAGGTTATCATAGATTCCCTCAATCTTATGGGCGGGAATATTTATAGCCTCTAGCTCATCTTCTACATCCTTAACTTTAGCCTCAGCATCCCTTATCTTTTCCCAGGCATCCTTTGATTTATCATCGTACTCTTTTTTACCATCTTCATATTCTTTTTTACCGTCATTATATTTTTTTAAGGACTCTTCATATTCTTTTTTACCATTGTTGAGTTTGATAAGTCCTTCCCTATATTCCTTTAGGCCCTTTTCGTAATCCTTTTTGGCTTTTTCAAGCTTAGCAAGTCCATCATTATACTCTTTTAATCCATCTTCATACGATTTTTTTGCATCAGAATATTTTTTATATCCTTCATTATAGGATTGTAAGCCGCTAGTATATTTGCTAAGACCAGCTTCATAGTCGGACTTAGCCTTATTAAGCTTCTTTATTCCATCATCGTACTTATCTTGGGCATCTTTTAGGTCTTGTTCCCCCTGCTTGTATTGTAGGAGTCCAGCTTTGTAGGTATTTAAGCCTTCATCATAGGCCTTTTGACCCTGGTCAAGTTCCTTTTTGGAATCATCAAGTTTTTTCTTAGCCTCATCAAGTTGGGTCTTTCCAGCTTCTAATTTAGGCTTTTCTTCATTTAACTTCTTAAGGGATTCATTAAGAAGCTTTTCCTTGTCTTCAAGATCTTTTTTTGAACTTATTATTTGGTCTTCACTAGCCTTGACTCTTTCTAGACCGGCCTCAATTTCAGCCATGTTTTTTTCTAGGTCATTAAGGCTTGCAAAGGCTTTTATGCCATCTTCAACCTGGGACTTTTCTTCTATTAGGGTAGTTTTCATAGTTTCAAGACCCTTTAGCTCCATTTCAGCCTTAGTTTTCTTTGCTTGTAAATCCGATTTTTCCGAATCTGTAAGGTCGGGGTTTTCAAGGGCCTTTTCTAAATTTAGTATTTCAGTATTTATTTCTTCAATCTTAGAATCAAGGTCTGTAATTGCGAGATTGATTTGAGACAATTTATCTTTTAGGCCATTTTCAGACTGACCAGCAAGCTTTTCTTTCAAATCTTTTATAGCTTGGCCAAGCATTTCCTTTTTACTAGTTAATTGGTCCTTTGCTTCTTTCAATTCCTTTTCTTTTATAGCTATTTGATTTTTCCCATTAGCTACAGCCTTCAGACCATCTTGGACCTTATTCATGTTATCATCAAAGGCCTTCTTATTGACTTGGTAATTCTCTAGGTTCTTCTCGTATTGTTTAAGTCCTTCTTCGTACTTCTTTTTTCCAGCATCAAGGTCTTTTTTAGATTGGTCAAGGGTTGATTTCGCTTGGTCCAAATCTTTTTTTGACTCTGAAAGTTTGTCTTTGCCCTGGTCAAGTTCTTTTTTGCCAGAAGCAAGTTTTTCCTCATTTAAATCAATCTGTTTTTTACCCTTATCTAATTGCAACTTTGATTCATCTAATTTCTTTTTAGAGTCGGAAAGTTTTTTTCCTGAATCATCAAGCTTTTTCTTACCATTATCAAGCTTAATCTTGGCCTCAGCTAGTTTCTTATCATTACTGCTTATTTGTTTTTTCCCATCATCTAACTTGGATTTGGCATCATTTAGTTTTTTTTCATTGTCATCTAATTCTTTTTTACCATCATCTAGTTTGATTTTGGCATCATCTAATTCTTTCTTAGCATCGTCAAGTTCTTTTTTACCATCAGCTAGTTCTTTTTTGCCGTCTGCTATTTTTTTCTTGCCATCTGCGATTTCCTCATTGGCTTCTTTTGTAATCTCTGCCTTAATCTCATCAGGCCTGTTTTTGAACCTTTCTTTTATTTCATCTACCTTGTCATTTTCCATAGCCTTGTATTCATCGCTTGTGATATCAAGCTTACTCTTGTTCAGGTATTTAATTAGGGCATAGTCAGGGTATTTCTTATCTATAACGTCATCTAGGACCATGGCAAAATAGTCTGCCCCAGCTGTATCAAAGCCACCTCTTGTCAAGTTTATATAGTCGACAGAGTCGCCATAGCCAACAACAGTAAATTCAGTATTTGTAAGTAGATTTTTATCCCTTTCATCCTTTTTATTTTTAAGGCTTATCTTTTGCCCAATCATATCGCCCTTGTCTTCAAGGATTTTTGAATCAAGGAGGATTTCGGAGGACTTGTTGGGAAGTCTTCCTTTTCGAACAGTAAAAACATCTATTGTCTTTCCTGTAGACTTTAGGGAAAGGGTGAAGTCCTTGTCATTTACCTTAAAGGTCTCCTCCTTGGCAAATTCGACCCTCTTATCCCCGGCTAGATCATTTATAATTTTTAGGTCATCAGGTCTAATACCCGCATAGGACCTAATCCTTATATCGTGGATATTATGGTCCCTAAGTCTATTTACAAGGCTTGCCTTCATGTTGGGCAAGACCATCTGAAGACCGATAAAGACCATGGTGCTAAGGGCGACCATCAAGATTATGGCTAAGAAGCGACCAAATGATTTTTTTATTGTCCTGAAAGTATCCTTAAGTAAGGATGTTTTTCTTTTTTTCATGATTAAAGTCCTTTTTTGCATATGGCATTTAAACTAAAAAATAATTCTATCGAAATGCCTTTAAAGATTTATATCGTCTTATACCTTTGATAAAGGTAAAGGTATCTTCCTCTTACCACTCTATATCTTCAACGGGTATAGGTTCATCGTTTATTGTTACATCTACAACCTTGGCATCCCTAATCTCTATGACCTTGTCAGCCATAGGAGCTACTGCGGCATTGTGGGTTATTACAATAACAGTTGTATTTAACCTCCTACAAGTATCGTGGAGGAGTTTTAGAATTTGCTTGCCCGTCTTGTAGTCTAGTGCTCCAGTAGGTTCGTCACAAAGAAGGAGTTTGGGATTTTTGGCAAGAGCCCTGGCTATTGCCACCCTTTGCTGCTCACCTCCTGATAGTTGTGAAGGAAAATTATCTACCCTTGTATCCAGACCAACGAGCTTTAAGACCTCTCTAGGGTCAAAGGCATCATCTGCAATCTGAGTAGCCATTTCAACATTTTCTAGGCTGGTTAGGTTGGGAATAAGATTATAAAATTGGAAGACAAAGCCTATATCATGCCTTCTATATTCTGTAAGTTGCTTATCGTTATAGGAGGATATTTCTTTTCCATCTATAATTATCGTACCAGAATCGGAACTATCAAGTCCTCCTAGGATATTTAAAGTAGTTGACTTACCAGCACCAGAAGGTCCAACTACTATTACGAATTCACCCTCGTCTATATCGAAACTAACCCCATTGTTAGCGTGAATCTCGTTTTCGCCCATCCTATATATCTTATGAACATCTTTAAAACTAATGTATGCCATATAAACCCTCTCTTTTTATCTAATTTTATCTTTACCCACATTCTTAACAAAACTTCTTCATAATTTTGATACAAGTAAAGTGTAACCTATAAAATATAGAAAATAATATTAAAATTATAAAAACTTATATTCATCCAATTGCTATATAATAATTATAGTATGAATTATAAATTTGTAAAAGGGGGACATTATGTCAGATAGAGACAGAGATGACAATTTTTTTAATTGGCTATATGATGACCAAGATAAATATAATAATTATGATGAGGATATAGATAGGAAGGGCTCAGACAATGTAGGTTATAGGGAAAGTTCATCCTATAAAGATGATAATTTCTCCTATGACCATGACGACTCGGAAGAAAGTTACTATTATAATGATAGATATAAAACAGAAGAAAGTCCTGAAGTAATAGAAGCTAGGTTAAAGGCTTATGTTGATTCTAAGATAAAAAAGGAAAGGCCAAGGCATAGGTGGCTTAAGGCGGTAGCCCTTATCCTAGTTGGGGCTATATTAGGGTCTTTTATCGGAATGTACTATCCTTCAAAGTTAGGCCTTTTAGGGGCGCCAAAGACAGCTAGTGCGAATGAGACCGCCAGTCAGGATAACAAGTCAACCACCGTAAGCATTTCCACCAAGGAGGAATCTAATGTAGAAAGTGCCGTTGCAAAGAAATCTACTCCATCGGTAGTTGGAATTACGGTAAATATAAAGAGAAGCGGTGGTATGTTTTTTGAAAGAGAGGTCCAAGGTCAGTCAATAGGGTCGGGTGTCATTGTAAGTTCTGATGGATATATACTTACAAATGCCCATGTAGTAGCCGAGGCTTCTGATTCTAATGGGGTTGAGGTCCTATTTCACAACAATAAAAAGTCCAAGGGTAGGGTATTATGGAAAGATTCAACCCTGGATTTAGCAATAGTGAAGGTAGAAGAAAAAGGTCTACAAGCTATAGAACTTGGGGATTCGAGTAAAGTTGTGGTTGGTGACAAGGCCATTGCCATAGGTAACCCAGTTGGTTTAAATCTTCAATCAACCCTAACATCAGGCTATATTTCAGGATTGAATAGGTCTATTAGTCTACAGGAAGGGTCTATCCTTGATGGCCTATTCCAAACAGATGCCGCCATAAATTCAGGTAACTCTGGAGGGGCTCTTTTAGATAAGGAAGGTAAATTGATAGGTATAAACACCGCCAAGGTTCAAAGTACGGATGGGATTGGATTTGCAATACCTATAAATGTTGCAAAGCCTATAATTGATTCATTTATTAAGAATGGAAGCTTTACCTCCGTTCAGCTAGGGATTAGGGGGATAGACCTAGATATATATAAACAATATAGACAGGTTAAACCTGAATATGAAGACTACCAGGGAGTAATGGTCGTAGAGTTGCAAGATAGGGGGAATGCACAAAAAGCAGGACTCGAAGAGGGGGACATAATCATATCTATAAACGGAAATAAAGTTGAATCTATGAATAGCTTAAAGCAAAATCTTTTATCTTTGGGGGAAGGAGATAGCACAAGACTCATAGTCCTAAGAGATGGTAAAGAAAAGACAATAGAACTTACATTTTCCAGCCCTGGTCCAAATATTTAATTTACTGGGGAGGATGGACAGGTGTTTTCGATAAGACAGGAATATATATACGAGGAAGAGGTCAAGTATTTTGATTTAGAGAGGGAAAATATTGAAGAATTCAAGGAAGCCTACAATACTCTAGCCCCACAAGCCATTGACCTTGGTCCCTCCTACCTGGAAGAGGGAAAGCTTTCAGCTAGGATATTCATAGATATTCATTATTCCTCTCGGGAAGATTACATTAAGAAGAGAGGATTAGTAAAGGCTCTAGCTCCAGTTGTTGAGATAGTCATGGATAGGTCCATCAGCGATTTTGATGAGGCCTATCTGATTAATTATAGAAAAGAAGGTTTTATCTTCGAAGAAGGGAAAGATCTATTTAGAATTTCTTTAGGGGACTCAAATGTAAGAGACTTTTCACTCGCAATCATAAGTCTTTATTATGCATTTATTTATAACAAGGCTTTAGTGGATAAATACTTGGAAAAATTTGCCATGATAAATGATAGAATAATAGATGGCGGCTTTAATTCAGCTTCATTTAATGGACTTCAGGGCTATTATTTTTCCTCATATTTTATCAAGTGGATATTGGATCTAATAGAGGATGCCCTTGAAGCGGGACTTATAGAAAAGCCTGAAATCAAGCCTTTATACGATTTAATAAATAACTTAGACAACCCTAAGGATAGGATATTAGCGACTAGAAAATATTAATAATAAACTTTCAGCAATATTTGCATGTAAAATACTTTTCCAACATAAAATCCACAGAAAATTCGATTTAAAAGCCCATAAAGCTGGCTTATCCACAAGTTATACACAAAATTGTGGATAACTTTATCTTGATAAGTCGATTTATAATTATAAACTTTATTAAATTGTGGATAAGTGTTTTTTACGAGTTAATTTTTCTTTAACTTTGTTAATTCAAAGTTAAAATGGGTAATAAAAAATTAACAACCAAATAAGGAGGGTACCATGAATATTAATTACGTTGGAAAAAATATTACGATAAGAGAAAATTTCAAGCAAGTTGTCGACAAGAAACTACAAAGGCTTGATAAATTCTTTGATGATGATGTTGAAGCTAAGGCTACATTTTCAACAGTAGGTAACTTCAAAACAGTTGAGGTCACAATTTGGTTGAAGTCAGGTCCTATAATCAGGACTGAAGAAACATCTGATGATATGTTAACTTCAGTGGATATGGCGGTTGAATCCTTAGACAATCAATTGAGAAAGTATAAGACTAAACTAAAAGCTAAAAGGGCTGAATCTATCAGATATGACCAAGTTATTGAAGATGAAGACACAATTGCAGAAGACGAAAAGCCTAATATTGTAAAGGTAAAGACTATTGGCTTGAAGCCGATGTTTGTAGAAGATGCTGTCCTTCAAATGGAACTTTTAGGTCACAACTTCTTTGTATACCACGATGCAGAAACCGACTTGGTATCAGTTGTCTACAAGAGAAATGATGGCAACTTCGGTTTGATTGAGCCAAGAAGATAGGCTTTTATCTTATATATTATTAGATATTTATTAAAATACAATTTAATATAAATACCAGTTATTTTAAGATAAATAATTATAGAGGTCTTGTTAGGATAATGGATAAGACCTAGGTTAATTCATTTAGGACTAGATGAGAATTACCCACTTGATATGAAGCTAAAAGCTAGTTTATAGGGGGATTGAGATCTAGTCCTTTTTATATGGCTCTTTGCCAAATAGTGTTGGTGAAGGCTAGTAATATTGTATGATTGGCCTAAAAATGATAATATATAGGTTAGGTAAAAAATATAAGGAGATAACATGGGATTTTTTAGTAAGATATTTAAATCATTCAGTCAAAAAGAAATAGATAAAATAATGCCACAAGTTGACGCCGTATTAGCTTTAGAAGATGAATACTCAAAGTTGAGTGACGAAGACCTAAAGGCTAAGACCGACCAATTCAAAGAAAGATTAGCAAATGGAGAAACATTAGATGATATTTTACCAGAGGCCTTTGCAACGGTAAGAGAGGCTTCCTGGAGGGTTCTTGGTATGAAGCACTACAAGGTGCAAATAATAGGTGGTGTCATCCTTCACCAAGGTTCAATAGCGGAGATGAGGACGGGAGAAGGTAAGACTTTGGTAGCTACCTTACCAGTCTACCTAAATGCCCTTAATGGAAAGGGGGTCCATGTTGTAACCGTCAATGACTACTTGGCACAGAGGGATATGGAGTGGATGGGAAAGGTGTATACCTTCCTTGGCCTATCTGTAGGTTGTATCATTTATGGACTTGACCAGGATGAGAGAAGGGAGAACTACGCAGCTGATATTACCTATGGTACAAACAACCAATTTGGATTCGATTACCTAAGGGATAACATGGAGATATACAAGGAAGATACTGTTCAGAGAGAACTGGCCTTTGCCATAGTTGACGAGGTCGACTCAATCCTTATAGACGAGGCCAGAACTCCCCTAATTATATCAGGTCAAGGCGATGAATCCACTGATATGTATAAGAGGGCTGATGACTTTGTAAAGACCCTTGAGGGAAGGATTCTGGACCCGAGTGAGTCAGAAAAAAATAAATTAGATATGCTCCTTGAAGAGGAAGTTGAAGAGACGGTTGACTTTCTTGTAGACGAAAAGAGAAAAACTGCTAACTTGACAGAAATAGGTACGGGAAAGGCAGAAAAATATTTCGGAGTTGAGAATATTTCCGATGCCTCTAACATGGAATTGATGCACCATATCAACCAGGCATTAAAGGCGAGAAATACCATGCATAGGGATATCGACTATGTTGTAAAGGATAATGAAATCCTGATAGTTGACGAATTTACTGGTCGTATCATGGAGGGAAGAAGGTACTCTGATGGCCTTCATCAAGCCTTAGAAGCCAAGGAAGGCGTTGAAGTTAAGAGTGAGTCTAAGACCCTTGCTACAATTACCTTCCAAAACTACTTCAGAATGTATGGAAAGCTATCTGGTATGACTGGTACAGCAATGACCGAAAAAGACGAGTTTGCTGAAATCTATAATATGGATGTTATAGAGATACCTACTAATAAGCCAATCATGAGAAAGGATGAAAATGATAGGGTTTATGCCCATGAAGAGGGGAAATTCAAGGCGGTAATTGAGGATATCAAGGAGGTCTATAAGACTGGCCAACCAATCCTTGTAGGTACCATTTCAATTGAAAAATCAGAAATCTTATCATCAATGTTAAAAAGAGCTAGGATTCCACATGACGTCCTAAATGCAAAGCAACACGAAAGAGAAGCGGAAATTGTTGCCCAAGCGGGTACCCTAGGAAAAATCACTATTGCAACCAATATGGCAGGTAGAGGTACCGACATCATGCTTGGGGGTAACCCGGACTTTCTTGCCAAGCAAGAGATGAGAAAGAAGGGGTATGAAGAATACCTGATAGAAGCGGCGGATTCTTTTGCTGAAACAGATGATGAAGAGATTTTAAATGCTAGAAAAGTCTATAGAGATCTAAAGGCTAAGTATAAGAAAACTACTGATGAAAATGCCAAGAAGGTAGTAGAAGCGGGTGGTTTGTACATTATTGGTACCGAAAGACACGAATCAAGGCGTATAGACAACCAGTTAAGAGGTAGGTCTGGTAGACAAGGAGACCCTGGTAGGTCAAGGTTCTACGTGGCTCTTGATGATGATTTAATGAGGCTTTTCGGGGGACCAACCCTACAAAACTTCGCAAGCTCTGCTGGAGACGAAGCTATTGAGGCTAAGATGCTTACATCGGCTATTGAAAGGGCCCAAAAGAAGGTTGAGTCCAACAACTTTGCTATGCGTAAGAGGGTCCTAGAATACGATAATGTCATGAACAAGCAAAGGGAAGTAATTTATGGCGAAAGAAATGCCGTATTAAATGGTGATGATATGAGGGCTAATATTATGTCCATGCTTCACGCCCTTATAGATGAAGAGGTCGATAGCTTCTGTGCCGATGAGGTATCCCACAAACATTGGGAACTTGATGGGCTTAGGTCTTACTTCGAAAGTTTATATATGCCGAGGTCTGCTTGGGCCGAGATTGATTTTGAGGTCAATAAGGAACAACTTAAGGAACAACTTAAGGATATATCTGAAAGGCTATATGAGCAAAAGGAAGAGGAAATTGGCTCAGAGGACATGAGAGAACTTGAAAGAGTTATCATGCTTAAGGTTGTCGATAGCAAGTGGATGGACCACATCGATGCTATGGACCAATTAAAGCAGGGAATAGGCGTGAGAGCCTTTGGTAACGAGGACCCTGTAAGAGCTTTTGCTAATGAAGGTTTTGACATGTTTAATGAAATGAACAGGAGTATCAGGGAAGATACTATAAAGACCATCTACCATGTATACAAGGAAACAGAAGTCGAAAGAAAGAAGGTTGCCAAGGTCGTAGAAGGACCAGTTGAGCAAGCTAGAGAGCCTTTTAGGAGAAAGACCAAGAAGGTAGGTCGTAATGACCCATGCCCATGTGGGTCAGGAAAAAAATATAAGCATTGTCATGGCAAACTTGACTAGGCTCAGCTTTTGATATCTCATGGACTTGAGGTTGAAGAAGATAGTTTTAAGGTTATTTAATTAAAATATTTTAGATAAACTCCTGGAGATAGAATTTCTCTGGGAGTTTTGCAATATTGTAGGAAATAGCTAAAGATGGTAAAATATTTCTTAGTATTATTAAAAATGAAATAAAAGAAATGTTATAGTAGAAAAATTATAGGAAATTAAGGCAAGAGAAGAAAGTTTGGAGAGAAATTTATGGAAATATTTGAAGTGAAAAATTACTTAGAAAGTTTAGCTGTCACCCTTAAAGAATTAGGAGAGTCTCTTTGACTTAGATGCTAAAAAGATTGAAGTAAAAAAATTAGAAGAGGAAACCCTGAAAAAAGATTTTTGGGATGATAGTGACAAGGCTACAAGTATAATCCAGGAATTAAATTCTAAAAAAGAGGTCCTAGACCTTCACGAAACTTTAGTTAACCAGAGGAGTGATTTAGAGGATCTAGTAGACCTCCTATCCCTTGAGGAGTATTTGGAGTCGGAGGGAGAAATAGAAAAAGACCTCCTTGCCATAAAAGCTAAGGTGGAAAAACTAAAGATTGAAACCCTTCTTTCTGGCCCCTATGATAAAAATGATGCCATATTTTCAATTCATGCGGGATCAGGTGGCCGAGAGGCTACAGACTGGGCACAGATGCTGATGAAGATGTATACCAGGTGGTTTGATTCAAAAAAATTTAAGTATACCATAAGCGACTACAATAGTGAGGAAGGCGGCGGTATAAAGTCTGTAACCTTCATGGTAAAGGGCCCCAATTGTTACGGGTATTTGAAGAGTGAGAAGGGGGTCCACAGGTTGGTTAGGATTTCCCCCTTTGATGCTAATAAGAGGAGGCATACCAGCTTTGCCAGCATTGATGTCTACCCCCAACTAGATGATGATATGACCGTGGATATTGATGAAAAAGACTTAAGGATAGACACTTATAGGTCATCGGGGGCAGGTGGTCAGCACGTGAACACTACGGACTCAGCCATAAGAATTACCCACCTCCCAACAGGGGTCACAGTAAGTTGTCAGACTGAAAGGTCGCAGATTCAAAATAGGGCTACAGCAATGAAGATGCTGGTAGCTAAATTAGTACAGATAAAAGAAGAAGAGCATAGGGAAAAAATAGAAGATATTCAAGGGTCCTACTCACAGATCAGCTGGGGAAGCCAGATAAGGTCTTATGTATTTCAACCATATACCATGGTTAAGGACCACAGGACAGGCTATGAGATCGGTAATGTTGAGAGGGTTATGGATGGAGACCTAGATGATTTCGTCAATGCCTACTTGAATATGAAGGGACAAGATAAATAATGAATATTGAAAATAGAATTGCGAAGATATTAGATGTAGGGGTTAGTCAGGTTGAAAAAACAATCGCCCTTTTAGATGAAGGCAACACCGTACCCTTTATTGCAAGATATAGGAAGGAAGTTACTGGCAACCTTACAGATGAACAGATTAGAGTCTTGGAAGAAAGACTGTCCTATTTTAGGAATTTAGACAAGAGAAAAGAAGAAGTAGTTTCATCCATAGAGGGACAAGGGAAGCTGACAGATGAAATTATGCTAGCCTTATCCAAGGCTGAGAGTCTAAAGGAAGTTGAGGACATCTATCTTCCATATAGACCTAAGAAGAGGACCAGGGCTACCATAGCCAAAGAAAAGGGATTAGAGCCTCTTGCTGACTATATCTTAACATTTGACAAGGAAGAAGATGACATTGAACAAGAGGCAGAAAAATACCTTAATGACGAGCTATCAACCGTAAAAGAGGCGGTTGCTGGAGCCAAGGATATAATAGCTGAAATGGTAAGCGAAAGTGCAGACTTTAGGAATGTCTTAAGAAGGGATGCTAAAAGGGTAGGTCTTATCCAAACATCTAAAGGCAAGGTCGATGAAGATAAGGAAGAAGAAGCTCAAATTTATGAAAACTACTTTGACTACGAAGAGAGTATAAATACAATCCCCTCCCATAGGATACTTGCTATAAATAGAGGGGAGAAGGAGGGCTTCATCAAGGTAAAGCTAGCCTTATACCATGAAGACAATATATATGAAATAGCCATGAGGCTACAAAGTAATAGGAGGGCCAAAAACTTCCCATATATCCTTGATGCTGTTGAAGATGGCTATAAAAGGTTATTATTTCCTTCTATAGAAACAGAGATAAGAAATGAGCTTACTGAAAGGGCGGATAAACAGGCCATAGAGGTATTTTCCACAAATATCAAACCTTATATCATGCAAGCGCCAATAAAAGAGACTGTAGTCATGGGACTTGACCCAGGTTATAGGACGGGCTGTAAACTGGTAGTAGTATCTGAGACTGGAGAGCTTCTTTATCATACTGTCATCTTCCCAGCCAAGCCTAAAGAGGATGTAGAGGGGTCAATCAAGGTAATGCTTAAACTAATCGACCAATATAAGATTGGGCTTATAGCTATTGGAAATGGAACTGCCTCTAGAGAAACTGAAAAAGTTGTTTCTCAGATGCTTTCACAGATAAAGGATAGGGAAATCTTTTATTCCATAGTAAATGAGTCGGGAGCTTCCATATATTCCGCTTCTAAGGTAGGTATAGAAGAATTTCCAGACCAAGACGTTACTGTCCGTGGGGCGGTATCCATAGCTAGGAGAATCCAGGACCCGATGGCAGAGCTTGTTAAGATCGAGCCTAAGCATATAGGAGTTGGTCAATACCAACACGATGTCAACCAGAAGCTATTAAGCGAGACCTTGGATAGGGTAGTTGAAGACTGCGTAAACACCGTAGGTGTCAACCTAAATACGGCAAGTCCATCTCTACTAGCCTATGTATCGGGGATAAATAAGAGCGTTGCTAAAAATATAGTTGACTACAGGGAGGAAAATGGGGCCTTTACATCTAGGAGCCAGTTAAAAAAGGTTAAGGGGCTTGGGCCAAAGGCCTTTGTCCAATCTGCAGGCTTTTTAAGAATTCCAAATGCTAAAAATCCTCTTGATAATACAGCGGTCCACCCAGAAAGCTATAAGATTGCCGAAAAGCTATTAGGCATAGACCTGGGAGCTATCAATCTTGAAGAAAAGGCTAAGGAACTTGAGGTTGGAAGGCCAACTTTAGAAGATATAATCGAAGAACTTAAAAGACCGGGAAGGGACCCGAGGGAAGATATGCCGAAGCCTATTTTAAGGGCGGATGTCTTGACTATTGATGACCTAGAAATTGGGATGGAACTTAAGGGAACCGTGAGAAATGTCGTTGACTTCGGCCTATTCGTGGATATAGGGATAAAAAATGACGGTCTTGTTCACATCTCTGAAATCTCGGACCAATTCATAAAGCACCCTAGCCAGGCTGCCAAGGTGTCAGACGTGGTAAGGGTTAGAATAATAAATATTGACAAGAAAAGATCTAAAGTGGGTCTATCTATGAAAGGAATAAAACAACTATGAAAATGAAAAATTTTTACATGCCTACTTTAAGGGATGTACCAGCAGAGGCTGAAATTGCCAGCCATATTTTAATGTTGAGGGCAGGAATGATTAGAAAGACTGCTTCAGGTATTTACTCCTACCTTCCATTAGGCCTTAGGGTAATTAAAAAAATTGAAGATATAGTAAGGAAGGGAATGGATAAATACGGGGCTCAAGAGCTTCTAATGTCTGCCATTCAACCCCAAGAAATATGGGAGGAGTCAGGAAGGTGGCAAAACTTTGGCCCTGAAATGTTTAAGTTAAAGGATAGGAATAGTAGAAATTTCTGCTTGGGACCAACAGCAGAAGAATATTTCACCATGCTTGTAAGGGACGAATTAAGGTCCTACAAGCAACTTCCTCTAAATATCTACCAAATACAAACCAAGTATAGGGACGAAAAGAGACCGAGGTTCGGGATAAATAGGGCTAGAGAATTTACTATGAAAGATGCCTATACCTTCGACAAGGACCTTGAATCTATGAAGATAGCCTACCAAAATATGTGGGATGCCTATGTTGAAATCTTTGACGAGATAGGCTTAGACTACAGGATTGTCCAAGGGGACTCTGGAGTAATGGGAGGAAATGAATCCCATGAATTTATAGCCCTGGCAGAAACAGGTGAGGGGGTCATAGTCTATAGTGAAGAAAGCGATTTTGCGGCAACAGACGAAAAAGCTCCAGTAATTATAGATGAAATGCCTTCTGAGAAAGAGCTTGAATTGACAGAAGTTGAGACACCTGGCAAAAAAACTATAGAGGAAGTGGCAGACTTTTTAGACCTTCCCCAATCTAAGCTTGCTAAAGTGGTTGCTCTAAAAGCCAAGGATGAAGACCTTTTCGTCTTAGTTCCAGGAGATAGGGAGCTAAATATGGCTAAGTTGATAGGTTATTTGGGGATTGCAGAACACGAAATAGACTTCATGACTGATGATAAAATTGAAGAATTGACCCAGGCTAAGCCGGGTTATTCTGGTCCAGTTGCTCTTAAGGGCGTAAGGCTAATTGCTGACTCAAGGCTAGCAAAAATCCCTAATATGGCTTGTGGGGCCAACAAGACTGGCTTCCATTTAATAAATGTAAATTATGGAAGAGACTTCGAAGCTGAACTTGTTGATGACCTATTAATGATAAAGGAAGGGGACAAGGGACCTGGTGGAGAAGAGCTTAAGTTTGCTAGAGGTATAGAGGTTGGAAACATCTTCCAATTAGGTACTAAATATTCAGAAACCATGAATGCCAAATTCCTTGATGAAAATGGTAAGGAGCAATACTTTATTATGGGTAGCTATGGGATAGGAATAACCAGGACTGCAGCTGCCATAATCGAGCAAAACCACGATGATAAGGGGATTATTTGGCCGGTATCAGTTGCCCCATACCAAGCGATAATTACTATTATCAATGCAAAAGACCAAGAGCAAGTTGATGTTGCAAACAAATTATATAAGGACCTTTGGGATAAGGGAATTGAAACCCTATTAGATGATAGGAAGGAAAGACCTGGAGTAAAATTTACCGATAGGGACCTTATAGGAATTCCTTATAGGATTACAGTTGGGAAAAAGGCTTCTGAGGGAGTAGTTGAGTTTTCAACTAGGAAGGAAATGGTCAACCAGGATATAGACCTAGAGGAAGTTTTCGAAAAGATTATTATTTAAATTTTTACCTATAAAAAAATTATGCTATAATAAACGAAATACAAATTTTTAACATGTAGTCGAAGGAGAAAGAGATGAAAAAGAGAATTATCCTCATCCTAGCCTTATCCTTAGCCTTCATTCTTGGAGCCTGCTCCAGCAAGGATCCAGGAAAGACTAGGGAATACAATGAGAAGGATTATGAAGAAAGTGTCAAAAATTTTACCAAGCTAGATATCAAAGAGCTTAACGGTAAAATTGATAAGAAGGAAAGTTTCTTCTTATATATAGGAAGAAAAAATTGTCCCTACTGTATAAAGTTGGTTCCAGACCTTAAAGATATTATGAAGGATTTAGGAAAGGAAACCTTTTACCTTGATGTGGAACAAACTACTCCAGAGATGGATGCCTTCTTCGAAAAATACAAATTGGAGTATGTACCTAGCCTACTAGTGTTTAAGGAAGGCAAGGCTACAGAAATAAAGTTAGACCATAACTTTGCAAAAGCCAATGGAAGCTACAATATAGAAGAAGTAAGGAAATCCATTGAGCAAGAATTAGGAAAATAAGGTCGGGAAGAATTAAGTAAATAAGGAAGTATATTATATATAGATTAAGCTTCCTTTAATTTATAAATTTAATTGTTAACGAATGAATAAAATATATTTTTATTGGTAACTAAGGCAAGGTCCCTGATGGCTAAATAAACCCCAAAGAGCTACAAGGATACTTTCCGATAATTTATCTTATCATGCATTTATTCATTGGTTATTCATTAAATCTTGAATTACAAGTAAGATATTGCAAAAAAGATACAATCTAATTTATAAATATTGTATTAAACTTGATTTATATTTAGAGATGAGCTATAATCTTACTAAATTATTGTTAGCAAAAGTCTAACAAACAAGGAGGAAAAGAATGAAAAGATTGGCAGCAATGCTCCTAGCTTTAGTACTAGCTTTATCTGCTTGTTCAGGTGGACCAGCCCCTGGACAAGGAGGAGAAGACGGTCAAAAGCAAGGAGAGCAAGAGAAACCAGGTAATGAAGAACAACC
>CAYFSL010000006.1:21136-32585 GCA_964345835.1 uncultured Peptoniphilaceae bacterium
AACCAGGTAATGAAGAACAACCTCAAGAGAAGGTTGAAGACAGGGAATTAACAATCCCAAATTCATCAGAATTTGAGTCATTAGACTACGTTGTTACAGACAAGAACCCTGACCACACATTCAACGCTAACTTTATAGATGGTCTTCTAGAAAATGACCAACTAGGTAGTCTAGCACCATCAATAGCTGAAAAGTGGGAAGGTAATGAAGATAAGACTGTTTGGACATTTACTCTTAGAGACGGAGTTAAATGGGTTACAAACGCTGGAGAAGAATTCGATGTAGTTAAGGCAGAAGACTTTGTAACAGGTCTACGTCACACAGCTGACTTCGATTCTTCTACAGCACAACTACTAGTAGGTGTTGTTAAGGGACTTGGTGACTATCTAAAGAGTGACAAGTCAGATGAAGCTTGGGCTAAGGTTGGTGTAAAGGCAATAGATGAAAAGACTGTTGAATATACAATGGAAGCTCCAACTCCATACTTCGACTCAATGACAACTTACACAGTGCTTTACCCAATTAACAAAGAATTCCTAGAATCTAAGGGAGAAGGATGTAAGCTTGGTGCTCCAAACAAGGAAAAATGTGAGTTCGGTACTAAGAAGGCTGACTCAATCCTTTACAATGGGGCATTTATCCTAGACCAAGCCGACACAAAATCAAAGATTGTTATAACTAAGAACCCTAACTACTGGGATGTAGACAATATCCACCTATCAAAGATTACTTTTATCTATGATGACGGATCTGACCCATATTCAGTAATTAAAGGCTTTGAACAAGGAACTTATCCACAAGCTTCACTGAATCCAAGTTGGGCTGATTATGACAAGTATATTGAAAAATATAAAGACAATGTATATAACACACTACCAAACTCAACAGCATTTGGTGTAAACTTCAACTATAACCGTAAGTCATTTAAGCATACTAACTATGCTAGCGATGAAACTTTAAGAAATAATACAAGAAAAGCAGTATTAAACGAAAACTTCAGAAAGGCTCTAAGAGCTGCCTTTGATGTAGAAAAATACCTAGCAGTATCTACTCCAGAAGATGTAGCTAAGGCACAAGTTCGTAACATCAACAACTTCCCAGGAGCAGGTACTTCAAAGAATGGTACTTACTTCGAATTAGTATCAAAAGAATTTGCTAAAGTTAATGGTTCAGAAGTTAACCTAAACGATGGTCAATATCCATGGCTAAACAAGGACGAAGCTCTTAAGTATATTGAAGCAGCTAAGAAGGAAGGAATTGTATTCCCAATCCACCTAGATGTTCCAGTTATTAAAGATAGTGATAGATTAACTAAGCAAGCAATGTCATTTGCTCAATCAGTTAAGGACAATACTGATGGTCAAATAATCATCGAGCCAGTATTACTAGACAACGATATAGTAATGAATATAGCTTTCTTACTTGAAGAACCTGAGGATGCTGACTACGACTTAAATACATTTGCAGGTTGGGGACCAGACTATGCTGACCCTAAATCCTTTGCTGATACCTTCTCTTCAAAGACAGGTACTTACCTAGATAATCTTGGTCTTCACGACGGAGATAAGGATAAGGAAATTAAGGATGCAATTGGTCTTAACGAATACACTAAGTTAATCGAAGAAGCTGAAAAGATCTACGATGATATGGATGCTCGTTATGAAGCATATGCTAAGGCTGACGCTTTATTAATTGATAAGGCATTCTTTATACCAACATCTCAACAATTAAGAGGACAAGTTGTGTCTAAGTATGTTCCATTCTCTAAGGTATGGGCTGACTATGGTGCAACAGACCTTAAGTATAAGGGCTTAATGCTTCAAGACGAAATTGTTAAGGGTAGCGACAGAGAAGCGGCTTTACAAAAATGGGAACAAGACCGTAGTAACGCTGCTAAGTAAGAAATACTAAAATAAAATGAGACATGAGGGGTTGTGTCCGATTTAGGGGCACAACCTCCATTTTGTTAAAGGAGTCAAAATGAAAAAGTATATACTAAAAAGACTGCTGAAATCCATAGTCTCAATATTTGTTGTATTGGCCGTTGTCGTCGTAATGGTTTTTACAATGATACCTAGAGATAATGTCTTTGGCAAGGACTCTGCTGTATCAAAGCTTTCAGGCAATCAAAGGAGGGTGTATAAATTACAAACCCTAAGTGATTTAGGATACCTTTCGTTTTATAATAATGCCGAATTATGCGAGGCCAAGTCAAAGAATCCAGAAGCCTGCCTTGAAAAGGGTAGTGCAGAAAGCAAAAAAGTCCAAGAGGCTTTGAAAAAAGAAGGCTATACAATTGAGGAGCTAACCTATGAAGACTCTCTTCAGGGACAAATAATTGCTTTTAGAGACTATAACAGGATAGAGCTAATCTTAAAATACTTTGGCAACATGATTAATGTTGATAAAAAGACCAAGGTAGTTGATCCGAAGAACCCAGACCTAGAGAGGAAGTACTACTTTGCAGGGGATAATGATGGAAATTGGGGCTTGATGTGTTCAGGCTGTGAAAACAAGTACCAATTATATTTTAATGCCAAGTTCCCTTTTATCCACCAAAATAAAATATCACTTAACTTCGGTAAATCATATCCAACCTTTGCAGGTGTAAAGACTATGGATGTTATTAGTTCACCACAAGGTAGCTTGGTTCAAAGAGAACAAGTGTTTCCGAATGGAAAGTCTTTTAAGAGTCCAATAAAGCAAGAGACATGTAAATATAAGGCTAACCTAGACCCGCTTGATAAGAGGAGGTTTACTGACAATTATGCAGCATGTGACCAGGATTTATCTAGTCCATCTATGATTCAAACCTCATATATCTTTGGGGTTCTTTCGCTTATATTGGCATATGCCATAGCTATTCCTTCAGGAATATCAATGGCTAGGAATAGGGGTAAATTAAATGATAAGATTGGTATTATCTATATTAACTTACTTATAGCTATTCCTTCACTTGCCTTCATTTTCTTAATGAAGTACTTTGGATTTAAGCTGGGCTTCCCAGATAAATTCCCTCAACTTGGATTTGGCAATATCAAGTCATACGTAATGCCTATAGTTATTCTAGGACTTTTATCTACACCTGGTTTAATGATGTGGTTAAGGCGTTACATGATTGACCAATCAAATGCCGACTATGTTAAATTTGCCAAGGCAAAGGGACTATCACAAAAGGAAATTTTTAGAAATCACATATTAAAGAATGCTATTATTCCAATAGTTAATGGTATCCCATCATCAATTATCTTGGCTATTTCAGGAGCCTTGATTACCGAAACGGTATTCTCTATACCAGGAATGGGTAAGATGCTTCCAGATGCCATAAATGTTGCAAATAATAACATGATTATTACCATTACCTTTATACTAACAACCTTATCTATTTTGTCAGTATTATTAGGTGATATATTAATGACGGTTGTAGACCCAAGAATAAGCTTGGATACTAAGAAAGGAGAGTAATATGTCAGATAATAAATTTAAATTTGTTAAATTAGATGAGACTAAGTCAGAACGTATTGCAGCTCCTAAATACTCTTATTGGGGGTCTGTATTTAAGAAGTTTTTCCAATCAAAACTTGCAATCTTTATGTTGATACTTGTTGCTATATTACTATTGATGTCGACAATTCAACCAATCTTTTCACAATATAACCATCTAGATTTGCCAGGTGTTAACGATAAGTCACTAAACTTCTTACCTCCGTCATTGAAGCACCCTTTCGGTACTGATGACGTAGGGCGTGATGTTTTTGATATGGTCTGGTCAGGTGCAAGAATATCCTTATTTATAGCTTTTGTTTCCACAATCATTACCAACCTTATAGGTGTTATAGTTGGTATGTGGTGGGGCTTTTCTAAGAGAGTTGATAAGGTCATGATAGAAGTCTATAACGTTATTGCCAACATACCATTTACCCTAATAGTAATGGTTTTGGCTTATGTACTAGGATCAGGTATATGGCAATTAATATTTGCCCTATCAATAACATCCTGGGTTGGTACAGCTTACTTTGTCCGTGTCCAAGTTATGATTATCCGTGATAGGGAATACAACTTAGCGTCAAGGACTTT
Organism: uncultured Peptoniphilaceae bacterium; assembly: GCA_964345835.1. Taxonomy (GTDB): domain Bacteria; phylum Bacillota; class Clostridia; order Tissierellales; family Peptoniphilaceae; genus JAAYEL01. The sequence goes on from CAYFSL010000006.1 coordinate 25,214, forward strand.
GGGATCATCAACATCAAAGATAATAATTCACAATATACTGCCATACCTTGTTTCTGTACTGGTAACCCTACTATCAAGGGATATTCCTTCAATTATTTCATATGAAGTATTCCTAGGATTCTTGGGAATCGGTTTGGGTCAGGATACTGCATCCCTAGGACGTGTAGTTCAAGAACACTCCCTATTCATGCAGTCAAAGCCCCACCTATTCCTTATACCAGTATTGATAACAGCTATAATTTCAGTATCACTTTACATCTTAGGACAAACCCTAGCCGATGCGAGTGATCCGAAGAACCACATGATATAGGAGGACTTAAATGGAAGATAAAAAAGATATAGTCCTATCAGTTAAAGACCTTGAAGTAAAATTTAAGGTCCGTGATAGAGAATTAACTGCCATTAGAAACATATCATTGGATTTCGAAGCTGGTAAAGTAGTTGCTATTGTTGGAGAATCTGGTTCTGGAAAGTCTGTTTTTACAAAGACTTTTACAGGAATGCTAGAAATAAATGGTAGGATCTCTAATGGGGAAATATTCTTCGAAGGAGAGGACTTAGTTAAGATAAAAAAAGATAGTGATTGGGAAAGGATAAGGGGTAAAAAGATTGCCACAATATTCCAAGACCCTATGACATCACTTAATCCGGTAAGGACTATCGGATATCAAATTTCAGAAGTAATCATCAAACACCAAGGAAAGTCAAAGGCTGAAGCAAAGGAAATGGCTATCGACCTTATGAAAAGAGTAGGTATTAAGGATGCAGAAAAGAGATATGACGAGTATCCATTCATGTATTCTGGTGGTATGAGACAGAGAATCGTAATCGCAATTGCCCTTGCATGTAGACCAAAGATTTTGGTTTGTGATGAGCCTACTACAGCCCTTGATGTTACAATTCAAGCACAAATAATTGCCTTGATAAAAGAATTGTCAATAGAATATGGCTTTACAACAATCTATATAACCCATGACTTGGGAGTAGTTGCCAACGTTGCAGATGTTGTTGCAGTAATGTATGCCGGTCAAATAGTTGAATATGGCGATGTAGAGGACATCTTCTACGATCCAAAGCACCCATATACCTGGGGACTACTTTCTTCTCTACCACAACTTGGAGAGAAAGAAGATGAGCTATTTGCTATAGTAGGAACTCCACCATCCCTATTTAATGAGATAAAAGGGGATGCCTTTGCTCCTAGAAGCCAATATGCTATGGAGATTGATTTTGAGGAGGAACCACCAATGTTTAAGGTTTCTGATACTCATTATGCAAAAACCTGGCTTCTTGATGAAAGAGCGCCAAAGGTTGAAAAGCCAGAAATCATTCAGAACCTACATGATAAAATGATTGCTTTAACTTCAAAGGGAGGTGTGTATAGTGACAGAGACGAATAAAGATGTGCTTCTTGATATACAACACCTTGAAGTGACATTTTACAACCAGGGAAATAGGTTTAGAGCTGTTAAAGATGTTAACTTCCAAATATTTAAGGGGGAAACATTTGCCCTAGTAGGTGAATCAGGATCAGGAAAGACCACAATTGGTCGTGCTATTATAGGTTTAAATGATACATCTGATGGAGATATAATCTACAAAGGTAAGAAAATTAATGGCAAGCTTAGTGCAAAGGAAAGACACCAATTAATCAGGGAAATGCAAATGATCTTCCAAGACCCTGCTGCATCCCTTAACGAAAGAGCTACAATAGAATATTGTATAGCTGAAGGATTAGACAACTTCAAGCTATATAAGGATAAGGAGGAAAGGGACCAAAAGATAGACTACGCCTTAAAGTCTGTTGGCCTTCTTCCTGAACACAAGTCGAGGTATCCACATGAGTTCTCAGGCGGACAAAGACAGCGTGTTGGGATTGCTAGAGCTATAGTTATGGAACCCGACTTTATAGTTGCGGACGAACCGATATCAGCCCTAGATGTGTCTATTAGGGCTCAAGTTCTTAACCTTATGAACAAGTTTAAGGAAGAAAAGGGAATTACCTACCTATTTATAGCCCATGACTTATCAGTAGTAAGATATTTCTCTGATAGGATCGGGGTTATCCATAAGGGTAGAATAGTGGAGGTTGCTCCTACAGAAGAACTATTTGCCTATCCACTTCACCCATATACTCGTTCCTTATTACAGTCAGTTCCAATGCCTGACCCTCGTATAGAGAAGGCGAAGGAAGTTGTAATCTACGACGAATCAAAGAGAGACTTATCTGGCGAAAAGCCAAAGCTTCGCCCTATAAGGGAAGGCCACTATGTCTTTGCAAATGACAGGGAGATGGCAGAATACGAAGTGAAGCTAGCGCAAATGGAAGAAGAAAGAAGCCAGATGGAAGAAAAGATCAGGGAAATGGTCAACAATAAAGACAAATAGAAAATATATAAAGAAGAGGTTGGAATTTATCCACCTCTTTTTTTAATAATACATGCCAGCCCAAAGATGGGTTCAAAATGATTATGACTTAATATTAACAATCTGTTATAATTAACTTGTATATTTTAATACATATTAAGGAGGAAATTTATGATCTACGACAAATTAGAAAAGGCTTATAAAAAAATTAGGGAATTGACCGATTTTAAACCGGAACTTGCTATAGTTCTTGGTTCTGGACTTGGAAAGCTTGCTGACCAAGTAGAAAAACTTGGAGAAATCGACTATAAAGACATTGATGGATTTCCAGTATCTACTGCGCCTGGTCACAAGGGAAGGTTTATCTTTACTGAAATTCATGGAGTAAAGACTGTAATCATGCAAGGTAGGGTCCATTATTATGAAGGATACCCTATGTCAGATGTCGTTATGCCAACAAGGCTTATGGGGATGATGGGAGCTAAGACCCTGATTGTTACCAATGCTTGTGGTGGCGCCAACCCTGACTTTAAGGTGGGAGACCTTATGGTAATAAGAGACCATATAACAGCCCTTGTACCATCTCCATTAATAGGACAAAATGTATCTGAATTAGGGGTAAGGTTCCCTGATATGACAGAAGTTTATAAAAAAGACTATGGAGACTTAATTTATAAGATAGGTACACAAAAAGGCTATAGCATGAGGGAAGGGGTATATTGTCAATTTACAGGTCCTCAATATGAGACTCCAACAGAGGTAAAAATGGCAGGTATCCTTGGAGCTAGTGCAGTTGGTATGTCAACCGCTGTTGAAGCAGTAGCTGCAAGACACATGGGCATGGAAGTTTGTGGTGTTTCTCTAATAACTAATATGGCAGCAGGACTTTCAGAAAATCTATTATCTGAAGAAGAAGTAATCGAGGTTGGTGAAAAGTCTTCTGAATATTTTATTGATCTAATCCTTGAGTTTGTAGCAAATTACAAGAATTTATAAGATGGAAAAAAGGATTAATCCCAGACAGAAAGAGGCTATAGAGTCTGTTGAAGGTCCTGTATTAATTATTGCAGGACCAGGGACAGGCAAGACCTTTACCCTTGTTGAGAGGGTTATTCATATGGTCCTGGATAGGGGCATAGACCCTTCATCGATAATGATTTCAACATTTACTAACAAGGCTGCAAGAGAGCTTTTGGACAGGCTATCAATTAAGTTTAGGGAGAAAAATATCGGCAAGGATGTCAACGACATGATGCTGGGCAATTTTCACTCTATTTGTAGGAAGATTTTGGACAAATACATAGACTATTTGGGAATAAGTAAAGATTATAGGCTAATAGATGACTTTGAAAAAAAATACCTTATAAGCAGGCAAATCGATAGCTTTAGGAAGATTGACGGCTATAGCAGCCTGGTAAGAGGGGATGAAATTAGCTTCATAACAAGGGTTATCCAATTGGTTTTTGAAGAGGGAATTGTCCTTAAAAACTCTGAAAGAAAAGACTTTCAGCTCATCCTAGATATCGCCAGCAAATATGAGAAAATCCTCATAGAAAATAACCTCCTAGATTTTTCCGCCCAACTGTATTTTACCTATAAAATAATATTGGAAAATAAAGAAGTCAGAGAAGAACTAAAAGAGCAAATATCTTATATAATGATTGACGAATACCAGGATACTAACACTATCCAAGAGAAAATCATATTTTCCATATTAAATGACAGAGAAAATATATGCGTCGTCGGAGATGATGACCAGGGACTTTATAGGTTTAGGGGGGCAAGCGTAAAAAACATCCTAAACTTTGGGAAGAATCTTACGAAACCTGTTAAAAGGGTTGATTTAAATGTAAATTATAGGTCGAAAAAATCTATAATCGACTTTTATTCAAGCTTTATGGGCCAACTAGATAGCTTGGAAGATATTGATAAGTACAGGTATGACAAGGACCTAGTAGCCTTTGACACGGATGATAGGCAGGCTGTTTATAAGTTGACTTCAGAGAGTGAAGAAGACTTTAGAGATAGGTTAGTCCATATGGTTAAGGGATTTAAGGAAAAAGGTCTAGTTAATGACTATAATGAAATAGCAATTCTGGTATCCTCAGTTAATGATTATAGGATTCTTAAATTATCTACGGGGTTAAAAAAATCGGGTATTGGCGTTTACACTCCAAAGACCAACCAACTGATGTCTAGGGCTGAAACCAAGTTTCTTTTTGGAGCCCTATATGCGATTTTTAGGCCATATATAGAAAAAAGAAAGCTCCCAATTAAATACGATTCTTACACCTACCTCAATAATCTCTACGATTACTACTATAGACAAGAAAAAAAACACTCAGACCTGGGGGACTTCATAGGAAAAATGCAGGCCTATATTATGGGGGAAAAACTAAGCCTTAGTCTCCTGGATATAATTTATAGGCTTTTTAGATACCAGCCTTTTAAAGGCTACCTAGACAAGCAGGAATCCGATAAGGAAAGGAAAAATATATCGAAGCTGATGGAGCTTATAGAGTCATATTCTTACCAGACCTACACATATAGGATTCACTCAAAAAATAGGGATGATTTTTGCATAAGTTTTTTTAGTGATTTTATAGGATTTTTGAAAGATACAAAGATTTATGAGTTTGAGGAAGATACGGTAATACCTGAAGAAAATCAGCTTTCAATTTTGACTATCCATAGTTCTAAGGGGCTTGAGTATCCTGTAGTTATAATGGCCAGCCTTTGGGACCAGCCATATAAGAGATACAGGAGGGCTAAGACTGCTATAGATTTATTTGCGGAAAAGTATGCCAGAGAAGAGTTTGAACCCTTTGACCAGGTGGAAAAGCTAGACTACTATAGGAAGTATTTTACCGGATTTTCTAGGGCGAAAAAGCTCCTAGTACTCGCGGGAATTGAATCAGAATCATATAAAAGCTTGGGAAGTGAGATAAAAGGTGTTTTTAATTCTCTTCCAGCAATTGAAGACCTAGACCCTAAAGAATTTTCCTATGAGAAAGAACCAGTAGCCAAGGAAAAAGGACTTTATTCCTACACAAAAGATTTAGTTCAATACAATCATTGTCCGAAGTCTTACTACTTTTTTAGAAAGCTTAAATATAGGAAGGAGTTAGGACTTGGTCAAGTTTATGGAACCATGGTCCACGAGGGGATTGAATATATAAATAAAAAATTAATTGATGGTAACAAGGTCAACCCAGAGGAACTGAGAGATTATATTTATGATATAGCTAGGGTTAAATATAGGAGAGGGGCTATAGGACTTAATAAATCCATGGTAGAGTCTGCCCTTGAAGAATTGGATAAATACCTAGAATTTAGTCCTCAATTTCCAAAAATCCTTGAATCAGAGCTAGAGATATCCCTGGCCAAGGACGACTATATTCTTACGGGAAATGTAGACATGGTTTTTGAGGATAAGGGAAGTATTAATATTGTCGACTTTAAGACGGGTAAAAACCCCAAAGAAAATTCGGATATTGACCTATTAGATAGTTACCTGGGGCAAATATCTTTGTATGCTTATCTTTTTCAAGCCACTAAAGAGAAAAAAATTGATAATATCGCCCTTTATTTTACTTCAAAGTCAAATAGGGAAAGCTATATTTGTCGAAAAAATAATGAAAATAATTTAATAGATACTATTTCTAGCATAGAAAGCACAATAAATGATATTGAAAACGACAGGGATTTCAAAAAGACTCAAGATAAGAGCAAGTGTAAAAATTGTGAGCTAAGATTTTATTGTGATAGGTTAGAATAGAAATGATTAGGAGAAGAAGGGCTTATCCCTATGGTTGCGACACTTGAGAATGTTACAACCGAGCCATTCTTCTCCTATTTTTGCTTTTAAATCACAAAAAACAGAGCCAAGAAAGAATAAGGAGTCAGCTCTGTTTCTATGTATCCATACGTAGCATGCTGGAATTAAGTGGTTGATATCTATCAACAAGTTAATTATAAAACAAATGGGGGAATATTTCAATATATGAACGGTAGTTCATGTTAACTTATTAATATTGCTTAACAATTACCTTTTCGATAGGTTTCCAAATTAAAAATAGCAAGGCAAGGGTTATAAGCATTTCAGGAACCAGGTAACCTAAGTTATAAGTTAATGAATAGATTAGGGGTGTTTTTCCTGGAGGTGTGAACTTCCTAAAAAAGACTACTCCTGAAAGTATATGAGAAGCCATCCTAAGGACAAAACCTAGAACTATGAAAGGGCTATATCCCCAAAAGTTTTTTTTATTTTTCATGAAGCTAATCCCACCTAAGGCAACCACACCGTAAGGTAAGGGGTAATCTAGGATAAATTGGATGGGATGGACTACGGTATTATCAGTAAAAAGGTTTAAAAGTCCAAATAAGGCACATACGATAAAACCTCTGGCAAAGCCCCATCTTATTGTAAATATGATAAGGGGGATCATAGATCCTATAGTAAGGGCACCTGACTGTGGCATCTGGTAGACCTTGAAATAGAATAGGACAAAACTTACGGCCATCATTACTCCGGCTTCAGCCATCATCCTAACATCAAAAAATTCTTTAGATTTCATTTTTCCTCCTAAATAAAAAGCCCCTTCCTAATATTGGAAGGGGAAAATATAAAAATTAATAAATCTTCTTCTAGTCGTAAATAAAAAATATAATCTAGAACAAAGAATAGGCCATAAAGGCTTAAACACTTCCCTCCGCTATTATTAAATAGATCAGGTACAAGGGTTAGATTCTATCTTCTCAGCTAATGCTCCCCTAGTGGTAATCATAATTAATTAACTTGTCTTTCATGATTTATATTAATATTAGAGAAAGCATTTGTCAAATTATTTATTATTAGCAAAATAAGCGTCTAGCTTAGTTAATAAGCCAATCTTGTCTAAGCTATGATAGATAATTGTAGCCAATAAGGCACCGACAAGAGCCTGGGTAAGGTTGCCTACAAGGTTTGCAATAGCTCCCTTAAATCCATATAAAAATATCATTT
>CAYFSL010000006.1:32685-54856 GCA_964345835.1 uncultured Peptoniphilaceae bacterium
AGTTGTTTTTACATAAAGTGTCAAATACATTTTTTAAACAAATCTGTGTGTATAATTTATTTATAAGGCTGGGTCCTACTATTTTTAAGCCATCTAAATTTGCTTTTATAGAACCATAGGATACGACAAATAAAATAGTAAAAGTTCTATTGACAAGATAGTTCATATAATATATAATAAAAATTTTCCTAATTAACTTTTATAGAGTATAATAGTAATTAGGAGGTATATAAGATGTATAAGGTTGGAGATAAGATAGTTTATTCAGTTCATGGGGCGGGTAAGATAGTTGATATTAAAGAGATAGAAATATTGGGCGATGAAAAATTATACTATATTCTTCAATTGCCTATAAATAATATTCAGGTCTCTATCCCAGTTGAAGGGGTTGATGACGCGGTGATTAGGCCAGTAATTTCAGAAGAAGAGGGTAAAAAAGTTGTAGAAATCTTAAAGGCCGACAAGACCAAAATGTCAAAAAATTGGAGCCAAAGATACAGGCAGAACTTAGAAGCTATTAAGAGTGGTGATATATATGAGATAGCTGAGATAGTCAGAAATCTTACAATCTTAGACATGTCAAAGGGCTTATCGGCTTCAGAAAAAAAGATGTTAACAAAGAGTAAAAGGATCCTAGTATCAGAGCTAGTTATTTCAGGTGCTTTAGACAAGGAGGAAGCCTCTGATATGATTGATGACTTTATAACTCTATAAGGAGGTAGTATGGTAAGAAGGGTAATTAAATTTCTTATAGCAGGCTTAGGCCTACTTATAGGCTATAGCCTGACTTTGCTATTATTCCGATTTAATTTAATCAGTATAAAGAGTGTTACATTCGTGGTATTCATATATGCATTTAGTATGCTGGTTTTCGGATTAATAGCCTATATTTTATCGGAGAGGATGATTAAAGGTGTACTGGCTATGCTAGATAGGCTGGAAAGGGCTTTAACAGATATCCCAACAATTGACTTTGTTTTTGGGGCGGCAGGACTTTTATTAGGACTTATTTTTTCATTTTTTATTAGCTTTCCCCTTAGGTCAATCCAGCTCCCATATATAGGTGATATATTAGGACTAATATTAACCATAATCGTCTATGTGGTGCTTGGGACAGTTGGAGCTAGGCTGGGAGTAAGGTTTAAGCCTGATATAGTGAAATTTTTCAGGTCTAAGTCAGATGCTAAAGGGTCAGACAAAAAAAAGGTGGCTGCCAGCTTAAAAAAAGTTGATAAGAAGGCAATAAAGGATGGGCAATTTAAGGTCCTAGATACTTCTGTCTTAATAGATGGAAGAATATCAGCTATTGTTGAAAGTGGCTTTATTGATGGTCCCCTAGTAATCCCTGACTTTGTCCTTGAAGAGCTTCAATTTATAGCGGACTCTTCAGACTCTATTAAGAGAGAGAGGGGGAGAAGGGGACTTGACATAGTCAAAGACCTACAAAAATCAAAGAAGATTAATGTAATCTTAAGCGATATGGATTATGAAGATACAAATGAGGTTGACATTAAATTGTTAAAGCTAACCAAGGATTTAGAGGGTAAGGTCATGACTAATGACTATAATCTAAACAAGGTGGCAAGTGTACAGGGTATTCCAGTGTTAAATATAAATGACTTGGCCAATTCAGTAAAAACTATTGTATTGCCAGGAGAAAAGATGAGTGTTAACATTATCAAGGAAGGTAAGGAGAAAAAGCAAGGCCTTGCCTACCTGGACGATGGCACCATGATTGTAGTAGAAGATGCCAAGAACTTGATAGGCGAAAGCATAGAGGTCACTGTGACTACAGTATTACAGACCGCTGCTGGCAAGATGATCTTTGCCAAGCCTATCGCTCAATAATCTAAATTTTAAAATTTACTAGATGGAGAGAGTTTTATGAAAAAAATATCGAGATTTCTAGCTCTGTTGCTAGCCCTTGTAATGCTACTAGCAGTGGTAGCCTCAAGCCTAGCTTCAGCGGCTGAAGAAAGATGGGAAAAAGACGTATATGCCTATGGGGCGGGACTTAATGAAAGTCAGATTGCAAAGACTGCGGACCTTCTTGGAATTGAAAACCTTGATAAGGTTAATAAGATAAAGGTTGCGGGCAAAGATATTTATAAATATTTAAAGATAAATAGTAAAGACGCAAGCATGATTTCTTCAATTTATGTTATGAAGTCTAAAAAGGGCCAAGGCCTAGAGATTACAATTACAACGCCTGACAATATAACAAGGGTTACTGGAGCAGAATATACAAACGCTGCAATAACAGCAGGTGCCAAGGATGCAAAGATTAGGGTTGCGGCATATAGACCTGTTACAGGGACATCCGCTTTGACAGCGGTTTATAAGGCTTTTGAAATGAACGGTGAAAGCTTTGATGAAGACCGTATAAAGGTTGCTAATGAAGAGTTAGAGATAGTAAATGTAATCGTCCAAGAACATAAGGGGCAAAAAGGTTTTGAAATAGAAGACCTAAACCAAGCTGTTATTAAGGTAAAAAAAGACCTGGTTGACCATAAGAAGAAATCTGGCAACAAGGCTACAGAGGAAGAAATAAAGGGCTATGTCACTGAAGCTATGGACAAAAATAATTTGACCAATATAGTTACAAATATAAATATCAATAGTCTGACAAATTACTTCCAAAACTTTCAAAATACTTCTGCCATAGATTCACCGGAATTTATGGACCAGTTAAGCAGCTTCCAAAAGAATCTATCTAAGAAGTCATCAGAGTTTATAAAGGGGGCTGAAAATTTTATAAAGAAGGGGTATGAAAGTACTAAAAATGCCCTAGGACAAGGGTCAGAAAACGCTAAGGATAATTTGCAAAAGGCGTCAGATGGAGTTAAAGGAGCCTTGAATTCACCAGAGGCTAGAAATATTTTCCAAAAAATAGGAGACTTCTTTGTCAACCTATTTAACGCAATTGTAAATTTCTTTAGAAACTTAATAAAATAGTGTAATATATTCTATATTGTGGTATAATATCTAGATGTATTCATAGGTTATCAAGGGTCATAACTTATAGGACAAGCAATTATTAAATCCTTCTATTATGATCCTTTTATTTTAGTTTATGGCAATATAATTTGCCTGGGAATGGAAGTATCAGATTACAAGAGATTCAAGTGGCCTAAATGATATCAATTTATTGAATCTATCCAAAGACTTAGCTAAGATATTGGTGACCTTTACAATAAACTATGCATAGGAGGCAAAATGAGCGAAATATTATTAAAGGCTGGCCTTAGAGAAAAGACAGGATCTAATGCCAATAAGAAGTTAAGAAGAGAAGAATTAATTCCTGCAGTTCTATATCAAAAGGATGAAGAAAACCAAAATCTAACCTTAGTAGCTAAGGAATTTGACAAGGTAATAGCTGAAGCAGGAACATCAACAATAATCAGCTTGGACATTGAAGGAAGCAAAAAGAAGGTTCTTATAAGGGACTTCCAAAGACATCCATACAAGAACATGTTCATCCACGTAGACCTACTTGGAGTAAACATGAACGAAAAACTTAAGGTTAATGTACCAATAGTCCTATTAAACAGGGATGAAATTTACCTTCAACCATCAGTTTTAATGCAAGCAGCATCTGAAATTGAAATTGAATGTCTACCATCAGATATCCCAGCACAAGTTGAAATTGATGTTCAAAACATGCAATATGGTGATACTTTCACTGTAGCTGACCTAGATATCGTAAAGAATGAAGACATCCAAGTACTTACTGACCTAGAAGAAGTAATCTGCTCACTACAAGAACCAAGAGAAGAAGTAGTTGAAGAAGAAGGCGAAGAAGTAAGTGCAGCTGATGTAGAAGTAATTGGTGAAAAGAAAGAAGCTGAAGAAGAATAATCTTTAACAATTACTAGCTTACAGAAACAAATATTAGATAAAGTAAAAGGGATTAGATGCAAATCTAGTTCCTTTTTTTATTGAGGATGATTATTTATATGGTATTTGATTAACATCTTTTTAAGTTTGAATTAAAGGACGGGTCTAAGCTTCAAATTTCCTTTTCAGCTAATAAGATGGTGGTTGACGATAAAGAATATAGGATAGAAGGCTATAATAGCCAAGACTTCATGTATTTAACAAATGAATAATAGGATACATAAAAAGAGTTGCTATAAAGTTAACCAGTTTTTCTTTAACATGGGTTGGACCATTTAGAAGGGGTTAATCTTTAGCAACTCTTATTTTATAGTTATTTATAGGTCTTAATTAATTTCTGTCTCTGTAAATCCAAGGGATTCAAATAGGTTATAGGCTAGTTTGTTAGCTAGGGTTAGGTATAGGTAAAAGTGCTTATAGCCTAGTTTTTTTAGCTCATTCTCTGCATAATTTATAAGCCCTTGGCCAACTCCTCTGTCCCTGTATTCAGGGTTGGTAAAGCAGTAGGTCATGGTAGCTTCTCCCCTGAAGTCACATACAAAGATTGCAGCAACTATTTCTTCCTTTGATTTCACATATAGGCAGGCCTCTGGAATTAGCTTACCATAAAGGTTTGCCTTCATCCTTCTAAGCTCATTTCTGAAGTCTTCAACGCTATCATTCTCATAATCAGGTGTATCTTTATATGCCTTATACATGGCCTCGGCCAGTAGGTCTGCATCCTTGAAATCGATTTGTTCAATAAAGTCAAAATCATTCAAATCATTTTCAATGATCTCTCTAACCATTTTAATACGAATCATAATGGGCCTCCTATATCAGAATTAATATTCTAGCCTAGCTGCTAGTTTGATAAACCTATTATACTAGAAGGCAGGAACTATTGCACCCTTATATTTTTCTTCTAGGAATTTCTTAACTCTTTCAGATGAAAATGCCTTATATAGCTTTTGAATATCAGGGTCATCCTTCCTATCAGCATTTACTGAAATTACATTGGCGTAATCAGATTCCTTATCTTCGATTACTATACCATCTTTAAGAGGGTTAAGTCCCTTTGATATAGCGTAGTTTGAGTTGATTACAGCCCCGTCTACTTGTTCGTATGATCCAGTTATTAGGGCAGCTTCCACTTCGGTAAACTTAATATTCTTAGGGTTCTTTTCAATATCTAGTACAGTAGGAAGGTCAACCCCATCCTTTAGTTCGATTAGGCCATTCTTTTCTAATAATAGTAGGGCTCTAGCTCCATTTGTAGCATCGTTAGGGATGATTATTTCAGCCCCATCTTTTAACTCGTCAAGTGACTTTACCTTCTTTGAGTAAAAGGCTATTGGTTCAACGTGAACTCCTCCAACTGAAACGATGTTTGTTCCATTTTCCTTGTTAAATGATTCCATGTAAGGTACGTGTTGGAAGAAGTTGGCATCTAGGTCCTTATCTTTCACTGCAAGGTTGGGTTGAACATAGTCATCAAAAACTTTGATTTCTAGCTCGATTCCTTCTTTTGCAAGTTCTTCTTTTGCTATCTTTGCGATTTCTTCATGAGGTACAGGAGAAACTCCTATTTTAATAACTTTCTTTCCGTCTTCACTGGCCTTTTGGCCTTCCTTGCTTGCCCCACAAGCGGCTAGTATTAATGTTAATACTAATAAAATGCTTAATAATTTCTTTTTCATAATTAATCCTTTCTATTTTTTATTAATTTTATTATATAAACTTGTTCCTATTAGCTGGATTAGTTGAACAAGAATTATAATCACTAGAACAGCTGCAAATAGGTATTCTATCTTATAGTTGTAGACTCCATATCTTATGGCTAAGTTTCCTAGCCCTCCACCGCCGATGCTTCCAGCCATGGCAGAATATCCTACTAGGTTTATTAGAGTCATGGTAATGTCATTTATTAGGTCGGGGAAGGCTTCAGGGATCAAGACCTTGTTGATTATCTGTATATTAGATGCTCCCATTGATTTTGAAGCCTCGATTATCCCCTTGTCTACCTTTTCAAAAGAGGTCTCAAATAGGCGGGCTACAAAGGGGATGGCAGCTATTGTTAAAGAAACAATGGCTGCTGTTGGTCCTACACTCTTTTTAACTATTAGGATTGAAAGAGGTCTAACTATTATCATTAAGATGATAAAGGGGATGGACCTAAAAATATTTACCAGGAAATCCAGGATAGAAAAGAGGAACTTATTTTCTCTAAGACCAGCTTTCTTCGATATAAATAGGATAATTCCCAAGGGAAGACCGAGGATAAAAGATAGGATTCCCGATACAAAGACCATGTATATGGTTTCTAAACTGGCTTTATAAACTACATCTATCATCTCATTTCCTCCACATATACTTTATTTTTCTTAAATACCTCCAAGGCTTTTTCAATATCATCATCTTCACCCTTGATTTCTACAGTTAAAAAACCTGCTGCAGAATCTGGAAGCTTTGAAATCCTACCAAGGAGGATGTTTATTTCGACATCTATGGACTTTATTACCTTGGATACTATAGCTTGACCAGTTGTTTCATTGTCGAAAGTTAGGGTTACAAGCTTGCCTCCACTAGTATTTAGGTCCTCTATATTAATTTTATCAATCTCATCAGATGTTCCCCTAACAAAGGACTTTGTAATAGGGTGTTTCGGGTTTTTGAAGAGGTCTTCTACTTCATTTTCTTCGATGATTTTACCATGCTCCATAACCGCTATCCTGTTGCATATTGACTTTGCAACCTCCATTTGGTGGGTAATCATGATTATGGTTAAGTTAAATTCTTTTACCGCTCTTTTTAAAAGGTCCAGGATCACCTTGGTATTGGCTGGGTCCAGGGCTGAAGTTGCCTCATCAGATAAGAGAATTTCTGGCTTTGCAGCTAGGGCCCTTGCTATTGCTACCCTCTGCTTTTGACCCCCTGAAAGGTTGGCTGGGTATTCATTTTTCTTTGCGGTAAGGTCTATGAAGTCTAGTAATTGGATAACTCGTTCTTCAATCTCAGCCTTAGGAAGTCCTTCGATTTCTAAAGGATAGGCTATGTTTTTAAAAACGGTTTTTTGGTTAAAGAGGTTAAAGGATTGAAAAATCATGGCAGTTTTCTTTCTTTGCTCAGATAATTCCTTCCCCTTCATAGACAGGACGTCTTTTCCATTTATTAGGATTTTGCCTTCATCTGGCTCTTCTAGGCGGTTGATACACCTAACCAGGGTTGATTTACCAGCCCCACTTAAACCTATGACCCCATATATCTCGCCTCTATTAACTTTAAAAGATACCTTATCAAGGGCCTTGAAGGTTTTTTTATCAAGCTGGTAAGACTTGACTAAATTTTCTACTTCAATCATTTTTATCTCCTCATTCAATATTTCACCCTATTTATAGCTAGGGCAAAAGCTTCATTTGCTTGGGTTTAACCAGTTATTCAAAAGTTTTATATAAAAAAAGTCCTTATATGCCTAAGCATATAAGGACGCCTTATTCGTGTTACCACCTTATTTTAGAATAGGCTCGCACCTATCCCCTCATGAGTAACGTGTTCATTACTCTCTTTTTATAACGGAAAGAACCCCGGAAAGATCTAAAGTTTCCATTCGACCTTTCTGACTCAAAGACCATGTTCATAAACCTCTGTCTTAGTCCTCTCAGCAAATGGACCTTCTCTGTAAAAACTTTAGCCTACTACTCTTCTTTTCGCAGTCAAATTTATTTAATAACTGTATGATACAAAATATTTCTTACTTTGTCAAATAATTTTATATAAATTTTATTATTAGGCAAAAAATCTTAGGACAAATAGGGCGGATATCACAATCATTAACCAAGAAACCTTCTTACGGTTACCGCTTAAAAGATTTAGGATGGTGTATGATATCATTCCATAAACAATACCTTCAGCTATTGAATAGCCAAATGGCATCATGATAATAGTTAGGAAAGCTGGTAGGGCAACTGTATAGTCTGACCAGTCGATTTTAGCTACTGATTCTATCATGAATAGACCAACAATTATTAAAGCTGGAGATGTTGCTTGAGTTGGTATAATTAGGAAAATTGGTGCAAAAATAATAGCTAGCAAGAATAATCCTGCGGTTGTAAGGGCTGTTAATCCAGTCCTACCACCTTCTGCAACCCCTGCTGACGACTCAACGAAGGTAGTTACTGTAGATGTACCAAGTAGGGCACCAGCTGTAGTACCGATAGCATCTGCTAATAAGGCTTTTTCTACACCTGGAAGTTTACCTTCTTCATCGAGCATATCTGCCTTAGTTGCAACCCCTGCTAGGGTACCAACTGTGTCGAACATGTCAACGAATAAGAATGAGAATAGGACCAACAATACTTCTTTTGAAAATATATTTTGTGGGGCTTGCATCTTGAAAGCAACTTCTTTAAGGCCATGAGGTAGGGCGAAAGGTACAAAGCCTTCAGGGATTACTGTTACGCCTAGAGGAATCCCTACTAGAGTTGTAACTAGGATTCCTATAAGGATACTTCCCTTAACTTTTTTTATTACCAAGAACCCGGTCAAAATAATACCAAATAATGCTAAAAGGGGACCTGGTTGTGTTACATTTCCCATACCTATTACCGTAGCTTCGTTAGAAACTATAATGCCTGTATTTATTAAGCCTATAAGGGCTATAAATAAACCGATACCAGCAGATACGGCATACTTTAGTTCCTTTGGGATAGAGTCAAAAATCAACTCCCTAACTTTTACAAATGAAAGCAAAATAAAAATGATACCTTCCAAAAAGATTATGAATAGGGCTTCTTGCCAGGTAAACTTGTAAGTAGCTACAACAGTAAAGGCGAAGAAGGCGTTAAGTCCCATTCCCGGTGCAAGTGCAAAAGGAAGCTTGGCATAAAGGGCCATAATCAAGGTAGCTAATCCAGCAGATATAGCTGTTGCGACAAATACCCCATGCTTGTCCATTCCTGCGGCACTCAGGATATCTGGATTGACAGCTAGGATATAAGCCATGGTCATGAAGGTGGTGATACCAGCGATAACCTCATTTTTAACACTGCTACCATGTTCCTTCAGTTTAAAAAACTTTTCAAACATAAATTTCTCCTTTTCATATTGATTTGTAATATTTATTATTATAAATACACTTAAAGTTTACCACTTTGTAACATCTTGTCAAATTTTTAGGAATATGTTATATAAATATCACAAATTATCATAGATAATTAATACATCTAGATCCTCATACTCCTTGATTGCTTTAACATATCTGTATCCAGTTGCTTTACTAGATAACATATGAGATAGGTCTTTTTTTATTCCCTCTTTATCAATATTGGTATCTAAGATGTTACTTTCTGAATTACATAAATCGATGCGGTTAAATATATAGGTTTGAATATATTATTTATTATGGTCATCTATTTCTCCCAAATCTTTTGTAGAAATATCTTTAATAGTATAGATATTGAATATATCTCCAGCAAATGCAACTTTTTCCAGGTAAATGGGCTTAGCTTCAATCCCTAAGATTACTCTTCTATCATAATTATATCTGATTTTATCCCTGATATATGATATAAGCACAAAGGATAGGATTAAAAATATTATTATTGTTGTTTTTTCTTTTTATCCATTTAAATCCATAATCCCTCCCTTTTTTTAATTATGGCACAGCCTTTAAGTAAAATAAATCGCTTTATAAGAGAAAGTTGGGGTATTCAAATTCACTTATTAAAGGAAAAAATAGAAATCTAAAAGGGAGCTAGAAATTTACTTCTAACTCCCCATGTAATTCATTTACAACTCTTCACCAACATTATGTGACAAAGAGCCTTTATTTATTTTTCAATAGACAAATATTAAAATTAGTCTTCTAATACAAGATCTTCTGCTGATTCCCAAAGACCGTGGATGTTACAGAAACTTTGAGCAAATAGTCTACCATTCTTTTCTGCCTTGAAGGTAGCAATACCTTGAGGGTCTGTGAAAGATTCGCCTTCTCCGTGAGCTGTAAAGCTGAAGTCAGCTACTTGAACTGGAAGTTTAGCTCCTTGTGGTAGGTAGAATAATTTAATCCATTGGATGTTGTGCTCAAAAGTATTTGGGTGAGCTATTTCTTCTCCAACCCTTACCTTAACTACAACTTCATCTTTCTTTGCGCTTAGGATAGTTATTGCTGGTACGTGCTTTTCACCCTTCCAGTCGCCTGATTGTACAGTATCTTTTAATAATGTCATATTAGCCTCCTTAAAAATTAACAATAGTGTGAATCTCGACTTTTATAAGCGAGCCGACCTTCTTATCTACATAGTCGGGTCAACTAAATAATAAAAAACATTAGTTGACATCATATAATAGTATACCCATTATTGAAAAAAATAAAAAGAACCTGTAAATCTGATATAATCTTTTGAGGAGGATTTAATGGAGACAAGAGTATATGATTTATTTGCGACAAGCGTATTCGGCCTAGAAGCGGTTGTAAAAAAAGAATGTGAGAAGCTGGGCTTTAAAAATATAAAGACGTCCAATGGCAGAGTTGAGTTTGAAGGGGACCAAAGAGATATAGCTAGGGCCAACCTTTGGCTTAGATCAAGTGAAAGGGTCTTTATTAAGTTAAAGGAATTTAAGGCCTTGACCTATGACGACCTCTATGATAACTGTAAGTCCATAAATTGGGAAGACTACTTATCCAAAGAGGGTAAATTTATCGTAAATGCCAAATCTGTTAAATCCAAGCTTATGTCACCATCAGATAACCAGGCAATTTGTAAAAAAGCAATAATAGATAGGCTATCCGAAAGATATAACATGCAATGGTTTCCTGAAGATGGGGAAAGATATAGGATAGATATAAGCATCCACAAGGACCTTGTGACCATTTCCCTTGATTCTTCTGGAGAAGGTCTTCATAAGAGGGGGTATAGGTTGGAACAAACTAAGGCGCCAATGAAAGAGACCCTGGCAGCGGCCCTGGTTCAACTTTCTTCATGGAAGGCTGATAGACCGCTTGTAGACCTTTTTTGTGGGTCGGGGACCATAGCTATAGAGGCTGGACTCATAGCTAGGAATATAGCTCCTGGGATTCAAAGGGATTTTGATTTTATCCATTGGAAAAACTTTGACAAGACTATTTTTAGGGAAGAAAAGGCTAGGGCTTATGGGATGATGAAAGATATTCCCTTGGACATAATAGGCTTCGATATAGATAGGTCGGCTGTTGAAATAGCCAGATCCAACGCAGCAAATGCTGGGCTTGATGATATAAACTTTATTACCAAAGACATGAAAGATGTAGGTTTGTTAAATAACTTTGGCGTTGTCATATCCAACCCTCCCTATGGTGAGAGGCTGGGGGACGAAAAAAGTCTAAAAACTATTTATAAGAATCTTTCAAAGAAGGTAAAGGATTTGACTACCTGGTCATTCTACCTTTTGACGGCAGATAGGTCCATAGAGAGTCAGCTTATGAGGACGGCAGATAGGAAAAGGAAATTATATAATGGCAGGATTCAGGTAGACTATTACTACTTTTTAGGACCAGATCCAGCCTTATTGAAATAGGGGTTATTATGAGTAGGCGAGTGGAAAATGAGAAAGTAAATTACAAGAAAATAAAGAAGTTTGATGCCATCAACTATCATGTTTTAGAATCAATGGAAGACCTTGTACGGGTAAGCGATGAAAGAGGAGATACCATTTACGAAAACATAGCCATGAAAAAGGCTATAGCGGATGACTTGATGAAAGAGGCTGTAGATAGTAACCATAGGTCAGCCTTGTCGGAATTTTCTAAGGATTTAAATATTACTTATAAAAAAGAGGTGACTGTATCCGATAAAATCTATTCACTAAATATTTCCCCAGTCTATGAACATGAGGGTAAGCTTGTGGGCTATGTTGAAGTTTTTAGGGAGATAACCTATGAGTCGATGATAAGGCATGAGTTAATCAGGGTCAACCAAAAGATTCAAGAGGATATTTCCCTGGCAAAAAACATTCAAAAATCTATTTTGCCAACTATTGTTGACTTTAAAAACTTGTCCTTCCAGTATGGGCATGTTGCCTCAGAGCAGCTATCAGGGGATATCTTTGATGTTATTCAAATAGATGATGATAATCTTTGCATTTATATTGCGGATGTGGTTGGCCATGGGATTTCGGCTTCAATTATGACCATGTTTATAAGGCAGACTATGAGAAATATTATTACAGAACACCCTTATATCAGCCTTTCTGACAAGGTATCCATGCTTAAGAGGAGGTTTGGGATGCTGGGGCTTAATGTCAACCAATATTTCACCCTCTTAATTTGCCAGGTAGATACTGCAAATAATACTCTTACCTATGTAAATGCTGGCCATAACGCTAAGCCTATTATGGCTCATGGGAAGAGGGCGGCACTTATGACTAATAGGGGGAGGTTTATCTCAAATATATTTCCAGAGACAGACTATGAGGAAAAACAGCTCAGGCTTATTCCTGGATATAGGTTTTTCTTTTATACTGATGGTCTCCTAGAAACAGCAGATGCCTTTGGCGAATTTTTTGGAGAAGAAAGACTACTCAAGTGGATAGAAAACAATAACGAAGAGGAAAATGTAATAAATAAGCTCATTAAAGACTTAAATGCCTATAGGTGGCAGGAACAAAAAGATGATATTGCTATTGTCTATATGAATGTTAAGTAAATATAATGAGATAGAATAATTTTTAGGGGGAGTAACTATGATTAAAATTGATTTGACCCAAGCCGGTTTAGACCAGGAGATTGATAAGCTTAGGGGAGAAATTGAAGAGGCTTCTAGGACTTTACAAGAAGCAAGTGGACAAGGAAATGACTTTTTAGGCTGGCTGGAGCTTCCAAAGAGTTATGATAAGGAAGAGTATGAGAGAATAAAGGATGCTGCTCAGAGGATAAGGAGCCAATCCCAGGTTCTTATTGCCATAGGAATAGGGGGATCCTACCTGGGAGCAAGGGCTGTTATTGATGCTCTTCAAGATTCTTTTAAGACACCTGACCTAGAGGTTATCTTCGTGGGTAACCACCTTTCATCTACGGTAACTAGAGAGCTATTAGACTACATTAAGGACAAGGACTTTTCTATTAATGTTATTTCAAAGTCAGGTACTACAACAGAGCCAGCTGTAGCTTTTAGGATTTTCAAGGAAGAACTTGAAAAAAGATATGGTAGTGAAGAAGCTAGAAACAGAATTTACGCTACCACCGACAGGGAAAGGGGGGCGTTAAAGTCTCTTGCTGATACAATGGGCTATGAAAGCTTTGTAATAGCTGATGATGTAGGTGGGAGGTTTTCGGTTCTTTCAGCGGTGGGACTTTTGCCAATAGCGGCTGCTGGCTTTGATATTGACGGTTTAATGCAAGGAGCTAGAGACCAGATGGAAGCTTGTATGACCAAGGCTTATGATGAAAATCCTGCTCTACAATATGCGGCTGCAAGAAACATCCTTTATAGGGCAGGAAAGAAGATGGAAATTTTGGTAGCCTATGAACCAAAGTTAAGGAACCTTTCGGAATGGTGGAAGCAACTTTATGGGGAAAGTGAAGGCAAGGATGGCAAAGGCTTATTCCCTGTAAGTGTTAGCTTTACAACTGACCTACATTCCCTTGGACAAATAGTTCAAGATGGTGAAAGGATAATCTTTGAGACAGTTATGAGGGTAAATAGCCCTAAGCATGATATAGAAATAAAGTCCGATGAAAGAGACCTAGATGGCTTAAATTACCTGGCAGGAAAGACCCTGGACTATGTCAATAAAAAGGCCCTTGAAGCTACCGTTATGGCCCACGTTACAGGTAAGGTACCAAATATACTTATAGACCTAGAAAAGATCGATGAATACAACCTTGGATCTCTTCTATATTTCTTTGAGTATGCAGTTGGCGTATCAGGCTATTTGCTAGGGGTAAATCCATTTAACCAACCAGGGGTTGAAGAGTATAAAAAGAATATGTTTAGGCTATTAGAAAAGCCAGGATATTAGTCCTCTAGCCTGAAAGGCTAATTTGAAAAGAAGAAGGAGTTAATATGGGAAATTTAAAATTAAAATATAAATACCCTATGGATGTGCTTAATAAGCACACCATAGAGGCCTTATCAAAAAGGGGGGTAGAGCTTGAGGATATAGCTCAAATTATCTACGACCTCCAACACAAGTTCTATGACGGCCTGACTCTTGAAATGTGCATGGAATCCTTGACCGCAGTTCTAAAGAAAAGGGAGGTAATCCATGCGGTATTAACGGGCATTGAGATAGACATGGCGGTTGAAAAGGGCTTATTTTCAGAGCCTATATCGTCTATAATCAAATCTGATGAGGGTCTTTACGGAATAGATGAAATTCTACCTTTATCCATTGTTAACCTATACGGGTCTATTGGCCTAACTAATTTCGGTTATTTAGACAAGGAGAAGATGGGTATAATTCGCGACCTAGACAAGGCTAAGGATGGAACGGTAAATACCTTTCTTGACGATATAGTGGCCGCACTTGCAGCGGCGGCAGCCTCAAGGCTTGCCCACAATAAGAAATAATGGCTAAAAAATATTTTTACGCTGTAAGAAAGGGAAGAAAACCTGGGATTTATGATAGCTGGGATGAATGCAAAGCCCAAGTAATGGGTTTTAAATCGGCTGAGTATAAAAAGTTTTCAACGGTCGATGAAGCTATGGCTTTTATAAGCCCTGACCAAGATTCTAAATCTATCGAAAAAATCGGAGAAGATGAACTAATAGCCTATGTAGATGGAAGCTACAATATCAATACTAAGGAATTTGGGTATGGAATCGTATTGATTGATTGTAACGGCAATGAGGAAACTATAAATGGAAAAGGGGACAACCTAGCCTATGCCGTCCATAGAAATGTTGCAGGAGAGGTATATGGGTCAGTAAAAGCAATCCAGATAGCCCTTGATAAGGAATATAAAAAAATTTATATTCACTATGATTATAAAGGGATAGAAGCCTGGGCAAAGGGGGATTGGAAGGCCAATAAAGAACTCACCCAAAAGTATAAGAAATTTATAGATAGCTGTAGGGGTAAGATACAAATAGAATTTATTAAAGTCAAAGCCCATTCAAATGATGAATATAACGACCTAGCAGATAGGCTAGCTAAAGAAGCCTGCGGGGTTGAAATATAGAAATTAAAAGGTAGTGGAGCAAAATGATAGCAATCATTTTGTTACACTACCTTTATTAATAGCAAATAAATATTTTATAAATTATTTAAGCTCTGATGTACAGTGAGGACACCTTGTAGCTTCTAAGGCAATCTCTGACTTACAGTGAGGGCAAACTTTAGTTACAGCCTCTTCTTCAACTGGCTTTTTGAATTTGTTCATAGCTTTCACCATTAAGAAAATACAGAAGGCTATAATTAAAAAGTTAATGACAACTTGGATAAAGTTACCATATTTAACATTTGCATCCCCTACTGTTATGCTTAGTCCAGAAAAGTCTACACCACCAAGTATAAGACCAATTATAGGCATAAGGATATCTTCTACTAGTGATGTGACAATCGTACCGAAAGCGCCACCGATGATGACACCGACTGCAAGGTCAAAAACATTACCTTGTGCAATAAATTCCTTAAATTCTTTAATCATTTTCTTCTCCTTTTATTATTACATAATTAATTTCAGTAGGATTATTATAGTATTAGACATATGTAATGTCAACCAATCTTTACGTATGAAAACTTATCAAATTTTAAAATTTTTAAATAAAAATAGCAAGCAAAACTCTAGGTAGCATCCAATAAATAGGGGGCCTCCAGCTTGCTATACAGGCATTAATATAATAGAATAAATCTATTAGAGGTGGATTATGGATATATTTAATGTTGCAGATGTAAAGCACAGAATTAACAATATAGATAACATAAAGGTGTTTTTAAACCTTGAGGATGACCACAAGCTCCCTAAAGCAGGAGGTTTTTTAAGCGAGATGACTTTTTTGCTAGGGCTTGAAAAACTAGAATTTTATTATTTATTATTAGATCTTTTTTCTAATAATTCAAGAATAAGATTAAAGCAAGAAAGATATAATGAAGCTCCTTATCCTTATTATGAGGTAAAGATAGTAAGTGAAGATAACAAGCTTTTTACAATAATTTATATAGGGATAGACCATATATTTGAGTATTTGAAAAATGTGGACAGGTATTCAATCATCGTCGATAAGGACAGGCTAATGAGGAAGATGAAGAAGTTAAGTAAAAAGACTAAGGCGCCTGTTATGGAGGCAAAGGACTTTGAAGACCTTTGTATGTCTTTTTATGTAAATGCTATTAGGGTTGCTAAATCCTTGTCAGAAGATGATCCAATAGTATCAAATTATCTTTATGACAAGATAAAGGCACAAATTTTGCAAATAACCAGTTTATATATTTCAATAAAAAGCAAGGGAGAAAAAGGCCTTGGAGAAAATGGAGAGGGAGCAAAGGCTAACTTAGATTCATCTTTATACCCTCTTTATCTAAGGGTGTTCCCTTCAGAAGGTGAAGACCTATGGGATGGACTTTTTTCATCAACTAGCTTATTCAGAAAGTTAGGGCTAGCTATATCTAACTTAAAAGAGACCTATGTTTACCCAAAAAAAGAAGATGTCGAATCTATGAACTATCTGAGGTTTCTATATAATAAATTTGGGAGGAAATAATGAAAAACAAGATTAAAAAGATATTGGCAATGGTTTTAGTCCTTATATTTGCTATTAGCTTAGATTCTACTAATCTAGCTGCAAATGACAATATTAACCTTGCTATATACGATAGCAATGTAAGCTCTATGTTTGCTGCCAATGTAGACACCGGAGATATTTATTATGAAAGAAACGCAGATAAGGCCAAGGCGATTGCGTCCACTTCAAAATTAATGACTTATCTAGTTGTGAAGGATGACATTTCTCAGGGCAAGTATAGGTTAGAGGACACCATACAGGTTAATAAAGACATAGCAAGCTTTGCCAAGCCAGGCTATTCTCGTATGGAGCTTAAGCAAGGGGAAGTAATCTCCGTTGACGACCTACTTAAAGGCTTGATGGTCGTTTCTGGAAACGATGCTGCCGTTGCATTGGCGGTCAAGAGTTCAGGGTCAGAGAGGGCTTTTGTTGAGAAAATGAATGCAAAAGCTAAAGAGCTAGGCTTGAGTACAGCCGTATTCGTAAATTCGTCAGGACTTACGGTTGAAAAAAAATCAAATGATAAGATTGTAAAAAGCTATAACATGATGTCTGCCAAGGACATGTTTAAGTTAAGCCAACATATAGTTAAGAAGTACCCAGAGATTGAGGAATACTCACAGATGGAAGGCCTTTCAATGCCAGAAAGGAATTTCTACGGGCAAAAGACTCATAATATCGATACCCTTGTTCCTGGGCTTTTAGGGCTTAAGACGGGGACCACCTATGAAGCAGGTAATTGTTTCATAGGATACGTAGATATGAACCAGTTTGACAAAGGTCAAAAATATAAGATTATCACTGTTGTATATGGGGCTGACACAAAGAAGACTAGGAAAAAGGCTACAGCAGACCTGGTAAACTATGTAAATAATTCCTACCGCTACAGAGACCTACTTTCATATAAGGAACAAAGACCTGTCGTTGACTATATAGCGAAAGGTTCAAGAGACAGAAGCTTTCCTTTGTATTTTGAAAAAAGTTTGGAGGGAATATTTAGCAAAAATTCCAAGGTAGAGATAAGCTACGAACTTTATGAAGGGAAAGAGGCTCCTTATAAGGATGGTCAAATTCTTGGCCAGGCTATGATAAAGTATAAGGGGAAAGAACTTGGGAAAGTTAACCTTGTGAATAGAGGTTATAAACCTAGACTTAATGGTTTAAGCATGTTTTTCGAAAGAATCTCAAAATTTTTATCTGATTTATTACAATTATTTTAATTAACTATTATTTTAATGGGAGACAAAATGAAATATATATTTTTTGACATAGATGGCACGCTTTTAGATAAGGAAGAAGGTATTGCTGATAGTACCGTTAAGGCCTTGGCTCTTGCTAAGGACAAGGGCAATAAGATTTTTATAAATACAGGAAGGTCCTTTGCAGAGCTTGGGACCAGCTTTAGGAAATTTAACTTTGATGGATTTGTTTGTGCTGCAGGAAGTTATATCAAAATCGCTGACGATCTTATATTCGACAAGGAAATCGATAGAAAAGAGGTCTTGAACCTTACAGACTTATTAGATGAATTAAGGATTAATTATGGGCTTGAGGGTGAATCCTTTACCTATTTTACAGACCCTATATATGAGGGTTATAGGGAGAGGATATATGAAGCTATCGAAGGTGTCCTAGACTATGAACCAAGTGGATATGAACCCTACCATTACGCTATCCAGCCAGCTTATGTCAGGAAGATCAAAGACTACCTAGAGGCACCGACAAAAATAAATAAATTCCTTCTTTATGCCAATGAAGCAAAAGATCTTGACAGGCTTGAAGCTAGACTGCCTGAAGATTTTGAACTGATAAAGTACGACAATTTTGCCGAATTAATCAACAAGGGGATAAATAAGGCTACAGGTATAGACGCCGTTATGACTTATTTTGGCGCAGACCTAGCGGACTCAATAGCTATAGGGGACAGCTTAAATGACCTTGAAATGCTAAGACATGCAGGTATAGGAATTGCCATGGGCAATTCTGTAAAAGAGGTAAAAGATGCAGCTGACCTTGTGACAGACCATATACAAGAAGATGGGATTTACAAGGCCCTTGAAAAACTTGACCTAATCTAGAATAAATTGGTATAATATATGTCGAAATAAAACAGTATAGTTAATAGTCGAGTGGTTAAAACTACCACTCGACTATCAATTATAAATTATGCTTGATATTTTAAGACGAAAGTTGTACAATATAATTCATGTTTCCGTAGCTCAGCTGGATAGAGCACCGCCCTCCTAAGGCGGGTGTCGGAGGTTCAAATCCTCTCGGGAACGCCATTATAAAGCTTGTAACTACTAATGAGGTGGTTATGAGCTTTTTTGTTTTTAAAAACCCCTTATCTGAAAAAGTGATATAATGTTAAGTGAACATAATAACATTTTACATACATAATTATGACCATTAATTATTTTTGAAAATTAACTAGAAGAGGTTTGAAATGCACGACATAATTATTATTGGGGCAGGTATTACCGGGGTTTCTATAGCCAGAGAATTGTCTAAATATAAGGGGGATATACTGCTTTTAGAGAAAAACCTTGAGGCCTGCCAAGAGACAACCAAGGCCAATTCAGCCATAGCCCACGGGGGATATGATTGTCAACCTGGGACCCTAAAGGCAAAGCTTAACGTTTGGGGTCTAGACCTCCTAAAAGACCTCAGTGAGGAAGTGGGCTTTACCTTTAAACAGACTGGGTCCATGGTCTTGGCTTTTGATGATGGAGAAATAACCAAGCTTGAAGAGCTTCTTGAAAAGGGCAGAAAAAATGGGGTTAAAAATCTTAGGATAATAGACAAAGAAGAGATTTTAAAAATTGAACCCAGGGTATCTCCCAAGGTGGTTAAGGCCTTATATTGTCCACAGGCGGGGGTAGTTGACCCCTTTAATTACTGCTATGGACAGCTGGAAAATGCCATAGAAAATGGAGTTAGCTTTATTACCGAATGTAAGGTAACAGGGATTAGGAATAAAGGCGATGCAATAGAGCTTGAAACTACAAAAGGAACTTTTCTAACCAGGTATCTTATAAATGCTGGAGGCCTTTATTCAGATAGGATAGCTGCCATGGCAGAAGATTATGATTTCAAAATCCTCCCAACCAAGGGGACATATAAGTTACTTGATAAGGTTAAGGGTAAGGAGCTTGGAACAGTCTTATTTCAGACCCCTACTGAAAAAGGTAAGGGGGTCCTTGTGACCCCAACCTATGATGGCAATGTTATGGTAGGACCGACTTCAGAAAGAGTGGACGACCCTGAAGATACCAGGGCTGATAAAAAATCCTATGAAATTCTTGAAAACCTTGGAAGAAAGTCCGTAGAAGATATAGACTTTAGTAAGACCATAAGGGTATTCACTGGGGTAAGGGCAAAGCCCGATACTGGAGACTTTATGATTTATCCATCTAAGCATATAAAAGGATTAATCCATGCGGGAGGCATTGAATCACCTGGCCTAGTATCAGCTCCCGCTATCGCCAAATACATAGTTGAATTGCTAGAAAAAGAGGGGGCAAATCTAGTAAAAAAAGAAGATTTTAACCCTACAAGAGAGCCGATAAAAAGGATAAATTCTATGTCCCTTGAAGAAAGACAAGAGGCCATAAAGACTAACCCAGCCTACGGAAGGATAATTTGTAGGTGTGAAACTGTTTCAGAAGCAGAGATAGTTGAGGCCATAAGAAGACCTGGAGGAGCTGTGACAGTAGACGGAATTAAGAGAAGGGTCAGGGCAGGCATGGGAAGGTGCCAGGGAGGCTTTTGTGGACCGAGGGTCATAGAAATTCTAGCCAGAGAGCTAGGCATTGACCCAGTGGATGTAAGGAAGGAATTATCCAAGTCAAATATTGCACGAAACCATATAAAAGGAATCTAATAGGATAAGCAAATAAATATTAATTGGGGAAATATTTTAATTGGATATATTTTCTAATGAAAATAAAAGTAGGTAGATATGAAAAATTATGATTTAATCGTTGTTGGAGGGGGACCTGCGGGATTAGGGGCAGCTCTTGAGGCCAGGAAGAATGGGATTGAAAGTATCCTTATTATAGAAAGAGATAGGGAACTTGGGGGCATATTAAACCAATGTATCCATAATGGTTTTGGCCTCCACGAATTTAAGGAAGAACTGACAGGACCAGAATATGCTGAAAGATTTATTGACCAAGTAGAAGACCAATACATTGAGTACCTGCTAGATACTATGGTTATCGATATCAGCGAAGATAAGGAAATCTTTGCCGTAAATGAAAAGGGTATAGTTCAAGCAAGAGCCAAGGCTATAGTACTTGCCATGGGTTGTATTGAAAGAAGCGGTGGGGCGGTAGCCCTTGAAGGCTATAGGCCATCGGGTATCTATACAGCTGGTATGGCCCAAAGGTTAATAAATATGGAAGGTCTGATGCCTGGTAAGGAAGTTGTAATTTACGGGTCTGGGGATATTGGCCTAATCATGGCGAGGAGGCTAAGCCTAGAAGGAGCCCATGTGAAGTGCCTGGTGGAAATAGGAGAGAGGTCTAGTGGATTAAACCGTAACATAGCCCAATGTCTAAATGACTTTGACATCCCCCTTTATCTAAGCCACAAGATAAAAGAAGTCCATGGAAAGGATAAATTAGAAGGAATCACTATATGCCAGGTGGATAAGGACTGGATAGAAGTTGAAGGAAGTGACCAATACATAGCCTGCGACTGCCTCCTATTATCGATAGGATTGATTCCTGAAAATGACCTATCAATCAAGGCCGGGGTAAAAATCTATAATAGGACAAGGGGACCAGTAGTTGGGTCTGATATGCAAACAAGTGTGGATGGGATATTTGCCTGTGGTAATGTCTTGCATGTACACGATATAGTAGATTTTGTAACAGCAGAATCCAGGTTGGCAGGAAAGAGTGCAGCTGAATATATCAAGGCCTATGATAAAGCTGATCGAAGAATTGATAAAGAAAATAGGGTAAAGACTAGGGCAGGAAATGGCTTGTTATACTTACTGCCTAACTACATAGATAAGGGGGCTAAAAATCCAGTAGACCTCTCATTTAGACCAAGGTCTGAAATGAAGGATGTAGAAATTGAACTTATATCATCAGATAGGTTAATAAAAACCATTAAGAAGAGGAAGGTAAGTCCATCGGAGATGGTTAAGATAAAGCTAGACTTAAAAAGCCTTGACAGCTTATCAGATGAACTTGAAGTAAAGGTGGTGGAAAGTAATGGCAGAGACTAGACATTTTACCTGTATAATATGCCCTATGGGCTGTGACCTAGACATAGCGATATCTGACGAGCAAATTCAAGTGAGTGGAAATAGCTGTATCAGGGGCGAAAAGTATGCCATTCAAGAGGTTACAAAGCCCATGAGGTCTATTTGCTCAACTGTAAGGGTGAATAATGGTTTTTTAGACCTAGTTCCCGTTAAGAGTAATGGCCTTATAGATAAATCAAAGATTTTTGATGTAATGAAAGAGATAAATAAAGTCAGAGTAGATGCTCCAATAGCTATCGGGCAGGCAGTAATTGAAGATGTTCTAGGAACAGGCGTAGATATAATAGCTAGCAAAAGCATGAAGGCAAAATAATTT
>CAYFSL010000006.1:54956-64791 GCA_964345835.1 uncultured Peptoniphilaceae bacterium
GGCAAAATAATTTAATATAATTGGGATAGCATACTTTATGCTTCTTGTTAAGATATTAGTCAAACACCCATTAAACCTTTTAATAGGTATAATGGGTGTTTTTATGTATCAAGCTATGCTCGTTTAATCGATAGTTGTTGCTAACTATTTATTCGTGCTTAAGCAGGCAACTAGCCTCCCTAGAATTCTTATATTCCCACTGGTAAATACCATGGGTTCATAGGCCTTGTTGGCTGGTTGGAGGATTATTGAGTTACCATTTTTGTAAAAGGTCTTTAGGGTTGCTTCATCATCTATAAGAACAGCACCGACCTCTCCATTTTCCAGGCTTGCCTGTCTTTTAATAAAAACAATATCATCATTGTTAATTCCTAAATCTACCATAGAGTCCCCTCTTACCTTAAGGCAAAAGTCGGCCTTAATCCTAGAATCTATGGCGAAATAGTCCTCTATATTTTCCTCGGCAAGGATGGGTAAACCAGCTGCAATCCTTCCTAGAAGTGGTACATTTCTAACATCCTTCTCCTCTTCCATATAGGGGGTAGTTTCTATAAAATCACCTATTGGTAGGTCTAGAGCCCTGGCTACCTTTGAAACATTGGCAAGTGAAGACTTGTCGATACCATTTTGTAGCATGGTGACAAGGGTTGTATAGGGCATATCGATTTCTTTTGAAAATTGTCTGACGCTATAGCCTTTTTCTTTTATTGTTTTTTTTATTATATCTTCTATATTCATATAGCCCTCCTACTTATAATATACACGTTTTATCGTATAATAATCAAGATATTTTCTAAAATATAGTTAAATAATTATAGTCTGAAACAGAAACACTTGAAATATACGATAAAAAGTATATAATATAAAATAAATACGGGATTAAGTAGAGGTCGATTAAGTTAGATAAGTGAGGAGGGGCTATGAGAAAGTATAGAGGAAAAAAGCTTGGAGACTTGAGCAGGCTTTCATTAAAGGAACTAAGGGACAACATATCTGTTGATATCAATGATTACATTGAGAGGGAAAGAATTTATAAAAATGGCATGTACTTTATCGATGTACCTTTTAAAAATGGAGAATGGGTAAAGGCTGTCCTATATTTACAAGATGAAAGGATAAGATTAATATTTGTTAATAATTCGATTATTATGCAGAGGTCTAGAAATAGGTGAAAGAATGGGGGTATACCTAATGGCCTGGCAAATAATATTAACTTTATGTAAAAACATGAAAAGGATTTCATTTCTCCTTTACAAATGCAAAAATTTGTAGTACCATAATATCATAATGAAATGCTATGGCTGTAGCAGGTATTGGTGGATGAAGATCGTATTTTAGATAAGCATATCTGCTAGAGCAGTGTAAATGATTTCCTATGTGGTTGGACAATCAATTGAACATGGTATAAGTTATAAAAAGTTTTTTATTAAAGTTTTTTATTAAAGGGAGGATAAAAAATGTTATTTGCTACAACAAAAGAACATGAAGAGTTTAGGATGAAAGTTAGGGAATATTCTGAAAGAGTAATGAGACCTATCTCACTTAAGTGTGACTTAGAAATGCATTTCCCAGAACAAGAATTCAAGGATATGGCTAAGGAAATCCCAGGCGTTCATGGTATTTATTTTGACAAAAAATGGGGCGGTGCTGGACTAGACGCTATCTACTATGCAATCGCAGTTGAAGAAATGTCAAGAGTAGACGGTGGTTGGGGTGTAACTTTATCAGCTCACACTTCACTAGGTGCTAACCCAATCAATGACTGGGGTACAGATGCACAAAAAGAAAAATACTTAGTACCGCTAGCAAAGGGTGAAAAGATTGGTTCTTACGGTCTTACAGAAGAAAATGCTGGATCTGATGCAGGTGGAACTCAAACTGTTGCAGTTAAACAAGAAGATGGTTCTTATATACTAAACGGTAATAAGATATTCATAACTAATGCTGGTTCTTCAGACATATATATAGTATTCGCAATTACTACTCCTGGTATTGGAACACGTGGTATCTCTGCATTCATCGTTGAAAGAGGATGGGAAGGATTTACATTTGGTCAAAGATATAACAAATTAGGTATCAGATCTTCAAGAACTCAAGAATTAATATTCAAGGACGTTAAGGTTCCTGCAGAAAACCTACTTGGTAAAGAAGGCGAAGGATTCAAGATTGCTATGCAAACTCTTGACGGTGGTAGAATCGGTATAGCTTCTCAAGCTCTTGGTATTGCACAAGGTGCTTATGAACAAGCTGTTGAATATGTAAAGGAAAGAGTTCAATTCGGTAAGCCACTTGCTGCACAACAAGCACTTGCATTCAAGATTGCTGAAATGGATACAAAGATTGAAGCTGCAAGATTATTAATCTACAAGGCTGCTGCTATGAAGTCTGCTCACGTACCATATGGTAAGGAAGCTGCTGCATGTAAGATGTATGCATCTGAAATAGCTCTAGAAGTTGTTAACGACGCTCTTCAATTACATGGTGGTTCTGGTTACCTAAAGGGTATGGAAGTTGAAAGATTCTACAGAGACGCTAAGATCACTACAATCTACGAAGGAACTTCAGAAATCATGAGATTAGTTATCTCAACTCATATCCTTGGTAAGGTTGGTGGATTAAACAAGGCTAAAAAGGGAGAAGAAAAACCTCAAGGACCTACTGGCTCAAGAAAAGAAATTATATTTGAAGGATCTACTGAAGAACAAGTAGACAAATTAGTAGAAGCTCTAAAGAAAGACGGATACACTTTCGATAAAGAAGGCGACCTAATGGGATCACTTGCTCAAGCAGACAGAGTAGTATCTGGTGGTATGGGTGTAGGAAGCAAAGAAAACTTTGCCCTAGTAGAAGACCTAGCTAAGGCTGTTGGTGCTACACTAGGATGTTCTAGACCAGTTGCTGAAGAAATGAATTGGTTCCCACTAGACAGATACGTTGGTATCTCTGGACAAAAATTCACAGGCGACCTATACTTCGCATGTGGTATCTCTGGAGCTATCCAACACTTAAGAGGAATTAAGGATGCTAAGACTATAGTAGCTATCAACAATGACCCACACGCAAAGGTATTTAGAAACGCTGACTATGGTATAGTAGGAAATCTTGAAGAAGTACTTCCACTATTAGCTAAGAAATTAAGAGCTTAATTATAGTAGAATACAAATAAATATATTAAAGCCGAGCTTAGCTCGGCTTTTTTGTATTTATTTTGTGATATTTGATATAATTAAAAGAATAGATATTGAATATATTTGTGGGGATATAAGATGGATATTAAGGTATACAATTTTTTGCATATGGCTAGGGAACAATTTGAGAGGGGAGATCTTAACAAGGCTAAATCATTTATCGATAGGGCCTTACTGGCTTCTGATTCAGATGGGGATAGGATTGATGTTCTTTTCGATGCTGCTATGCTATATGATTATATTGCTGATGATGAAAGGGCCCTGTGGGCTTATAATCAGATTCTTGAAGAAGAACCGGATAACCCTTCAGCTATGTATGGAAGGGCTATGATATATGAAAAAATGGGGGACTTTTCTAGGGCGGAAGAATCATATAAGAAGTGCATTGAGATGGATTCGACCTATGATAGGGCCTATTTTTTCCTAGCCAACCTATATGACGAACAGAAAAAGTATTCCTCTGCCCTAGATTATTATGGCAAGGCCATGAAGCTAAGCCCAGATGACGTCATGATTTACAACAATATGGGGGCAATCTATGAGAACCTAAAAGAGTATGACAAGGCTCTTACCATGTTAGATAAGGCGATTAGTCTAGATGATGCCTATTTTAGACCTTATTTTAACAAGGGGGTAGTATATGGGAAGCTTGGTAGCTTGACCGATGCTATAAAAAACTATAAGTTGTCTATTGATAGAAATCCCAGCTACAATAATAATTATCTAAATATGTCGGCACTTTATATCGAGAGAAATATGCTATTAGACTCGCTCTATATTCTTAATAAGGGGATAAAAAATGCTGACGACAAGGCTTATTTATATTATAATAGGGCATGTATTTATAGTAAAATGAAGGACAGGGACAAGGCTGTTGCTGACCTTAGGGAGGCAATATATTTAGATGAGGCCTTAAAAGACTATTCAAAGAAGGATGAAGACTTTAAGAACCTTTACAATGACCCGAGATTTATAGCCTTAACCAGCGGTAAAAAAGTAATAGGAGATTGATATGATATATTTAAAAAGTGAAGAAGAAATAAGGGGAATGAAAAAGGCTGGAGAGATTCTTTGTAAGACCCATCTAGCCATAGCCAAAATTATTAGACCGGGCTTGACTACTATGCAGGTTAATGATTTTGCAGAGGCCTTTATGAAGTTCAAGGGGGCAAGCCCAGAGCAAAAGGGTTACCAGGGATTTCCTTATGCACTTTGCACTTCATTGAACGATGAGATTTGCCATGGATTTCCAAGAAATGATGTTGTTCTGAAGGATGGGGACCTGCTTTCCGTAGACAATGTTGTAAATTACAAGGGTTACCTTGCTGATAGTTGTTGGTCCTATGCCATAGGTAACTTAAGCGAGGAAAATGAAAGGCTTATGAAAGTTACTAAGGAATCCTTAGATCTTGGTGTTGACCAGGCTATTGCAGGAAATAGGTTGGGTGATATTGGCAACGCTATCCAAAAGCATGTTGAGGCCGCTGGATTTTCAGTTGTAAGGGACTTTGTTGGGCACGGTATAGGTAAAGAAATGCATGAAGACCCTCAGGTTCTACATTATGGGGAAGCTGGCAAGGGTAAAAGACTTATTGAGAATATGGTAATTACTATTGAACCGATGGTAAATGTTGGCAAATATAATATTAAGCTTGACGACAATGGCTGGGTTGCAAGAACCTTAGACGGGTCTATATCCTGCCAATTTGAACACACCCTTGTTGTAAGAGAGGGCAAGGCGGAAGTATTGACAAATCAAGATGACTACAACTTAAGTGAGGAAGAACTGGGCTGGATTGAAGCCTATAAATTTTAAGAATTTAATGGGAGAGATATATGAAAAGTATATTAGAACTTATTTCTAAGTATAAATCGGATGTAATTATTATACCAATATTGGCTGTTTTAGCACTTGTCCTATCTTTTTCAATATACTATTTTTTCAATAAAAGATGGATAAAATATATTCCTGGACTTGGAGCCCTTGTAATAGGAATAGTCCTATTATTTAGTGGATACCTAAACCTACTTAAAGCCTCTGGGCTTAACTTTATAGGCCTGGGTATTAATTTTACTGTATTTGCCCTAGTTTCTTTAGCTTTTTCTGCAATAATCGACCTTTTAGATGGATTAGGGGGCAACTTTGGTAAGAATAAAAAAAAAGAAAAAGAGGAAAAAAACAAAGAAAAAGAAGAGCCTAAGCTAGAAGAAGTTGAAGAAAAATCGACTAAGAGGATTGACTATAAAGAAAAAGAAGAAAGGGAAGATAAGACTAAAAAGATAGATTTAAAAGAACTAAGAAGAAAATAAGACGGAGGCAAGATGAAAAAGATTGCTGCATTTTTCGATATAGATGGTACTTTTGTTAGGGAATCAATTTTGATAAAGCATTTTAAAAAGCTGGTTAAATATGGGATTATCCCTGAAGTCTACTGGATTAATTCTATAAAGCCAAAGTATGAGGCCTTTGAAAGAAGAAATGGGGACTTTGATGATTACCTTGACGAGGTTAGTAATGTTTACAAGGATAAGCTGGTCGGCCTTCACAGGTCACTTATCGACTTTACCGCCAAGCAGGTAATAGACGAGGGTGGAGAAATGGTCTATAGGTATACTAGAGATAGGATAAGGTATCATAAGGAACAGGGACACCTGGTATTTTTCATTTCTGGATCGCCAGACTTTTTGGTGGAAAAGCTTGCGAAAAGGTATGGAATAACCGACTACAGGGGAACAAGGTATCTGTTTGACGATGAAGAAATATTTTCAGGTAGAATTGTTCAAATGTGGGATAGCTTATCAAAGGAGTTTGAATTTTTATCTATAAGGGATGAATATGACATCGACCTTGACAAGTCCTATGCTTATGGTGATACAAATGGTGATTTCTCAATGCTTAAAACAATGGGACATGGGGTTGCTATCAATCCTTCAAAGAAGCTTTTGAACATGATAAAATCAGACCCTAGCCTTTCCGAAAAAGTTGATATAGTTATTGAAAGAAAAGATGTTATCTATTCTGTAAAGGCGGATGTCAAAACAATTGAATTATAGAAACTAGAGCTGTCATAACGGCTCTTTTTTATTTTAAATATATTACTTTACTTGGATTTGTATATAAGAGCCTATAAGGAGGGAAAATATAGCTGAAATCAAGGGAAACAAACATATTAGAATAAGGTATATTAGTAGTAGATGTATTAATGTATTAGATTTTATCCTATAATAAATAGGATGACCTGCTTTGGGGGCCTTAATACAAATGAATAAAAAAAAATTATTAATGACTTATTTAGTAATTACCAAATGAGAAAGCATAGCTTGGTTAAGATTAGATGGGAACTCGATAATTTAGAGGATTTAGTATTGAAGGAATCTAAAGCTGATTATATAGCGTATATGGAAATGAAGGATGTAGGTAAAAATCCCCAAGACCTTCTCGAAGAGAAGAAGAGCCTAGAGTATAGGCTCCATCTAAGGGATTTATTATTTGAAAAGTTAAATGAAGAACAAAAAGAGATTGTTCTATTAAAGTTTGAAAGGAAAATGAGTCCTAGAAAAATCTGTGAGACTATTTTCATATCCGAATCAACCTATTATAGGAGAATGAAGGCAATATATGAAAAATTATTAACCTTTATCGACCAATTTGAAGGACTATTCTATATTTAATTAACTAAAAGGAGGATTGGCCTCCAAGTAGTTTCATTTTTTTAACAATGATGAAAATATTTTGTGAGACTTTTAGTTAATTATTATAGTAGAGGGTTAGTTTATTGCCCTCGATATAATAGTGTGGGATTTTAAAGTCGCCAATCTCTGAAAGATTTGACAGATGAGGATACTTATATGCCCCCTTATATATGCCGGGAATATAAGTGTTATGACCAGAATTAGAGTTTCCATCTATGATTTCCAAGCCCGACTCGATATAGATTTTCATTATTTTTTCTAAGCTTATAATTAATTTTTCAGCTTCATCTTCACTTTTGACCCCGTCAATTTCCAGGGATGAAATATCTTTAGCTGTTGTGAAATTATAGGCTTCTAGGTCATGGTGCTTTCTCAAAGCATGGTCAATCAAAAACCTACTTGTAAGACTTTTGAGAATCGTCATTCTTTTTTCATGGTCTACAGACAGGGTAACCTCTAAGCCCTTGGGATTAAAGTCTAGGACATAGACTATGCCAAGACTTGAGTTATATGTATCTAGGGGTTTCTTACCGTTGATAAGGATATCTTCCCTAAAGCAATTAATCTTGTCATAATCTAGGGAGATATTTCTATCAAGGGCTATATGGGTTTTATCTCTAACAAGCCTACGGACTATTTTTCCTTCTGTCTTATTTATATATGGACTGATATTCATTTTCTCACCTCTTATATCATTATAGCAAAAGAGAGGTAAAAAGTATGAAAAGGCCAATAATATTCTTAGCAGGGATGATGCTTTTAGGGGTGTTTATTTATGAGAAGATTATACCCGATGGATACTTGTTTTCCTTAGTTGTAATATGCCTTATTTATGGTCTTTTAAATAGAAAGACTAGGTTTTTACTTGGGATAGGATTTTTATTGCTTTCCATGGGAAATGCCCACCTAATTTCATCTCCGACTAGGCTTGCGGGCAGGAATTTTACTAGGACGATGATAACCATAGAAGATAGGAAGGCTTTTGATAAGTCCTTCCAATATATAGCTTATGTAAATCTACCTGACTCTAAGGGATTTAGGGCAGTTTACTACGATGATAAATACTATGAAATTGGAAGACTTCTTCAAGCAAATATATCTTGTGACTTAGTTGATTCAAGGGCGAATTTCTTGACTTTTAATTACAGGAATTATTTGAAATCTAGGAGGGTCTTTATAGCTATAAAGGCTTGGTCAATTGAGGAACTTTCTGAGACTGACCAGCTCCTAACATTTAGGCAAAAAGCTAGGAAATACATTGAGAGCAATATTGAAAAAGGCCTTTCTAAAAAGGCTAGCCTCTTTGCTAAAAGCCTGGTCCTAGGAGATAAGTCTATAGGTAAAGAGGAACTGGATGACTTCAATAAGATTGGGTTATCCCATATCTTGGCCATATCTGGTCTCCACCTTTCGGTAATTATAGGGCTTTTTGATAAGATAGGCGTATATTTTTTTAAGGATAAGAAGCTATATAGCATAATAGTTATTTCCCTTTTAGGGGCTTACGGCTATGTAATTAGCTTTCCCATTTCCCTTATTAGGGCTCTTTTGATGTATTCACTTAAGAGGATTTATATAGAAACTAGGCAGCTTGGTGACAGCCTGACCCAGGTGGGGATGAGTTTTTTTATAATTCTTTTATTAAACCCCTATTATATCTACAATCCGGGGCTGTGGTTTTCATATTCGGCAGTATTTGGCATAAACTATCTCTTTCCAAGGCTAATATCTAACTTCAAGGGGGTGAAGGTCGTTGGAAAAATCCTTCTAGCTAGCCTATCTATCCAATTATCCCTTCTTCCCTTCCAACTTTATTACACAGGATCCATAAACCTTCTATCAATCCTAGTTAATTTACTAGTTGTCCCTATTACAGGAATACTAGTAACCCTGTCTTTTACCAGCTTTATTTTAGGAAGTTTTCTTCCCATTTTCCTAGCCTATCTATTAGATGGGGCGACCCAATATGTATTACAGCTAGTGGAATATTTTTCTAGTTTTAAAGTTTTTAATTTAGATTATTCAAAATTTTTGGCCATCTATGTACCTGCCTATTATTTTATCCTTTTAGCCAGCCTAAATCTAAATAGGATAAAGCTTTCAAAAAGGGAAAGGGTCTATGACTATATGGCCTATACCCTTGCCTTAGTCCTTTCAATTAATGCGTTTAAGGGCCTACTGGTAACCGCCAGGGTAAATTTTATAGACTGTGGGCAAGCAGATGCAATTCTCCTAAGGAGTAGGGGGACAAGTGTCATGATAGACCTTGGTGGAAATATCATGAGGGCTGAGAAGTCGGGAAAAGATCTCTATGAATATTTAAAAAAGAATGGGGTTAATAAGCTTGACTATGTATTTTTATCCCATGAGGACTACGACCACGTGGGAAATATCTATAGCCTACATAAGTTAATCGCCATAGACAGGCTCTATATCGGCCGTGAATATATAAAGAGTCTTCCCATCAAAGCGGACCTAGTCAATAAGGGGGATAACTTCACTGTAGGAAATATTTTCTTGTCTGTCGTATATGATGGCAAGGAGGATATAAAATCAAATGATTCTTCTATGGTAATAAGGGCTAGGATTGGCGAAAAAGACCTGCTCTTTATGGGGGACCAAGAAAAAAACGAGATGGAAGTGGCTGATAGGAAAGCGGAAATATTAAAAGTAAGTCACCATGGGTCTAAAAATGCAAGTTCCCTGGACTTTTTACAAGCGATTGCCCCCAAATATGCAATTATATCGGCAGGAAAAAACAACAGGTATGGCCATCCTTCAAAAGAAACCCTGGCCCGCCTAGACCATTTAAAAATCCCCTACCTCACTACCATAGACCAAGGAAATATTGAAATAGTCTTTATTGGTCGGAGTTATTATATTAAGACCTATTATAGGAAGTATTCACTTAAGGAATTATTTTTGATGTTGATATAGGGAGAAATCATACGGGG